>CALRXG020000017.1:0-29036 GCA_943372075.1 Bordetella parapertussis | reverse complement strand
CGCGCGGGGGTGCGGATGCTATCCCGCGCCCCATGACAACTGCCCCGATTTCCAACATCCGCAACTTCTCCATCGTCGCCCATATCGACCATGGCAAATCGACCCTTGCCGACCGCCTGATCCAGATGACGGGCGGCCTGTCGGATCGTGAAATGGCGGGCAAGGAGCAGGTGCTCGATTCGATGGATATCGAGCGCGAGCGCGGCATCACCATCAAGGCGCAGACCGTCCGGCTCAACTACCGCGCCAAGGACGGCAAGGATTACATCTTCAACCTGATGGACACGCCCGGCCATGTCGACTTCGCCTACGAGGTCTCGCGGTCGCTGGCGGCCTGCGAGGGTTCCCTGCTGGTGGTCGACGCCAGCCAGGGCGTCGAGGCGCAGACCTTGGCCAACGTCTATCAGGCGCTCGACAACAATCACGAGATCGTGCCGGTCCTCAACAAGGTCGACCTGCCCGCGGCCGAGCCCGAGAAGGTCAAGCAGCAGATCGAGGACGTGATCGGCATCGACGCGTCTGACGCGGTGATGATCTCGGCCAAGACCGGCGTCGGCGTGCCCGACGTGCTGGAGGCGATCGTCACCCGCCTGCCGCCGCCGCAGGGCGACCGCGACGCGACGCTCAAGGCACTGCTGGTCGACAGCTGGTACGACGTCTATCTCGGCGTGGTGGTGCTGATCCGCGTCGTCGACGGCACCATGAAGAAGGGGCAGCGCATCCGGATGATGGGCACCGGTGCCGCCTACGACGTCGAGCGCGTCGGCTTCTTCACGCCGAAGATGCAGCAGGTCGAGGAGCTCGGCCCGGGCGAGATCGGCTTCATCACCGCGGCGATCAAGGAAGTCGCCGACACGCGCGTGGGCGACACCATCACCGACGACCGGAAGCCGGTCACCGAAATGCTGCCGGGCTTCAAGCCGGCGATTCCGGTGGTGTTCTGCGGCCTGTTCCCGGTCGACGCCGACGATTTCGAGACGCTGCGCGCGGCGATGGGCAAGCTGCGCCTGAACGACGCCAGCTTCTCCTTCGAGATGGAAACCTCGGCCGCGCTCGGCTTCGGCTTCCGCTGCGGCTTCCTCGGGCTGCTGCACCTGGAGATCATCCAGGAGCGGCTGTCGCGCGAGTTCGATCTCAACCTGATCGCGACCGCGCCGAGCGTGATCTACAAGATGAAGCTGACCGACGGCACTGAGCTGGAGATCCACAACCCGGTCGACATGCCCGACGTGGTCAAGATCGCCGAGATCCAGGAGCCGTGGATCGAGGCGACGATCCTCACCCCCGACGAATATCTCGGCAGCGTCTTGAAGCTGTGCCAGGACCGCCGCGGCGCGCAGAAGGAGCTGACTTATGTCGGCTCGCGCGCGATGGTGAAGTACGATCTGCCGCTCAACGAGGTGGTGTTCGACTTCTACGATCGCCTGAAGTCGGTCTCCAAGGGCTACGCCTCGTTCGACTATCATCTGACCGACTACAAGCCGGCCGACCTCGTCAAGATGCAGATCCTGGTCAACGCCGAGCCGGTCGACGCGCTGTCGATGCTGGTGCATCGCACCCGCGCCGAGGGCCGCGGCCGCGCCATGGTCGAGAAGATGAAGGAGCTGATCCCGCCGCACATGTTCCAGATCCCGATCCAGGCGGCGATCGGCGGCAAGGTGATCGCGCGCGAAACCGTCCGCGCGCTGCGCAAGGACGTCACCGCGAAGTGCTATGGCGGCGACATCACGCGCAAACGGAAACTTCTGGAGAAGCAGAAGGAAGGCAAGAAGAAGATGCGGCAGTTCGGCAAGGTCGACATCCCGCAGGAAGCCTTCATCGCCGCGCTCAAGGTGGATAGCTGAGCCGATGGCGCCGGTGTTGCCCGTTATTGTCCCAGCAACAAAACGCACCATGATTTGAATCGCCATCACCCCGCGTGCGGGCTAAATTCGGATCATGTTGCGCATCCTGTCGTTCTCGATCGTCATCCTCGCATTGTTGCAGCCGGACCTGAGCTCGGCCGCCTCCTCGAAAAAGCGCCACGGCAGCACGCGCTGGCATGGCTACGGCTTCCTGCCCGGCTATCGGCAGCCACCCAATCCGACCATTCCGGTGCTCGGCCCGCGCGGTGCCGCGCGCGGCTACCCGGACTTTTCGCCGCAATATTGGTATGGCGGGGACTGGCACTACTTCGGCCGCCCCGGCTTCCATGGCGGAGGCCGCTACAATGGCGGCAGCTACGGCCCGTGCTGGGTCTGGACGCCGATCGGGCGCGCCTGGGAGTGCGGCTAGGCTAGAGCCTTTCCCGTTCCGATAGAATCGGAACGGGGCTCTGGGTTCTTGTCTTGACGCGTTTTCTTCACGCGAACCGGTATCCACCTTGCTCGAAAACGCTCTAGCCGCCATCCATGCATAGCGCGAAGTCCGGCAGTCGAGAGGGCTGGCTTGCCGATGGCGGACGGATGCGCCACCATCACGCCCCAAGCGCGGACCAACAACAGCAAGACCGCGCAACGGGGAAACGCATGAGCAAGGCCGCGCGCTTTGACTATGGCTGGGTCGTCGTCGGCGCGGGCGCGCTGATGACCTGCGTCGGCTTTGGCACGATGCTGTCGCTCGCCGTGTTCCTGCAACCGATCTCCGATGCGATGGGCTGGTCGCGCGCCGGCATCTCGGCGGCTGCAACGCTGGATTTCCTCTGCATGGGCTTTGCGGCGTTCGCGTGGGGCGCGCTGTCCGACCGCTTCGGCACCCGCATCGTGGTGCTGGCGGGCGCGCTGCTGCTCGGCCTCGGCCTGGTGACGGCGAGCCAGGCGCAGAGCCTGTGGCAATTCCAGCTCTGCTTCGGCGTGCTGATCGGGATCGCCGCCGGCAGCTTCTATGCGCCGATGATGGCGCTTGCCAGCGCCTGGATCGACAAGCATCGCAGCCTCGCGGTCGCACTGGTGTCGGCCGGCATGGGCGTGTCGCCGCTGACGGTCGCGCCATCGGCGAGCTGGCTGATCACCGCCTATGACTGGCGCTTCGCGATGCTGGTCATCGGCATCGCCGCATGGGCGCTGTTGATCCCCGCCGCGTTCCTGGTCCGCGCCGCGCCGCAGGGCACGACTGACGCGAACGCCGCAGCCACGGATGCGCCGCAAGCGGAATGGACCGCGGCACAAGCGCTGCGCACGCCGCAATTCATCACGCTGGCGCTGGCGCATTTCGCGTGCTGCGCCGCGCATTCCGGACCGATCTTCCACATGGTGTCCTACGCCATGGTGTGCGGCATCGCGCCGCTCACCGCGGTCACGGTGTACAGCCTCGCCGGCTTCTCCGGGCTCGGCGGCCGGCTGCTGCTCGGCGTGCTCGGAGACCGGCTCGGCGCCAAGCCGGTGCTGGTCGGCGGCCTGCTGGTGCAGGCGCTGTCGATCGCGACCTATCTCGCGGTGGCGCGGCTCGGCGAGTTCTACGCGCTGTCGGTGGTGTTCGGCCTCGCCTATGGCGGCGTGATGCCGCTGTATGCGGTGCTGGTGCGCGAGTTCTTCGGCGCGCGCATCATGGGCACGGTGTTCGGCGCGGTGTCGGCATTCGCGAGCCTCGGCATGGCGCTCGGGCCGTGGGCCGGCGGCTATGTGTACGACACATTCCACGGCTATACGTGGCTGCACGCCGGTTCCTTCGCGATCGGCCTCGCCGCGGTCGCCGTGGCGCTGAGTTTTCCCACCAGGCGCCAGCCGTCGCTCGATCTCGGCCGCGCCGCCGCATAAGCGCGTCCGTCGATCCGTCACGCATCGGCACCAACAGCGGATGGCTGATCTGCGGACACACCATCCTACCTTGCCCTCCCCGGCCGGATGGGTCACCATCGCCTGACGCGCCCAACAAGAACGACTGAAGGGGCCGAGGAAACGCATGAACAAGCCGCAGGGGTTTGACCTTGTCGAGCGGGCGCGCGCACTGGCGCCGCTGATCATCAGCGAAGCCGACGACATCGAACGGACGCGGCGGCTGACGCCTTCCGTGACCGCGGCACTCGTCGACAACGGACTGTACCGGGCGTTGCTGCCGAAGCGTTTTGGTGGCGCCGAGGCGACACTCGAAGAATTCATGCAGATGCAGGAGGAGATCGCCAAGGCCGACGCGTCGACCGCCTGGTGCCTCGGCCAGTGCAGCGTCTGCGCCATGACCGCGGCCTATCTCGATCCCGACGCCGCCGACGAGATCTTCAACACCGCGCCCGGCATCCTGGCCTGGGGCGCGATCGCCCACACGGTTCGCGCCGAGCCGGGCGGCTACCGCGCCAGCGCGCGCTGGGATTTTGCCTCGGGCTCGCGACAGGCAAGCTGGCTCGGCGCCCACGTCCGGGTCGTCGAAGCCGACGGTTCACCGCGCAACAAGCCTGACGGCTCGCCGGAGATCCGCACCATCCTGTTCCCGATGTTATCAGCCACGATGTATGACGTCTGGGACGTGATCGGCCTGAGGGGCACCGGCACCGATTCCTATTCGGTCGACGACCTCTTCATCCCGGAGAAATTCGCCGCGCTGCGCGACGACCTTAGCGCATGCCGCGAAACGGGACCGCTCTACAAGCTCACCACCAACATGGTGTTCAGCATGGGCTTTGCCGCGACCTCGCTCGGCGTTGCGCGCGCCATGCTCGATGCGGCGACCGAGCTCGCGCGCGGCAAGACCCCGCAAGGCCTCAAGGCAATGCGCGACAACAATGCGGTGCAGGGGCAGATCGGCCGCACCGAGGCGAGCCTGCGCGCCGCGCGTGCCTATCTGTACGCGACCGCCAACGAGGTCTGGCGCGATCTGTCGCGCGGCGATCCGATCAGCGAAGCGCATCGCGTCGCGATCCGCATCGCTTCGACCTGGACCATCCACCAGTCGGCCTCCGTGGTCGACATCGCCTATCACATGTCGGGCGCGACAGCGGTGTTCGCGAAGAATCCGTTCGAGCGACGGTTCCGTGACATGCATGCGATCGCGCAGCAGATCCAGGCCCGCGACACCCAGTATGAGGACGCCGGCAAGGCGATCCTCTCGGGCAATCTCGCAGCGGCGCCGACGACGCGTTAGTGGTGATACGAAAGTGAGGAAGCCGCCGGCGACAACACCCGGTTGTTAAGCTTTTTCTGAGAGCTTGCGGGCTCGAGAATCCCTGGAGTTCCGCTGGTACTATGTTCACGCTTCGATCGATTGCCGCCCGCCTGATCCTGGCGATTGCCCTGACTGTCGCAATCGCCTGCGCGATCCTCGGTGGCTTCTCCATCAGCCAGCAACGCGCACTGACCCGGCTCGCGCTCGATCAGCAGCTCAGGCTGCAATATGACAGCGTGATTGCAGCGATCGAATATGAGGGACGCGCCGCGCTCGCGGTCTCGGCCGTGATCGCAACACTGCCGCCGGTCGAGGACGCCATCGCCAAGAATGATCGCGACGGCCTCGGCAAGCTGCTCGCCGCGCCCTGGGCCGCGATGAAGGCGCAAGGCATTCCGCTGATCTCGTTCTGGCAGGCTCCGGCGACGAGCTTCTACCGGGTCCATGCGCCAAAGACCTTCGGCGATGACGCCTCTGCGCGGCGGACCACGGTGGTGGAATCGATCAAGGCCGGCAAGCCGATCGTCGGCGTCGAGCCGGGCCGCGAAGCGCTGTCGATCTTCGGCATGACCCCGGTGATGCATGACGGCAAGACATTGGCCAATGTCGACATCGGCGTCGCCTTCGGCAAGGAATTCGTCGACCGCGCCAAGAAGCGCTTCGGTATCGACCTCGCCGTGCATTCCTTCGACGGCCAGAGCTTCAAGCGGCTGTCATCGACCTTCGGCGACACCGTGGTCGCGACCCAGGACGAGCTCAAGAGCGTGATGAATGGCGCGGTCGTGCTGCGCGACGCCGTTCTCGACGGCCACGAGGTCGAGCTCTATCTCGGCCAGATCAAGAACTATGCCGGCGAACCGGTCGCCGTGCTCGAGATCATCAAGGACACCAGCGACTATGCGGCCGCTGCCGCAACCGCGCAGCGCAACCTGATCCTCGGCGTGGTCGCGATCCTGGCCGCTGCCATCCTGCTCGCCTTCCTGCTCGGCCGCGGCCTGTCACGGCCGCTCACCGCGATCACCGCTGTCATGAACCGCCTCTCCAGCGGCGACACCAACGTCACAATTCCCGGCAGCGAGCGCCGCGACGAACTCGGCACCATGGCCAAGGCGGTCGACGTGTTCCGCCGCAGCATGATCGAGACCTCTTCGCTGCGCGAGGCGCAGGAGGCCGACAAGGTGAAGGCGGAGGCCGACAAGCAGGTGCTGCAACGACAGATGGCCGACCGCTTCGAAGCCGACGTCAAGGGCATGGTCGCCGCCGTCGCGAGATCGTCGAGCGACATGCAGCGCGTTGCCAGCGAGATCACGTCGAGCGTCAACGGCGCCTCCGAACGGACCTCGGCTGCAGCCGCCGCGTCGGAGGAGGCGTCGGCCAGCGTCAATGCAGTTGCAGCGGCAACGGAGGAGCTCGCTTCTTCGATCACCGAGATCGGCCGCCAGGTCCACCATTCCAGCCGGGTCGCCGACAATGCCGTGGCGAAGGCTGCGGAGACCACCGAGATGGTGACGAGCCTCGCCGCATCCGCCGAGAAGATCGGCGACGTGCTGCGCCTGATCAGCGCGATCGCCAGCCAGACCAATCTGCTGGCGCTCAACGCCACCATCGAGGCGGCGCGCGCTGGCGACGCCGGCCGCGGCTTCGCCGTGGTCGCCTCCGAGGTCAAGGAACTGGCGAGCCAGACCGCAAAGGCGACCGACGAGATCGCCGGCCAGGTCGGCGCGATCCAATCCGCCACCGGCAATTGCGTCAGCGCGATCGGCGACATCAGCAGCACCATCCGCGAGATCTCGGGCATCGCCACCGCGATCGCGGCCGCCGTCGAGCAGCAGGACTCGGCGACGCGGGAGATCGCCCGCAGCGTGCAGCAGGCCTCCTCCGGAACCGGCGAAGTCTCCGCCAATATCGCTGGCGCGAGCAAGGCCGCCGGTCAATCCCGCGCGCTCACCGGCAATGTGCTGGATACGTCCGGCCAGCTCGGCGATCACGCCTCCGCGCTATCACACAGCGTCGACACCTTCCTCGCCGGCCTGCGCAACGCCGCGTGACCGGCGGCGCTGCGGTTCACATCACGGCCACGGCAGGAGGGGCGGCGGTGCGGATTGTTCGGATTTGCCATCCGGCGCCGATCCTCCCCAATCGCGCATGAAGGGCATCTTCAGCAGACCCCGCAACGATTGCTGCTCGGAGCCATCGAAGGCATCGAGCCCGTAACGCAATTCGGCGAAGCGCGGGCCATGATTGTAGGTGCCGCCAAGCCGGTCCCAGATCGAGAGCAGGTTCGAATAGTTGCTGTCGGTCTCCGGCTGGTGACGGGAATGATGCATCTTGTGCATGTTCGGCGTCACGAACAGCAGCCGCAGCCAGCGATCGAGGCGCTCGGGCAGCCGGATATTGGCATGCTCGAGCTGGCCGTTCAGCGCCGACAGCGTCAGATAGGTGACCAGCACCCAGGCCGGCGTTCCGAACACAACGACGCCGGCGATATGCCAACTGATCCGCCATAGCGTCTCACCCGGATGCTCGCGGAACGCAGTGGTGACATCGACGAAGCGGTCGGCGTGGTGCACGCGGTGGAAGCGCCACATCCAGCCGAGCTTGTGCATCGAGACGTGAGCGAAATAGGTGAAGAGGTCGAGCCCGATGAGGCCGAGCAGGAGTTGAGCCGGGGCTGACAGTCCGAGCCAGTAGGACAGGCCGAATCCCGCGTCCGCGGTCCAATGCGTGGCCAGCGGCGAGAGCGGACTGAGCAACAGATTGACGCCAACGAAGATCACGGTGATGGCGGCGTTGCGCCCGATGTTACGCAGCCGTTCGCTGCGGGCGTAGTCGAACAGCGGAAATGCCGCCTCGAACAGCAGCACCAGCGCGAAGCCGGCGAGCAAGAATGCGATGCGCGCGCCGGCGGATGGCAGCGCGACCTGCGCCGCCTCCCCGGCGCCGGGTTGGGACAAGAGCTTCACAAAGCCGATCACGACGCGCGCTCCTCTCTTTACAAAACGAATATTCGTTCTTTATAGTGAAGGCCTGCGAACGTCAAGTCGTCCCGCCGCTCAGGCTGCGCCGGGACTCCGAAGGAACCGATCATGCCGAAGGTGAAACCCGAAACCCTGGCGCTGCGCCGCGAGGAGATCCTGCGCGCCGCCGAGAACTGCTTTGCGCGGCAGGGCTTTCACCAGACCACGATCCAGGACGTGATCAAGGAGTCCGGCCTCAGCGCGGGCTGCATCTACGGACACTTCGCTAGCAAGGACGAATTGATCCAGGCGATCAGCGACAGCCGTCACGGTCGCGACAGCACGCTGTTCGCTGCCGGAGGCGACACCGATGATCCGTTGCAGGGCCTGCGGGCGGTCGCGCGCGCCTTCCTCGGCGACTTGCAAAAGGAAGCGGGCTTGCGGGCCCGCCGTGTCGGCCTTCAACTCTGGGCGGAAGCGCTCCGCGACGACGTGATCCGCGAACAGGTGGCAAGCGGGATACGGCAGCCGATCACCTTGATCGCCGAGATGCTGCGCCGGGGGCAGAAGCGCGGTGTGATCGACCGCGCCGTTCAGCCGCGCGGCGCAGCGCGGGCGATCGTCGCCATGTTCCAGGGCATCGTGCTGCAACGGCTGTGGGGCGAATCCATCTCCACATCCGAGGCCATGCAGGTTTTCGAAACCTTTCTCGCCGGTCTCGCCGCGAAACGCTGACGGAACCCCGATGGCCATCCACGATCTCCTTGCCGGCCTGATCACCGGTTTGGCCGGCGGCCTGACCGCCGGGCTGGTTGGCGTCAGCCCTGGCGGCGGGCTGGTGGTGTTCTCGGTGCTGTTGCTTGGCGCCGGGCAGCACGTCGCGCAGGGCATTTCGCTGGTCGCGCAGGTGCCACCGACCAGCCTCACCGGGATCAGGCGTTACTGGCAGAGCGGCAACCGCACGCCGCTGCGCTGGATCATTCTTCTGACCATTGGCTTCGTCGCCGGGGGGACGGCCGGCGCGCTCGCCGCGAACCATGTCGGCGAGCCCGCGCTTCGCTGGACTTATGTGGCCTATCTCGTCGCACTCGACGCGATGCTGATCCTGCGCGGCGGGCGCGACAAGGCAGATCATGACGACGGTCGCGCGGCGCGCGACATCTCCTGGCCGGCGCTGCTCTCTGTCGGCCTGCTGGCCGGCCTGTCGTCGGGCTTCCTGGGCATTGGCGGCGGCCTGGCAACCGTGGTGGGCCTGAGCGCCGTGCTCGGCGTGCCGCAACACCAGGCGCAGATGGCGAGCCTTGTGATGTCGCTGATCCCGACCACGCTCCCGTCGGCCTGGATTTACTGGAGCGAGGGCTCGCTCGCGTCATGGCCGGTACTGGCGGGAGTCGTCGGCGGCCTGCTCGTCGGCACCGATCTCGGCGCCCGCGCGGCCAACCATATCGATCGCGCGACGCTCCGCATCGCGATGATCTTCTTCGTGTCGCTGATGGCGCTCTATATGACCTTCAAGGCGCTGTGGTAGATAAACACGGTATGTCCTCCTCTCGGAGTTCTCCATGCGCAAGCCGGCAACGTCGACCACGAAGGCTGCACGTCCCCCGCAAGCGAAGGCCGCGGACTCGCTGTTCGACGGCTACCCTGCCCCCGTCAAGGCCAAGCTGCTGGCGCTGCGGCGGCTGATCTTCGAGGCCGCGAAGACGACCAAGGGCGTCGGCGCGCTGCAAGAGACGCTGAAATGGGGCCAGCCGAGCTACCTGACGGCGGAGACCGGCAGCGGCAGCACGATCCGGATCGACCAGGTGAAGCCGGCCGCCGATCAGGTCGCGGTCTACTTCCACTGCCAGACCAATCTGGTCGAGACCTTTCGTGAGCTCTATCCCGAACTCAGCTACAGCGGCAATCGCGCGATCCTGCTCGATGTCGCCGGCAAGCTCCCTGAGCCCGCGCTACGCCACTGCGTGGCGCTGGCGCTGACCTATCATCTGAATAAGAAGGCGGCGGGCGGCAAGGCGTAATCCTTGCCGTCATTGCGTGGAGCGAAGCGACGAAGCAATCCATCTCACCGCGCGGAGGATAGATGGATTGCTTCGCAGCGCTCGCAATGACGGGAGAGCCCTGGCGGCTACGCCACCAGCGCCGTGGCGACGCGTTGCGCTTTCAAGAGGCTGATCACCTCGGCGTTCGGCCGGGCGCGGCTGAACAGGAAGCCCTGGCCCTCGTGGCAGCCCTCGGCGCGCAGGCAGCTTAGCTCCGCCTCGGTCTCGACGCCCTCGGCGGTGATGGTGACGCCAAGTCCCATCCCGAGGCTGACGATCGAGCGCACGATCGCCTGCGCATCCGGGTTGGCGCCGAGGTCGCGCACGAAGGACTGGTCGATCTTGATCTTGTCGAACGGGAAGCTGCGCAGATAGCTGAGGCTCGAATAGCCGGTGCCGAAATCGTCCATCGACATCCGCACCCCGAGCGCGCGCAGCGCGTGCAGCGTCGCCAGCACCTGGCTGCTCTTCTCGAGCAGCAGCGTCTCGGTGATCTCGAGTTCGAGCCGCCGCGCCGGCAGGCCGGATTGTCGCAACGCGTCGGTGACCAGCGCCAGCAGATTGCCGGTGCGGAACTGCAACGGCGACAGATTGACGGCGACGCGCACGTCGTCAGGCCATTGCGCGGCGTCCATGCAGGCACGACGCAGCATCAACGAGCCGAGCGAGTTGATCAGGCCGGTCTCCTCGGCGACCGGGATGAATTCGCCGGGCGAGATCATGCCGCGCTCCGGATGCGGCCAGCGCACCAGCGCCTCGAGGCCGGTGATGCGCCCGCTGGTGAGGTCGACCAGCGGCTGGTAGTAGGGCTGCAGGCCTTCGTTCTGGATCGCATCGCGCAGATCGATCTCGATCTTGCGGCGGCTCTGGGCGCGCGCGTCCATCTCGGCCTCGAAGAAGGAAAAGGTGCCGCGGAACTCGCTCTTGGCGCGCGACAGCGCCATGTCGGCGCTCTTCAGCAGCTTCTCGGAATCCTCGCCGTCGCCGGGCGACATCGCGATCCCGATGCTGGCGCCGATCACCACCGAATGCCCCTCGAGCAGATAGGGCTCGCCGATCGCCTCCAGGATCCGCCGTGCCAGCAGCACCGCGTCCTCGGGCCGCATCACGCCGCCCTGCACGATGGTGAATTCATCGGAGTTGAGGCGGGCCAACGCGTCTTCCTCGCGCAGCGTCGAGCGCAGCCGCTTGGCGACGCCGCGCAACAGCTTGTCGCCGATGCCGTGGCCGAGCGTTTCGTTGACCGCCTTGAAATTGTCGAGCCCAAGCATCAGCACCGCGACCTTGTCGGTCGAGCGGCGGGTATGCTGGAGCATCTCGTCCATCTGCTGGCGCAGCAGATTGCGGTTCGGCAGCCCGGTCAGGCCGTCGTGCTGGGCCATGAAGGCCAGCCGCGCCTCGGCGCGCTTGCGCTCGGTGATGTCCATCAGCGCGAGCAGCATCGCGGGCTGATCGCCATGCATCAGCTGGCGCGAGTAGATCGCAAGGTCGATCAGCGTGCCGTCCGCGCGCACGTGCTTCCAGGTCCGCGCCGCCTGCTCATCGCTGCTGCGGCCTGGCGCCCAGGGCAGTTCGGGATCGAACGCCTGCAAGCTCCTGATCGTCATCTTCTCGAATTCGGCACGCACATAACCATAATGCGCGATCGCGGCATCGTTGACGGCCAGGATCCGTTCGCCGTCGAGCGCGCACAGGATCATCGGCACCGGATTGCCGTCGAACAGCAGGCGGAACGACGCCTCGCGCTGTTTCAATTCGGTGATGTCGACACGCAGGCCGACAATGCCGCCATCCGAGGTCAGCCGCTCCTCGATCAGCACCACGCGGCCATCGGCCAGCGTTTGCTCGTGGCGCTCGCCCGGCTGGTACATCCTCTTGAGCCGCTCGGCGATCCACTCTTCCTCGCGCCCGGCGGCTTCGGGATAATCGCCGCGCGCGACGCCGATGCGGATGGTGTCTTCCAGGCGCGCGCCGTGCTCGAACAGGTCGGAGCTGCGCTTGTAGATTTCAGAGTATTTCTTGTTCCACAGCGTGTAGCGGCCTTCGGGGTCCAGGAACACGATGCCCTGCGGCAGGATGTCGATCGCCTCGCGCAATCGCGCGTTGGACTTGCGCGCCTCGGCGATCGCGGCCTCGGCCTGCGCACGCTGGCGCACCAGTTCGCCGATCTCGGCCGCGGGCCGGCGCGAACCGCCTGACACTCTCGGGATCGGCGTGGGCCGGCGGCCCCGGGAACGGGATAGTTTGGACTGCTTCGGTTTCTTGATTTTCTTTGGCCGCATCATCGGTGTCGCACGCCCCACGCGCATTCCAGTTCGGCGATATTTCTGCGATAAGTCTCTGAAAAATTAGTATCTCTTGGCGAGCAGCTGCGCGCGCTGAGAAGTCGCGGCATGCCTGCTTCGGAGGCGGGTTCGCGCCGGGCGCGAATTGCCGGCGGTATGCAAGTGACGCACTGCGCGGATTTGCAGCGTGGCAGCGCCGGCGCGTGGTGAAGGAAGCGTAAATCCACGCGCCGCTGCACAATGAATGCACCGAAAGCGCTTCAAGCGCTCGAATGTTTGTCAGTGTGTGACAGGGTTATCGCCGGGTTAAGGCAGCACCCGCAAAAACAAGGCGTGACTTCCGATTGCGGGCTATAGCGGCTTGACCATGCGGATCGTCTCCGAACGAAAGCCATCGCGCTCATAAAAATCAATCGCGCGTCTGTTGTCGGCGAACACATCGAGACTGAGAAACCGATACTTCATTTCGCGCGCCCAAGCCTCGGCATGGTTCATCAGCAATCTGGCGATGCCCTGCCCCTCGGCCTGCTCCGTCAGGGCAAGGATCGCGACATAGCCACATGCTTCGTCCGTCACTCCATCCTTTCCGGGCTGCATATGGACGTAACCCAACCGCACATCATCGTCCGACACGGCGATGAGTGTCCGGGAGTTTTCGACGGCCTGGTTCACGGTGGCGGCCATGTAGCGGTCCTGAAACTGCTCCATCGCGCGCAAGTCATGCCACGCGGGACCGGGGACGCCTGAGAGACGCGGAGAGAGCGCGACAAGAAAGTCATGGTCGGATCGCGTCGCCTGCCGCACTCGAACCGAACCTGCACCAATCGGCATTTCATTCTCCTACCGTAGCTCTCGCGAAGGCTCGAGGAGTTACAACGGATCGGCCCGCGAGGCCACCGACAGGCATTCATGCACGGTGCCCGTCCTGCAAGCTTGATCCGCCCTGTGGGCGATCAAGCAAATGGGATGAAAGCGCGGTTCGTCTGGCCCGAATCCATGTTAGCCTTGCGCAGACAGAGTGATCCGAATGACATCCCGCCTGCGTCTGATCCCGCTTCTGGTCTCCGCCCTCGTCGCCTGCACCATCTCCGCGCGGGCGCAGGACAAGGGCTCGCTCAATCCGCAGCCATTGCCGCCGCTGGCCAACCCGAACGATCCGGCGATCGGGGCGAAGCAGCTGTTCGCACGCAAAGTGCTGCCGGCGGCGATGCCGACCCAGTCGATCGGCGGCTATACCAAGGGCTGTCTCGCCGGCGCTGCGCAGATGCCGCTCAACGGCGACACCTGGCAGGTGATGCGCTTGTCGCGCAATCGCTACTGGGGCCATCCCGACATGATCGCGCTGTTGAAGCGGCTGGCGGCCAACGCGCACAAGGACGCCGGCTGGCCGGGCATCCTGGTCGGCGATATCGGCCAGCCGCGCGGCGGCCCCGCGCTCTCCGGTCACGCCAGCCACCAGATCGGGCTCGACGCCGACGTCTGGCTGACACCGATGCCCAATCGCCAACTGTCGCGCGAGGATCGCGAAGAGATGTCGGCGGTGATGATGGTCCGCGACGACCGGCTCGACGTCGACCCGCGCGTGTTCACGCCGGGCCATCTGCTCGTCCTCCGCGACGCGGCGCGCGAGCCGGCGGTGCAGCGCATCTTCGTCAATCCGGCGATCAAGAAGGCGCTGTGCCGCGAGGCCAAGGGTGATCGCAGCTGGTTGTCGAAGATCCGGCCGTGGTGGGGCCACGACTACCACTTCCACATCCGCATCCGGTGCCCGTCCGGCAGCCCCGAATGCGAAAGCCAGAAACCGCAAACGGAAGGCGAAGGCTGCAAGCCCTCTGATCTCGCCTTCTGGTTCAAGGATTCGGTGCTGCATCCGAAGCCGCCGCCGAAGCCACCGAAGCCGCATCCACCGATGACGCTGGCGCAGATGCCGGCGGATTGCAGGACGGTGCTGAACGCCCCCGACGCCAAGCAGTAGGTCCTTGTTCGCCGCGCTGACAAGACCGCAAGATCGGTCGAGCGCGTGATGGCCGCGTGCGCTTGACTGGCGCTTCCACGGAGGACGGAACGGTGAAGGCGGCGCTTCAGAATTACCATGCCCGGATGCAGCGGGTGCTGGATCACATCGACCGGCATCTGGACGACGAGCTGGACCTGGACACGCTGAGCAGCATCGCAGCCTACTCGAAGTATCACTTCCACCGGCAGTTCACGGCGACCTTCGGGCTGTCCGTGCATCGCTATGTCCAGCTCGCCCGCATGAAGCGCGCTTCATACCGGCTGGCCTACCGGGACGCCCACAGCGTCACGGACATCGCGATGGATGCCGGCTACGATGCACCTGATGCCTTCGCCCGCGCCTTTCGGCAACGGTTCGGGCAATCGCCGTCATCGTTCCAGAAATCTCCCGACTGGGAGCCGTGGCTTGCGGCCTTCGGGCCTCTCGACAATGCGAGGAGCAAGCTCATGCAGAAGACCTTTACCACTGACGACGTGACGATCCGCGACGTGCCCACCACGCCGGTGGCAATCATGGAGCATCGAGGCGACCCGGCGGCGCTCGGCGCCACCATCCAGCGCTTCATCGCGTGGCGCAAGGCCGCCGGCCTGCACCCCAGAACACATCCGACCTTCAATGTCTGGCGTTCCGAGCGGCGCCCTGCGTCGGCTGCCGACTACAGCGTGGACCTGTGCGTCGGGACCGATCGGCCGATCGAGGCGAACGGCGCGCCGATCAAGGCCGGCGAGATCCCTGGCGGACGCTGCGCAGTGCTGCACATCGTCGGCAACACCGACAATCTGGAGCCCGCCGCGCTCTACCTTTATCGCGACTGGCTGCCGGCCAGCGGCGAGGAGGCCCGCGACTTCCCGATCTATTGCCAGCGGCTGAGCTTCTTCCCGGAGGTGCCGGAGCATGAGGCGGTCGCGGAATTGTTCTTGCCGCTGAAATAGCGTCCCCGACAGCGGCCCCTCCCTTTCCAGGGCAATAACATCTTTGTCAGGCGGCTATGCCGGCCTGCTTGAACTACGTTATGATCGCGCGTGGCCGCGCCGTAAGCGCGGGCGCGCGATGGATCGGGGCCGCTGATCTGTTTCATCCGTCACAATTGCATTGGACCAGACATGCGCACATCGCTCCTCGCCGCATCGCTGCTGCTCGTTTCCGTTCCCGCCTTTGCGGCAGAGGAGCCGAGCGGCTGCGACAAGTTCAAATGGTCGATCGACCGCGCCCGCACCGCGCTCACCGCGCCCGATCGCGCCAGGCTTGCCTCGGGCAGCGAGCAGGCCGCATTGCCCTCGACCGCCATCACCCTGGCGCTGGTGGCCCCCGCCGACGCCAAATTGCCCTCGCCGCCGGAGCGCGCGCCGAAGGACGGCACCTTCGCCGGCTTCACCAGCTTCAAGGCCGCGCCGAAGGCCGGGCTCTATACCGTCAGCCTGTCGGCCGGCGCCTGGGTCGACCTGGTGCAGGACGGGCATTTCCTGAAGCCGAAGGCCTTCAGCGGCGCGACCGATTGCGACGGTATCCGCAAGACCATGAAATACGATCTCGCCGCGAGCCCGTTCGTATTGCAGGTCAGCGGCGCGAAGGAGAGCTCGCTCTCGATCGCGATCCAGCCGGCGGATCAATAGGGCGTCCCGCCAAAGCGCGACGAGATCGAATCGTCATCGCGCTTTAGCTCCTTGTTGCGCATGATCTTTTCGGAAAACCGCTTCGCACTTTTCCGGATCATGCGTTAGACAAAGGGTCGCCTTTACCGTAAGCCTCAGCCTGCTATGTTTGCAGTGCGATATCCCGGACGACCGTAAGTCCTTCGGGAAGCAGCGGAACAGCGCTTCCGTCCGTCGCGCCCAGAACCCACCCAACGCCTGATCTGCGCGTGCCTGTTCGCGCGCGAGCTCGCACGGAGCGCTTTCCATGTCACGATTTGCCGGACTTTTCACCGCCTTCGTCCTCGTCCTCGGCGCGATCCATTCGCCCGCGCGGGCCGAAGACAAGACACTCACCGTCTTCGCCGCCGCCTCGATGAAGAACGCGCTCGACGAGGTCGACGCCGCCTATACCGCCAAGACCGGCGTCAAGATCAGTGCCAGCTATGCCGCGAGCTCGGCGCTGGCAAAGCAGATCGAGCAGGGCGCGCCGGCCGACGTGTTCGTCTCCGCCGACACCGACTGGATGGACTACGCGATCAAGCAGAAGAACATCAACGAATCGACGCGGGTCAACCTGCTCGGCAATTCGATCGTGCTGATCGCGCCGAAGGATTCCAAGATCGACAACGTCAATATCGCGCCGGGCTTCGATCTCGCCAAGCTCGCCGGTGACGGCAAGATCGCGACCGGCGACGTCAAGGCGGTGCCGGTCGGCAAATACGCCAAGGCCGCGCTGGAGAAGCTCGGCGCGTGGCAGGCCGCCGAGCCGAAATTCGCGATGGCCGAGAGCGTGCGCGCGGCGCTGACGCTGGTGGCGCGCGGCGAAGCCGTGCTCGGCATCGTCTATTCGACCGACGCCAAGGTCGAGCCCGGCGTCAAGACCGTCGGCACCTTCCCGGCCGACACCCATCCGGCGATCATCTATCCGGTCGCGGCGACCACCACCGCGAAGCCGGAGACATCAGAGTATCTCGCCTTCCTGCGCTCCTCGGCGGCGAAGACGATCCTCGAGAAATACGGCTTCAAGTTCCTGATCAGCCCGACGACCTAGTCGCGTGTTCGATATCTCGCCGACCGAATGGACGGCGATCCTGCTGTCGCTGCGGGTCGCCGTCATCGCAACGCTGGTGGCGACCCCGTTCGGCATCGCGCTCGCCTGGCTACTGGCGCGGCGCGATTTCTGGGGCAAGTCGCTGCTCGATGCCGCCGTGCATCTGCCGCTGGTGCTGCCGCCCGTCGTCACCGGTTACCTGCTGCTCCTGACCTTCGGCAAACGCGGCCTGGTCGGCGGCTGGCTTGCCGAGCATCTCGGCATCGTGTTCGCATTCCGCTGGACCGGTGCGGCACTCGCCTGCGGCGTGATGTCGTTTCCGCTGCTGGTGCGCCCGATCCGCCTGTCAATTGAAGCCGTCGACCGCCGCCTCGAACAGGCAGCCGAGACGCTCGGCGCCGCACCCTGGCGGGTGTTCGCCACCGTGACGCTGCCGCTGGCGCTGCCCGGCGTGCTGGCCGGCATGGTGCTCGGCTTCGCCAAGGCGATCGGCGAGTTCGGCGCCACCATCACCTTCGTCTCCAACATTCCCGGCGAGACCCAGACGATTTCGTCGGCGATCTATTCGCTGATCCAGACCCCAGACGGCGACACCGCCGCCGCGCGGCTCGTGATCGTCTCGGTCGTGCTGGCGGTCGGCGCACTGATCGCCGCCGAAGTGTTTGCGCGCCGCGCCACCGCGCGCCTGCATGGACAATAGCCATGCTGCGCGTCGACATTACCAAGCAGCTCGGCGAGTTCACGCTCGCGGCCTCGTTCACCAGCGAGGGCCGCGTCACCGGCCTGTTCGGCGCGTCGGGCTCCGGCAAGACCTCGCTGATCAACACCATCGCCGGCCTGGTTCGTCCCGACCGCGGCAGCATCGTGATCGACGGCGAGACGGTCGACGATACATCGGCCGGCATTCACGTCCCGACCTGGCGCCGCCGCATCGGCTATGTGTTCCAGGACGCACGGCTGTTTCCGCATCTCGATATCCGGCACAACCTCGACTACGGCCGTCGCATGAACCGCCTCGCTGAGGATCCCGCGCAGCATAAACGCGTGGTCGAGTTGCTCGACATCGGTGCCCTGCTCGACCGCCGGCCTGGAAAACTCTCCGGCGGCGAGCGCCAGCGCGTCGCGCTCGGCCGGGCGCTGCTATCCAAGCCGCGGCTGTTGCTGCTGGACGAGCCGCTGGGCGCGCTCGACGAAAGCCGCAAGCTCGAAATCCTGCCCTACCTGGTCCGATTGCGCGACGAGGCCGGCGTCCCGATGGTCTATGTCAGCCACGACGCCGCCTAGCTGCGCCAGCTCGCCACCCAGATCGTGATGCTGCGCCATGGTCAGGTGACCGCGTTCGGCGGTGTCAAGGTGTTGACGTCGGGCGCCTAGAGCTTGAGGCGTTTTCTTCACGCCAACCAGTGCTACTTCGCTCGAAAACGCCCCAGCTGGCCGTTTTTCCGAAACTCGGCATAAGATAGCCAATCTTGTCTGCTAGGCCCGCGCCGGGACATCCGATCGGGGCATGGGAAAGGCAAATCGTGCGACTGACTGGCTGGGTATTGCTGCTGATCGGCGCGCTGCTGTGCGCCACGATTGCGTGGGCCGCGCTCGGCTTCCTTTTGATGGGCGTTGGCCTGATCTCGCTGCAGGTCGCCGAACGCCGCCGGCGCCCGGCCGGCGATCTGGCAGCGGCCGGCGCCGCGAAATTTGTGCCGCCGCGGCTTAGCCCAGGGCTGCAGCCGCCGACCCTCGACCCGATCGCCGGCCAGGACGGCCCCTCGCAACGCCAACCGCGCCGGGTGGCATGGCCCGACCGGACGGTCGGCGCGGCCTACGACCAGGAGGCCTGGCGCCGGTTGGTCGAGAGCGACCCCGACATCGCCCGGCTCGCCAAGGTGCTCGCCGACTACGGCCCGCAATATGTCGATGAGCTGGCCGCGAGCTATCTGGCTGCCCCCGACAAGAAGCGCCTGGGAGCGATCGTCGACGGCATCATCGCGCGCGCCCGCAACGGTCAGCCGGCCCCGCCTCCCGCGCCAGTCGCGGGATCGCGGCCTCCGCCGCTGCCGCCCCGGCCGGAGCCCAAACCGGTCGCCGCCCCAGCCGCCGAGCCAGCGACTTCGTCGAGCAATGCCGCCGGCGCGTTGGAGGCATCCCTGCTCGGTGCGGTCGAAGAAGCTTCGGCCAGGATTGCCGCTGAGCGCGCCGGTCTCTTCAAGCCTCGCAAGGCCACCGACAGCCGTCCACCGACGGCGAGCCAGCAGGAACCGGCCGTCGGACGCGCCCCGAGGGATTCAGAATTGCCGCCCAAGCCGGCCGATCCGCCCGGCGACCTCGAGGCATCGTTGATCGCCGCGGTCAGCGAGGCCGCCGCCCGGCGGACCGACACCTTCAAGCCGACGGCATCACCGCCGCCCGCCAAGCCCGAGCCCCGCGCCGACGCTCCCAAGCTTCCGCCTTCTCCGCCGCTTGCCAAGGCACCTCCGGCAAAGCCAGCTCCCGTCAAGCCGCCGGCTGATGATCTCGATGAATCGCTGCTCGCGGCGCTGGCCGAGATTTCCGGCCAGAAGATCGGCGACGAGCCCGAGCGCGAGCCCAAGCAGGGCGCAGCGTCCCGGGATCCGCCCGGCTCTCCGATCGACGACGGCCTGTCCGAGATGGTCAAGAAATTCGCACCTGACTCGAACTTCCTGCGCAAGCAGTGACGCTCAGACCCCGGCCACCGATGCCCAGATGTCGGCGAGCTTGCGCCGCACGGTCTGCATCCGGGTTTGCGGCGCGACCTCCTCCTCTTCCTCCGGCAAGCGCAGGCCGACCACGTTGACGCGGCCGCCGCTGATGCTGCGCGCCACCAGCACGATGGAATCGAGCCAGAGCTCCGCACCCTCCTTCGGTGCGCGGTCGAGGTTGATGTCGAAATAGTCCGCCAGCGTCAGCTTGGCCTGGTGCTCATCGACCTTGACGCCGTAGATCTCGGCGAGCTCGCCGAGCGTGTGCTCGCCGGACACCATGAAGTCGCCGAGCAGATGCGGATCGGGCGCGCTCGACGGCGCCATGTCGACGAAGAAGCGGTCGAGCGCCTCGGCGCGCTCCGGCGGCGCCAGCAGATAGATGTAGTCGCCGGGGGCGACCGGATCGGCCTCGGTCGGTGTCAGGATGCGTTCGTCGCGGATCACCAGCGTCGGCTTCGACCATGACGGGATCAGCCCACGGCGGAAATACAGGCTTTTCGGCCGCACCGGATAGCCGACCAGCTGCTGCTCGAGCTGGCCGGGCAGATCCAGTTCGACGCGCCGCGGACCACGCTCGGCGCGCGGCAGCGCGACGTGCAGACGGCGCGCCGCCGGCCCCAATGTCCAGCCCTGCAACAATAGCGAGATGATGACGACGACGAAGGCGACGTCGAAATACAGATAGGCCTTCGACAGGCCGACCAGCATCGGGATCGAGGCGAGGAAGATCGCAACCGCGCCGCGCAGGCCGGTCCAGGCGATGAAGACCTTCTCCCGCCAATTGAACTTGAACGGCGCGAGGCAGATCAGGACCGCGAGCGGCCGCGCCACCAGCATCAGCGCGAACGCCACCAGCACGGCGCCGCCGGCGCTGGACAGCAGGCGATGCGGCGACACCAGCAGGCCGAGCAGCACGAACATCACGATCTGGGCCAGCCAGGTCGCGGCGTCGAGGAACGTCACCACCGAATTATGCGCCCGGGTCGGCCGGTTGCCGATGATGATACCGGCGAGGTAGACGGCGAGGAATCCCGAGGCGTGCACGATCTGCGAGCCGCCGAAGATCACCAGCGCCGCCGTGGTGACGAACGGCGCATGCAGGCCCTGCGGCAGCGCCACATAGTTCAGCGCGATCACCACCAGCCGGCCGCCGATCACCCCGATGATGGCGCCGAACACGGCCTCCTGGATGAACTCCAACGCGATGTGCGACGCCGAGCTCTGGCCGACCGAGATGAACTCGACCAGCATCAAGGTGAGGAAGATCGCGAACGGATCGTTGGTGCCGGATTCCGCCTCCAGGGTGGCGCCGACGCGGGGGCGCAGCCGCAGGCCCTGGGTGTGCACCAGCAGGAACACTGCCGCGGCATCGGTCGAGGCCACGACGGCGCCGACCAGCAGCGACTCGGTCCAGTTGAGATCGAGCACATAGCGGGCGACCGGCGCCGTGATCAGCGCGGTTAGCAGCACGCCGGCGGTCGCCAGCATCATCGAGGGCGCCAGCACGGTGCGGATGCTGGCAAACCGCGTCTTCAAGCCGCCGTCGAACAGGATCAGCGCCAGCGCCACCGAGCCGACCAGATAGGTGGTGCGGACGTCGTCGAACTGGAGATGGCCCGGCCCGGCGTCGCCGGCCAGCATGCCAACCAGCAAGAACACCAGCAGCAAGGGGGCGCCGAACCGCAGCGCCAGCAGGCTGGACAGGATGCCGGCCATCACCAGCACCGCACCGAGCAGGATCGCTATACTGACGGAGTCGAGGGATGCCATGCGCCTACGAAAGTCTCAAATACTTGCAATTGCATCCTTATCGTCGCCACACTGGGACGCCAACCCATTTCTGCCGTCAGCGGCAATCCGCCCGCCTTACCCTAGGTCGCCCCGACACTGTGGTGTATCGATGGTCGGGTGCGCGCCGTTGTGGGATTCTCCACGTGCATTCGAATCACATTTGCCTGACCCGCGCTTCAAGTTGAGACTTTGCCGATGGACATGAGCTGGAAGGACGCCCTGGAAGCCATCCAAATGGCGGCGCGCTCGGTCGGCGCCGAGATCGCCTCGCCGTGGTTCTACCTGCAATTCGGCATCATCCTCGCCGCCGCGGGCATCGCCTACGCAGCCGACACCGCGATCCACGCCCGGGTCAACATGGCGACGCTGGCGAGCCGCTGGCCGCTGCCGCTCCGGCATTTCGCCCGCGTCATGGTGACGAGCGCCTCCACCGCGGTGTTCGCGGTGCTGATGGTGATCTCGCGCATCGTGATGTGGCACATGACCTGGCCGAGCCGCAGCTATCTGATCGCGGTCTCCGCCAAGCTGGCGCTGGCCTGGCTGGTGATCCGGCTCGTCACCTCGGTGATCGACAACGCCTTCATCGTCAAGACCGTGTCGATCGCTGCCTGGGTGGTCGCGGCGCTCAGCATCGTCGGCCAGCTCGATTGGGCGGCCGACATGCTGGATTCCTACGCGGTCGTGGTCGGCGGCCTGCGCCTGACCCCGCTGCTGCTGCTCAAGGCCGGCGCGCTGCTGATCGTGGCGCTGTGGCTGACCAACCTTGCCGGCAATTTTGCCGAGAGCCGCATCAACAAGGCCACCGACCTGACGCCGTCGATCCAGGTGCTGTTGGTCAAGATCATCCGCATCGGCCTGATGGTGCTGGCGATCGTGATCGCGCTCGGCGCGGTCGGCATCAATCTCTCGGCGCTTGCGGTGTTCACCGGCGCGGCCGGCGTCGGCATCGGTCTCGGCCTGCAGAAGATCGTCGCCAATTTCGTCAGCGGGCTGATCCTGCTGGTCGACAAATCGGTGAAGCCCGGTGACCTCGTCACGATCGGGGACAATTCGGGCCGCATCAGCGCGATGAAGACCCGCTACATCTCGGTCGCCGCCGGCGACGGCCGCGAGTTCCTGATCCCGAACGAGGATCTGGTGACACAGAAGGTCACCAACTGGACCTACACCGACAAGAACACGCTGGTGAAGATCGCCTTCTCCACCAATTACGACGCCAATCCCCGGCAGGTCTGCAAGCTCGGGATCGCAACCGCCGCGGCCCATCCGCGCGCCACCAAGGGCCGGACACCCAACTGCATCCTGACCGAATTCGCCGAGGCCGGGATGAAGTTCTCCCTGACCTTCTGGATCGCCGACCCCGACGGCATGGACGGCGTGAAGAGCGACGTCATGCTGTCGCTGTGGGATGCCTTCAAGCAGGAGGGCATCAAGGTGCCCTATCCGGTGCGGGAACTGCGGATCCGCAGCGGCGCGCTGCCGGTAGAGAGCGTGGTCGAGGTCTCCAGTTAACCCTCCAGCGTGCGCATTTCGGCCAATCGGCGGCCGCTGTTCCGGTTCAGGCCGGGAAATCGGGCCGTTTGGACATTGTCCCCATGCCCAACCTTGGCTTGCACCCGGCGCCCCGATCATTAAATTAGAGCCTGAAATCAGCCCCTTGCCCGCAGAAACATCCCGCCCATGAGCTATATCGACGCCACCGACACCTCGCTTCGCAAGACCGGACAGATCAAGCTGCACGGACCGAGCGGCTTTGCCGGCATGCGCAAGGCGGGCGCGCTGGTGTCGAAGTGCCTCGACGCGCTCACCGACATCGTCAAGCCGGGCGTCCCGACCTCGGAGATCGATGAGTTCGTCCGCAAGTTCGCCTTCGACCACGGCGCCTATCCGGCGACGCTGATGTATCGCGGCTATCGCTACTCGACCTGCACATCGATCAACCATGTGGTCTGTCACGGCATGCCGGGCGATCGTCCGCTGAAGGAAGGCGACATCGTCAATGTCGACGTCACCTTCATCGTCGACGGCTGGTACGGCGATTCCAGCCGGATGTATGCGATCGGCGCCATCGCGCGGAAGGCGGAGCGGCTGATCGAGGTGACCTATGAAGCGATGATGCGCGGCATCGCCGCGGTGAAGCCCGGCGCCACGACAGGCGATATCGGCCACGCCATCCAGAGCTTCGTCGAACCGCAGGGCATGAGCGTGGTGCGCGACTTCTGCGGCCATGGCCTCGGCCGCCTGTTCCACGACGAGCCGAACATCATCCATATCGGCCGCCCCGGCGAGGGCGCGCCGCTGAAGCCCGGCATGTTCTTCACCATCGAGCCGATGATCAATCTCGGCAAGCCGCATGTGAAGATCCTGTCCGACGGCTGGACCGCGGTGACCCGCGACCGCTCGCTGTCGGCGCAGTTCGAGCACTCGGTCGGCGTCACCGCCGACGGTGTCGAGATCTTCACGCTGTCCGAGCGCCACGGCGAGAAGCCGTGGGTGCAGGTGTAATCAGCGACAAGCTCAATAGTCGCTTCGCGTGCGATTCTCGATCTCCTCGGGCGTGTGGTTGTCGCCGATCGACATCGCGCAGATCCGCGACAGATGCAGGTAGGGCAACCCGGTCTCGTCGGCCCAGGCGTTGAACTGCGCCTGCACCTTGGCGAGATCGCGCTTCGACTTGACCTCCTCGGCAATATCAAGACCGGCGTCACGCAGGCAGGCAACAACGTCGCGCGAGGTGACGAAGCCGTCCCAGCCGAGGAAGCGCAGCAGCATCTGCCCGGTGTTGCCGCCGAGCCGGCTGCCGCGCTTGGCGAGCAGGTCCAGCAGTCCGACCTCATCCGATGACGGCCATGCCGCAAGGAATTTGCCGAAGCTGCCATGCTCGCGTGCGATCTCCTGCACGAAGCGGCCGTTATCGCGCACCGACATGATCTTGGCGCCGTTGCGCACGATCCTGGCGTCGCTCATCAGCTTCTCCCAGAATTCATCGGGCCTGAAGGCGAGCTTGGCGGGCGCAAAGCCGAGGAAGGCTGCCTCGAACCCCTCCCATTTGGCGTCGATCACGCTCCAGGCGAAACCAGCACAGAACGCCCGCCTGGTCATCTCGGCCAGCACGCGGTCGTCGCCGAGCTTGGCCAGCGCCTTGGCGCCGGCCGGCGGGTTCAGCAGCTTCTCGAGTGCCTTCGGACCGCCCTTGCGTTTCTCGGCACGCGAGCGGATCACCTTGAATGACGTCACGCCGCCCTCCCCTTGTTCGATCTCGTTGCAGCCAACGGTAATTCGCCCACCTTGTCGTGGCAAACCGTCGCAGGCGCGCCCACATCGAGAAACCAAATCGTCCTGATGTCGCCACGCTGAGTGGGAAATGGGAAGCCTCCCGCGCAATCGACAGGAGCGATCATTGGACAGGTCCACGCGCCGCGGCTTTCTCGGCCTGATCTCGGCAAGCGCCGCCAGCCTGGTGCCGGCGCGGCAAGCCGTTGCCGCATCCGACAGCCGGCCGATCCACACCGCGGAGGCCTGCATCCTGACGCCGCAAGCGGAGGAAGGCCCGTTCTACGCCGATCCAAAGCTGGTGCGGTCCGACATCCTCGACGGCAAGCCCGGCATTCCGCTGACGCTGCGGCTGCGCGTGATCGAGGCCGGCGCCTGCACGCCGATCACGGGCGCGCGCGTCGACATCTGGCACTGTGACGCGCAAGGTCTCTATTCGGCTTTTCCCGGGCAGGGCGACGGCCACAACATCGATGAATCGAGCAAGAGCTTCCTGCGCGGCACGCAAATGACCGACGCTGCAGGATGGGTCGCGTTCAGCACCATCTATCCCGGCTGGTATGACGGGCGCGCCACGCATATCCATTTCAAGGTCTTCCTCGACCAGAATAACGTGCTGACCGGCCAGACCTTCCTGCCGGATGCGCTGAACGAATTCATCTACGCCAACGCGCCTGATTACGGCGGACGGCCGCGGCCGCGCACCACGCTCAACGCCAACGACCATGTCGTCGAGACCGCCGATCCGAACCGCCGCGCCTTCTGCGCGGTGAAGGAGGAGAAGGACCGCTATCTGGCAACGCTGACGCTCGGCGTCGACAGGCGTGCCGAGATCGCGATGCAGCCGCGCCGCGGGCGGCCGCCGGGGCCGCCGCCAAATCTACCGCCAGGATCGCCGCCCCCGCCGGGCATGGGCCCCGGCCCGATGCGCGGCCATCAAATCAAGGACCGGCTGGCGGCGCTGATCCCCGGCCTGAAGCGCGCGCCCTAGCGCCGCGCGGGTACTTGCAAAACCCGGCTGGCACGGCAAGGTTGTGGCCGATGCCTGCCAAGCCCGATGCCAGCAACGACGAGCCCGACGAGACGCCGCATTACCACGGCCATCGCGAGCGGCTGCGCGAGCGCTTCTACGCGGCGGGGCCGGATGCGCTGACCGACTATGAACTCCTGGAGATGGCGCTGTTCGCCGCCATCCCGCGCCGCGACACCAAGCCGCTGGCCAAGGCGCTGCTGAAGAAGTTCGGCTCCTTCGCCGAAGTGGTGCACGCACCGGTGGCGCGGCTGCGCGAAGTCGACGGCGTCAAGGATGCCTCGATCAACCAGCTCAAGCTGCTCGCGGCCGCGGCGGAGCGCATCGCCAAGGGCGAGATCAAGCGCAGCGTCGCGCTGTCATCGTGGAACGACGTCATCGGCTATTGCCGCTCCGGCATGGCATTCGCCGACAAGGAGCAGTTCCGCCTGCTGTTCCTCGACAAGCGCAACCAGCTGATCGCCGACGAGGTGCAGCAGACCGGCACCGTCGATCACACCCCGGTCTATCCGCGCGAGGTGATCAAGCGCGCGCTGGAATTGTCCGCGACCGCGCTGATCCTGGTGCACAACCATCCCTCCGGCGACCCGACGCCGTCGCAGGCCGACATCCAGATGACAAAGGCGATCGTCGAGATCGCAAAACCACTCGGGATCGCCGTGCATGATCACATCATCGTCGGCAAGAACGGGCATTCGAGCCTGAAGGGGATGCGGTTGATTTGACGGAGGGATGCGGCATCCTCAGCGCGGTGTGCTCCCGCGCATATCCACCTCGATGGTCAGGCGTGCCGACTGACTGAAGCGGGATCGATAGATCTGAAGGTTCTCGATCACCCGCTGCACATAGATCCGTGTCTCCGTGAACGGAATGCGCTCGACCCAGTCGACGGCGTCCACGTCCGGATCCCGCGGATCGCCATAGCGTGCGATCCATTGTTTGGCCCGCCCGCGCCCGGCGTTATAGCCGACGAAAGCGAGGACATAGTTGCCGTCATATGTGTTGACGAGATCGGCAATCTCCGCCGAGCCCAGCTGCATATTGTAGGCCGGATCGCTCAGCAGTCGTTTCGGCTCGAACGCGACACCGAGCCGGCGGGCGATGGTGCGGCCTGCCTCGGGCGTGACCTGCATGAATCCCTGCGCCCTCGCCGCCGAGACCACCTCCGCATTGAAGCCGCTTTCCGCCCGCGCGACGGCGTAGACCAGACTTGGGGCTACCTTCGGTCCGATCGGCACATAGTTTGGCAGGCCGAATCGGGGAAAGGCGAACGGATCAAGGGCGACGCCCCGCGCCAACGCGCCCTTGCCGAGCGTCAGCATGGCGCGCGCATCCTTGTGTTCTGCGGCCGTTTCAGCGATCAGCGTCACGACGCCGATATCGCTGACGCGATCGAGATCGGCGACGAACGGGATGACCAGGTCCCGATTGCCGGTTGCGTAAAGCAGCTCGACGGCGCGGACCAGATCGTTCTTGCGCAGGGCCGCGCGCCGCACGTGACTCAATTCCGGCGGCTGGCGTATCGCGATCTTGCGGTGACCGAGGCGGGCGCTGGCAAGCTGTCCGTAATAGGCCGCGGAGTGCCGTGCCGCCGCCTCATAGTAGCGGTGGGCTTCGCGCTTGCGGCCCCCCGCTTCAGCCGCACGTCCAAGCCAATAGCCGGCGCGGGCAAGCGAGGTGGGATGCGCCGTGATCTGCGGAATCCGCGTGAAGTGCTGCGCGGCCGCCTGCGGGTCGTTGAGAAACCGCAACGCGATCCATCCCGCGGTGAACGGCTGATCGACACGTAGCGCTTCTCGCGATGGTGGAACGGCTTCGCTGGCGATCCGGTAGGCAAGGCGGACCTCGCGCTCATCGAGCAGCTGACGCACCAGGATACGGCGTTCGATCCACCATGTATCGGGGTCATGGATGACCGCGGGATCGCGAGGCACTGACAGCATCAGGCGGGCGGCCTCGACGGCGCGTTCGCTGCGACGAAGCCACTGAATGCGCGTGAACACGTAGGCAGGATCGGCGCGGGCAGCCATCGGCACGGCGTCGAGCCGCGCCTGCGCGTTGGCGGCTTTGCGGTCGACGGCGGTCCGCGCGTTCACGATGGCTACCTCGGCCGCGCCAAGACGGCGCGCCGCGCGCATCGCGGCATCGAGATCGTCGGCAAGAAGCCGCGCGGTCAGGCGGGCGGCGTGATCGGCCTTGGTCAGGAGCGGCCCGAACGTCGCCAGCACCTGCGCTTCGAGCGGGGCGGATAGATCGCCCTGTCGCCAGGCGGCGCGGGCGTAGGTCTGCGCCGCGCCGCGCTTGCCATTCGCCAGGAGCGCGCGAGCCATCGCAAGCTGGCCGTGCGCGCCGAGCGGCTTCTCCGTGGAGAAGAAGGCAAAGACGACGCTGGGCTCGCTCCGTTCGATCCAGAGCCGAAACTCCGCGCGCCGCCGGAACACATTATGGCTCGGCCAGGACGGGTGTGCGCGCGCGAATGCGGCATAACGGGAAAAGCTCATGGCATCATCACCGACGTCGCCGGTGCGCAGCGCCACCCACTCCACGAGACTCGCGCCTGCGGCATCGTGAATCCGGTCGCGCCAATCCGCCGCGGCGCTCGTTTTGCCGCGGCGGGCCAACCCGATCGCATCCTTGATCGTGAGGTCGCCTGCGGCCGCTTGCACGCCATGGGATCGAGCGGTGCGCGTCGATGCGGTGGACGAAAGCAATTGACCGATCGCATCGGCGGAAGAACGCGGCGCTCCCTCGCCGTCGGCGGACGCCGGCACCGCAACACGCGCATGTGCATTCGTCACTGCGATCGCCTGGGAGCCGAACAACACCGCCCCCAGCATGAGCGAGATCCGGGCCATGCGAATGAGAATCATCTGACCGAGCTCCCGACTAGAATTTTTCGCCGGGATACGCGCCCCACAATCTGGTTTGACGGACGTATCCCGATCTTCCCTTGGCTTGCACGCGACACCAGGTTCCGTTGCATCTGTTGATGTGAACCAGCACGTTCGGCTGCGCGATCGCGACAATCGCGGCGCCCTTTGCCGCAGCGGCGTGCAGCGAGACCGGTTTGGCCCCAAGCCAGGGGGCAATCAGTGCGGTCCTCTTACTGGACAGCAACACACCCAACATCCATCCCTCTTGCCCATCCCAATCGCGGATTCGGCGC
>CALRXG020000016.1:0-29278 GCA_943372075.1 Bordetella parapertussis | reverse complement strand
ATGAGCCGGAGATATCAGCGGCCGCATGGCAGCCGATGCTCGAGGCCGCCTACGCAGCCGCGCGCCGCGGTTCGGCGACGCTGCCGCTCGTGCTGGGCGGCGGCCTTGTGAACGCTGCCGGCGCGCTGGCGCAGATCAAGATGCAGCCGTTCGCCGGCGACAGGCGCCTGATCTTTACCTATCACGACTATTCGCCGTGGCAGTTCACCCATCAGGGTGTGCGCGGCAGTCCGGCCTATGCGCTGGATGCGATTGTCTATCCGGCGCCCGCATCCGTCGACGCGATGAATCAGGCGACCGACCAGCGCATCGCGGCGCTCGGCCTCACCGGCGCGGAGCTGGATCAGGCACGGCAGGCCAGACAGACGCTCGCGAGCTATGTCAGTTCCGGCTTCAACCGATCGACGCTGGAGCGGACGTTTCGGCAGGTGGCGGCATGGCGGATGACGCAGAACCTGCCGGCGCAGGCGATCCTGCTCGGCGAGTTCGGCGTGCACAGGACGCCGTTCGAGGACGGTGTCGCAGGCGCAACCGCGCGCGCCAGCTGGCTGCGTAACATGCGTGAGCTCGCGGAGGCTTACGGTTTCGCTTGGTCCTGCTGGACCTATCTCGCGACCGGCGGATTCGCATTGGCAGAGAACGAAACCGGGCCCGGCTTCGATGCCGCGACCCGCGGCGCGCTCGGCCTGACGTCGCCATGAGGCCAGACATGACACCGCGCCGCTACGGCAATATCGACGGGTTGCGAGCGATCGCGGCGCTTGGCGTCATGGTCGAGCACATGTTCGGTGATCTGCTTCGGCAGACCCCGCCTGCCGCCGGGCCGATGAATGCGGCCGGCGAGATGCTGGTTCAGAATGTGAGTCTCGGCCGATTCGGCGTGGCGCTCTTCTTCCTGATCAGCGGCTTCGTCGTGCCGTTCAGCATCGGCGGCGAACGACCACTGTTTCAATTCGCCGTTTCCCGGGTGTTCCGGCTCTATCCCGCCCTGTGGCTTGCGCTCGCGGTGCTCGCGACGATGGCGTGGTTGGCCGGCGAGCCGCCGCGCGCGATGACGGTGCTTGCCAACATGACGATGGCGCCGACGCTGTTCGGCCAGCCCTGGTTGTCGCCGATCTACTGGACGCTGTTCATCGAGCTGGTGTTCTACATCCTGGTCGCGTTGCTGTTCTCGGTCGGCAAGCTCCGCCAGGTCGGCGTGCTGTCGATCCTGAGTCTGGCGCTCGTGGTCGCAACGGCGTTGCCGGTCCAGTTGCGGACGCATGGGATTGCCAACGTTCCGGTGCAGTATCTCGGCATGCACCTCTCATTCCTGTTCCTGGGCCTGCTGTTGCGCCTGTGGCTCGTCGAGCGAGTGCCCGGTGCGCGCACGGCGGCGCTGGCGCTGGTGCTTGCACAGGTTGCCGCAGTGCCGTCGGTCGCGGCGTTCTCGCTGGCGCGCGGCGACAATTTCATCATGGAGGGACTGACACCCGTCCTCACGGCCTATGCGCTGGCCTTCGTGATGTTCATGGCAGCCGTCAGGTACGATCGGCCCCGTTCGCTGTTGCTGTCCCAGATCGGACTGATCAGCTATTCGATGTATCTGCTCCACTGGCCGGTGAACGTCACGGTCTACCGCGTCCTGCCTTTGACCGGACAGATCAGCGATATCGCCACCATGCTGATCTGCACCGGCCTCGTCTTGATGGTATCCTGGCTGGTCTACCGGCTGGTCGAGCGCCGGATGATCATGTTCGGACGCGCGATCGTGCTGCGGCATGGCGTCGCCAGTCGGCCATGACGCCAGCCAGTCGCGCCCTCAGTGAATCGCCGCGTACATGATCTTCTCCTCGGTGGCCTCGACCGCGGAGAATTCCTCGACCACCTTGCCCTGGCGCGACACCAGGATGCGGTCAGAGAGCGCCATGATCTCGGGGAGATAGGACGAGATCACCACCACCGCCTTGCCCTCGTCGGCGAGCTGGTTGATCAGCTCGTGGATCTCGACGATGGCGCCGACGTCGACGCCGCGGGTCGGCTCGTCGAAGATGATCAGCTCGGGCTCCTGCACCAGCGATTTGGCGATCACCACCTTCTGCTGATTGCCGCCGGACAGCTCGACCACCTTGGCCTCGTCGCCGATCGCGCGGACCTTGAGCCGCTGGATCCAGGTCTTGCCGACCGTGTTGGTCTCGCGCCGCGACAGCAGCATCCGCCCCCCAGGAAACTTGGAGAGCAGGCCGAGATAGATGTTGCGGGCGATCGAGGCCGTTTCGAAGAAGCCCTCGACCTTGCGGTCCTCGGTCACATAGGCGATGCCGGCCTTCACCGCCGGCGCCGGCACCCGGTAGCGCACCGGCTTGTCGTGCAGCAGGATCTCGCCGCCGTGGAAGAAGTCGCGCTTCAACACGCCTGAGACGATCTTGAAGGTCTCGGTGCGGCCCGCGCCGACCAGGCCGAACACGCCGGTGATCTGGCCGGCGAACACCGACAGCGAATTGTTCTTCACCATCGGCGCCATCTTGAGGTTCTGCACCGTCAGCACGCGCGCACCGGCCGGCCGGATGCTGGCCTTCCGCGCGCCGTACAGCGTGTTGGAGAGGTCGCGGCCGACCATCGCCTGGACGATCGCCGCGCGGTCGAATTTCGCGGCGTCGTCGGTGACGACGTGCTTGCCGTCGCGCAGCACCGTGATGCGGTCGGCGAGCAGCAGGGCTTCCTCCAGCGCGTGCGAGATGAAGATGATCGAGACGCCGCGCTTCTTCAGATCACGGACCAGGTCGAAGAAATACTTCTTCTCCTCCGGAGTCAGCGATGCCGTCGGCTCATCGAAGATGATGACCTTGGCCTTGTGGAGGACCGCGCGGGCGATCTCCACCATCTGCTTCTTGGCCGCGCCGAGCCCGCTCACGGTCGCGGTCGGCGTCACGTCGAAATTGAGCGATTGCAGGAATTGCTGGGCGGCGATGTAGATGCCGCGCAGCCGGTTGTAGAATTTCTCCTGCCCAAGGAAGAGATTCTGCGCGACCGTCATGGTCGGCACCAGGCTGTTCTCCTGGAACACCATCGCGATACCGAGGTTGCGGGCTTCGAGCGGCGTGCGCGGTGCGACGTCGGAGCCGTCGACCGTCATGCTGCCCGAAGTCAAGGTCACGACGCCGGCCATCACCTTGGTCAGCGTCGACTTGCCGGCGCCGTTCTCGCCGACCAGCGCGTGGATCTCGCCGCGGCGAAGATCGAAGTCGACACCCTCGATCGCGGGCACGCCGGCGTAGAGCTTGGTCGCCTTGCGCAGGGACAGTACGGTGTCGCTCATGAGCCCGTCTCCTCGGCAAGCCCGGCGAGAGGCAGTTTCAGCACGCGGCCCGGTCCCTTGGCGATCAGCACGAGGTCACCGCCGAGTTCGAGCGCCGAGACGACACCGTGATTGATGCCGTCGACCCGGCTATGCAGCGAATAGAGCGGCTTGCCGTCTTCGCCGAGCCGGATCACGAGGCCATAGGAACGCGGGGGCGCCCATGGCTTGATGACGCCCATCGTCTTGATGTGCGCACCCTGCATCGGCTCTTTGAAGGAGAACCCCGAGCGCAGCCGCGGCGCCACCCAATAGGCCGGGTCGATCTCGGCCATCATGCGGCGCCGGTAGGCAGGCTCGCGCAGCACGAACTCGACCAGCTGGGTGCGAGCGGTGAACGCGGTGAGCCAGTAGCCGCCGCCCGCGGCCTTCGACAGCCGCGACGGATAGACCGGCAGGTGACCGAGCACGATCTGCGGCGGCCTGCCATCCGCGACGAGCACGAGACGATGCCGCCAGCTCTCGCTGACCAGCACGCCATCGCCGCGCGCGCAGGCGCCGAAAGCGTAGCCGAGTTTTGACGCCAGTGGCTTGACCGATTTGGTCCTGGGATCGAGCCGGAACACGCGGCCGTTCCGGTTCAGCTCCATCAGGTCGCGCGCCCAGTCGTCGACGCCGCAGGTCGCCGAGCCGTCGGTCGCGATCAACGTCCCGTCACCGGCCAGCGTCAGCGCGTTGATCGCATTGAACGCAGAATCGCTGAACGTCACGTTCGGGTCACGCGACGTAGGATCGGCATAGAGGCGCACTTCACGGCCGCCGAGCGCGACCGCGATGCCGCCGTCGGCGAGTGTACAGAGTGCCGAGATCGGCTGCTCGAAGCTGCGCAGCTCGGTCGCGGCACTGCCGTCGAGCCGCAGCAGGCGGCGGCCGTCGGCGACATAGAGATTACGGCCGTCGGTCGCGAGATCCTCTAGCGCCTCGCCTTCCAGCAAGGTGGTCGCGGCCTCCAGCTTCTGGTTCGGCTTGAGCGCGCCGTCGAACGACGGCACGGTGATGGTGGCCTCGCCACGGCCGAGAAAGCGGTTGGCGAATTCCCTGACGGCCGCGATCACGACAACTTCCCCCAGCGCCTGTCATACTGCACGAAGTTCGGATCGGCGTTCGTCAGCTTGTAGCGGCCGATCCGGTTGTTCATGATGCCGCCGAGATAGAGATAGCCGCGATGCTCGCGCATCGAGGTGATCATCGGATGGTTCTCGCCGCGCAGGTCCCAGAACGATTCGAGGATCTTGCCCTGCTCGTTGAACTTGACGACGCAGCCGGTGTTGATGTTCGGGAATAGCCATTCGTCGACCGGCACCCGCTTGGCCATGCGGCGGCGGAAGCCCGGCATCTTCCAAGCGAGGTCGAGCGAGGGGCTGCGCATGCCGACCAGCGCCAGCCAGTAATTGCCGTCGGAGGCGAGATTGATGTTGTCGGGATAGCCCGGCAGATTGTCCATCACCACCTCGACCTGGCCCTTGTTCGGCCCGGCGAACCACAGCCGCTTGATCGAGCAGCCGAAGGTTTCGGCGAACAGGATCGACTGGCCGTCGCTGGCGACGCAGATGCCGTTGGGGAATTTGAGGCCGCGCAGCGCCGTGTGCGTCGCGCCGGTCTTGGTGTCGTAGCAGATGATGCGACCGTTGCCGCGGGCCTCGAGGCCGTCGATCGGCCATTCGTCCATCTCGTAGCGGACGGTGGCTTCGGAGAAGAAGATCAGGCCGTCATCGGTGATGTCGAGATCGTCGGCCAGCCGCAGGCGGCTGTCGTCGTTGACCGAATGCATGCTGCGGTTGGTCTCGTCGGTCGCCTTCTCCACGGTGCCGTCTGGCTTGATGCGGTAGAGGCCCATGCCGCCGATGCAGACATAGAGATTGTCCTGACGGTCGAACGCCATGCCGAGCGGCTGGCCGCCGATATGGGCGAACACCTCCATCCGCTGATAATCGGGCGCGAGGAAGCGCATGATGTCGCCGTGGCGCGAGCCGGCGTAGAGATTGTCGTGGCGATCGAGGATCACGTCCTCGGGCGCCTCGATGCGGCCGAGCCCGATCAGTTCGACATCGCGCAGCTTGTCGTTCTGCTCGAACGGGCCGCCCTGGCCGATCTCGGTTGGAGGCGGCGGCGGCAGCGCGTGATAGGTCGGCGCGACATAAACCTTGCTGATGATGCGGGTGCGGTTCTTCTGCCAGCGGATATCGACCATCGCGGCGACCAGCAGGATGCCGGCGAGCGCCATGCGGTTGATGCCGCCGCGCGCGTTGAGCGTGGTCAGGCCGTTGGTGATCAAGAGCACGATCAGCACGCCGACCAGCGATTTGGCGACCGAGCCCTTGCCGCCGCCGAGCGTGATGCCGCCGAGCACGGTCGCGGTCAGCACGATCACCTCGAGGCCGACGCCGATGTCGCCGCCGACGGTGCCGAGCCTTGCCGCGAAGAACAGCGCCGCGATGCTGGTCAGCACGCCGCTTGCGACGTAGCAGAGCGCGATGGTGCGGCGGACCGGAATGCCGGAATTGTAGGCCGAGCGGCGCGAGCCGCCGATCGCCGTGATGTGCCAGCCCGGGCGCAGCCGGGTCATGAAGATGTGGCCGAAGATCGCGATCGCGACATAGACGAGCGCGACGCTCGGAATGCCGAACACGTCGCCGCCGCCGATGAAATTCCAGGACGGGATGTCGGGAAAGGCGGCGGCGATCGAATTGGAGTAGCGCTGGATCAGCAGATCGAACGCCGAACGGTAGATGATCAAGGTGATCAGCGTGGTGATGAAGGCACGCAGCCGCAGGTATCCGATCAGCACGCCGTTGACGGCGCCGAGAAACGCGCCGCAGGCGAGGGTGGCGACCACCACCGCGGGCACGGGCCAGTTCAGTACGTCGAGCAGATAAAGCGCGCAGAAATCCGTCAACGCGAAGATCGATCCGACCGACAGATCGATGCCGCCAACGATGACCACCAGCGCCATGCCGAGCCCGATGAAGCCTATCTCGCCAGCCTGCCGGGCCGTGTCGGCGAGGCTCGACGGCGACAGGAAGTGGTCGATGGAGCGGCTCAGCGCGAAGCCGACGATCAGGAGCAGGATCACCGGAATTGCGGTTTCGGTCCATCGCTTGGACAGGATCTCGCCGAGGAGATGATCCGGCCAGTAGCGGTAACGCAGGCTCGTCAAGGTGTCGCGCATCGGCATTCCAGCAGGCTGTTCGATTTCGGGAGATCAACGTCCCGGGCGAGTGCGCCCGGGACGTCGAGCGGGAATGGCCGGACTATTTCTTCAGGTCGCTGAGATTCCAGCACGCGGTCTGGCTGTCCGCGTTCTCCTTGGTGATCGGAATCAGGGTGGTGTATTCCGATCCTTTGACCGAGCCGGCCTTGGCGCCCGACGACAGCAGCCATTTGATCGTGCCGGCCATCTGCGCGGCCTGGGTCGGCACGTCGTAGCTCAGGTTGAGGTCGAACGCGCCGGACTTGACCAGCTCGCAGGCGCCCTTGCGCTCGCCGCCGCCGGAGGTCGCGACGAACACCTTGCCGGTCAGGCCGGCTTCCTTCACCGCGGCCGCGGTGCCGATGTCCATGCCGTCCCAGAAGCCGACGATGCCGCAAAGATCTGGATTCTGCTTCAACACCGTCTGGGTGATCGCCTTAGCTTTCGCGGCATCCCAGTCGGCGGCCTGGCTCGAGACCACCTTGATCTCCGGATGCTTGGCGAGAATGTTCTCGACGCCCTTGAGCGTGTAGGCGCTGGCCGCCGCCGAGAGCGCGCCCTGCACGATGGCGATCTTGTTCGACTTGCCCTGGCACGCCTTGACCACCGCCTCAGTGTCCTTCTCGCCGATCTCGATCCAGTTGGCGCCGACGAAAGCCGAACTGCGATAGGCCGAGCCCATGTTGATCTGGATGACGTAGATGCCTTCGTTCTCGGCGCGTTGCAGCAGCTTGGCGTAGGTCTGCACGTCCGGATTGTGGATCACCATCACGGCCGGCTTCTCGGAGATCAGCGAGGTCACCGCCTGCGCGCCGGCATTGGTGTTCCAGTTCGGATCGCGGATCTCGAACTTCACGCCGAACGGCTCGAGCTCCTTCTTCAAGCCGGCGTACCAGCCTTCGGTGAGGTCGAAGTTCATCGCTACCGGAACATAGGCCACCGTCTTGCCGGCGAGGGCCTCCTTGAACGGCTTCTGGAACGGCTCGTCCAGGCCCTGCTGGGCGAAGGCGGGCGCGGCGATGGCCGCGAGCCCGAGTGCGGCGGCGATCACTTTTGCAGTCCTGACAGCGTGTCTCATTGCTTCCTCCTTGCTCGTGATTGACGTTTCCGTGGCTTGGTTCAGATGTCGCCTTGCTGTGCGGTTTCTTCGTTGCGCGGATTCAGGAATGAATCCGTGATGACGGCGAGCAGCAGGACGACGCCCTTGACGAGGTTTTGGCCGGCGTAGGAGATGTCCATGATGGTCATGCCGTTGAGCATGGTGCCGATCAGCAGCGTGCCGATGATGACGTTGAGCACGCCGCCGCGGCCGCCGGACAGGCCGATGCCGCCGAGCACGACGACCAGAATGACGTCGTAGATCAGGGTCGAATTGAAGATGCGGGTCGGCATCGAGTTGACGGAGGCCGCCATCACCAGGCCCGCGAAGCAGCCGATCAGCGCCGCGACGACATATTGCAGCACGATGATCGGGCGCGAGGGGATGCCGGTGACGCGGGCGGCGTAGGGATTGTCGCCGATCGCATAGATATAGGCGCCCCAGCGCGTCTGGCGCAGCAGGAATGCCACCACCACGCAGGCGATCGCGAACATCACGATCGAGGTCGGGATGCCGAGGATGGTGCCCTGTCCGAGCCGCTCGAAGCCCTTCATGCCGCCGCTCCACTGCACGACGTCGAGCTGAAACAGCGCGGCCTGTCCGAGGCCGGCGAGCAGCAGGCCGGTCGCCAGCGTCGCGAACAGCGAAGGGACCTCGGCATAGGCGATCAGCCAGCCATTGACCAGGCCGAACGCGATCGTCAGCAGTACGGCGGTCAACAGCGAGGCCGGCAGCGAGTGGCCGTTCTGCACCATCTGCAGCACGAGCCCCGGCGGCACGGCGAGCGCTGCGATCAGCGAGATGTCGATGCCGCGCCCGATCACGACGATCGCCATGGCAAGTCCGAGGATGCCGAGCACGGCGACGTTCTGCACCAGCGTCAGCATGTTTTCCGGCGTCAGGAAGCCGCGCAGGAAAATCGAGAACGCCAAAAAAAGGACGGCGAATACGGCGAAGACGATCTCCTGTTGGTTGAACCGCAATCGCTTCATTGCCTCGTCCTTCCTGCTGCTATGGGTGCGCCGTCTGCCGGGATCTCGTGCGGGAGCCGGTCGCGGCGGGGCCGGGTCGCGTCCTGCCCGCGACCGCCGCATCGACGAACGCACCGACAGCGTCGATGTAGGCCTCGATCGAAGTGCCGCGCCTGCGGTACTTCGCGCGTTTGACGTACCAGTCCTGCAACAGCGGCTTGATCAGCGAGGCCGTCAGCGTGACCTGATCGATCGCGAACGCGCCGCTGGCGACACCCTGCTTGAGGACGTCGGCGATGATCTTCTCGGTCATCACCTCCATCTCGATGGCGCGTTGGCGTTCCGCAGGCGGAAACGATTTCGCTTCCATGAAGGAGAACACGAACCAGGGCTGCATCGCCTCGCTCATGCGAACATGGGTCGCGATGATCCAGTGCAGATGCTTGCGGGCATCCTGCTTGACGTTGGCGGGCGGTGCGGTGAGGACCTCCGCCGCGGTTTCTGCGACCTCGCCGAGGATCATCGACAGCAGTGTCGGCTTGCTGTCGAAGTAGGTATAGAGGCCGCCCATGCTCAGGCCGGACGTTTCCGCCAGCTGGCGCAGCGTGGTGGCGTGAAAGCCGTGCTTGTTGGACAGCGTGAGCGTGGCGCCGATGATACGCGCAAGGTTCGGAACGGCGAGATGCGTTTTCTGGACCCGGATGGAATCCCGATGCCGTTCGAGGATTCGTGCGCAAAGCACGTCCATCGCGAACGCATTCGTCCCCGGCCGCTGGCGCGCGAGCCCCAAATTGCCTCCCTGGCTATGCTTCCGAACCGTTTCATTTTCTTGACCGGTCCGGGTTGGGCTTTACGCCCTTGCTCAATTCCTAGCGCACGGAGCGGCGGTCGGAAAAGGGGGATCAGCAAATTTTCTGAGAGAGCGCTCGCTCGTTTTTTGCGCCAGCCACGTGGCTTGCCCGCGCGCGCAACTCCGTTCCGGTCGTCCTCGGGAACTTTTGCGTTGAACGGACAACACAAATCCCTGGTACGCTGGTCGATCGATATGCCAGTTAGACGGCCGTCACATTCCAGATATAAAGAACGCAGGTTCGCGGGCCGGAAGGCTAACCTGCACACGCATGCTGGCCGAATTTCACCCATGGTCACTTTGAGCCGAAGCAAGTTATGACGGCAGTTAGATCATATGGTGCACGGGCTGGCGCTGTGATCGGCGGGGACGCTCCGCGAGCCTCCGCGACGTCGCGGCATCTGTTCGGGATTTGTGCTGCACTGGTGATCGGCGGCATCTGCGCGGTTGCCGCGCAGCAGCGCGAGATCGTTGCCGCATCTGCGCCGATCGAGTTCAACATCCGAGCCCAGCAGCTGGCCAGCGCGTTGCAGGCCTATGGCGAGCGAACCGGCGTTCAGGTGCTTTATGAAAGCAATTCCGCAACCGGCCGGACGTCGACGTTGGTCGAGGGGACCCTGACGCCTGAGGACGCATTGAATCTGCTTCTGAAGGGGTCTGACCTGAAGGTCCAGTGACAACATCATCGAGCTGATGGATGGCTCGACTGATGTGGACTTCCGGCTGACCGTGCAGCCGGGCAAGACGTCCTACGCCTACTGACGTCCTGCTCAGGGATCGCGGTCTGCAATCATTCGCCGCGGATGTCGCTCGGTGCCTTGTTGGTCCACCGATGAAATGCGCGCCTGAAATTGGCGGCATCGCTGAAGCCGAGGGCCAATGCGATATCCTCGTTGGCGAGCGCGGTGTTGCGGAGATATTTCAGTGCGATCTGGGTTCGCAGCTCGTCATGCAGCCCGCGAAACGAGAAGCCCTGCTGGCGAAGCTGGCGCCGTAGTGACCGGTCGTTCACGCCGAGCATTTTCGCGATGGCCTCGAAGGTCGGAGGATTGGCGATGTCGCCAAGAAGGATGGTGCGGATCTTTCCGGCGACGCCGGTCCGCAATTTCAGGTCTCCGAGCAGATCGTCGCAGAGCGCCACGATGGTCGGATAGGTCGTCTTGTTGCCGAGATCCGCGCTCCGATCCAGCCATTGCGCCTTGAAGACGATCTGATTGGCCGGCCGATCGAAGCGCACCGGGCATCCGACATGATCGAGCGGAAGATCGAAGTCCGACGCCTGCGGATAGGCGAGCGTGATCTCGCTGGGAGCGAAGCCCGGTCCCATGATGTCGCGCATCAGCGAGATATGGATGCCGATCTGCATCTCGGCGACGAAACGATAGAGCGCGGAATCGGCAAGCGCGTGCAGATTCGGCTCGATGGTCCATCGCGCATGGGCCTTGTCCTCGCTGAAGTCGATCGCGGCCAGCGGCGCGGCGAGCGCGTGATAGCGCATCGCGAATTCCATCGCCTTGCGGAAGTCCGGGCAGCACAGCAGCGCATAGCCGTACATTCCGTATGTCGAGATGTGGATCGACGCGCCGATGCGATAGGGCAGATGACGGTCGGTCGATAGCCGCAACGCGTTCTGACAGATGGTCATCAGCTGGGTCAGCGAAATCCGCGCCTGCGGCGAATGGACGTCGGCAAGCGGAATGTTCGTGCCGCGCAGGATGGCGTCGGCCGCGACGCCGGCGCCGGCCAGCATGTCGAAGACCGCGCCAAGCTTGGTCGCCTCATACACCTTGTCGCTGCTGCCGACGGTCAGGATATCGTTGCGGGAGCCCGCAGGCTTCTTCAGTCGCATGGTGGGTTGCAAAGTGAAGCAGCCTTTCCTTCTGTCCGGAAGCAGTCGCCAGCTCCATCGAACATAGCCGGTTCGCGCCACAACCCAAGCGCTTATCAATGGGCCTTCCATGCTGCGCAGCAACAAACGGAAAGTGGGCGAAGAGGACCTTTTCCGCCGCCGTCGGCAGCCGTCGCCGCGAGCAGCCTGTCCAGTTCAGACCCGGTCGATGTCCGTTTCGGACCTTCACAAATCTCGGGCGCCACGCGACGCTTAGGCATAATGTCACGCGGTGTGACCGTCGCGACGCGAGACGGCAGACCACACGATCCGCTCGCTCAAGAAATGCGGACGTTGCGACGGCCGGAGGAAACGAAAGTCGAGGGAGGGCTTCCATGGTTGGGAGACTGATTCAGACTGCCAAATCCGCCTATCAATACCCGCTCATCTTCAAGCAGCTCTGGCACACGCCGCGCGTGCAGGCGCCGGACCAGGAGATCGTCTACCGCGATCTCAAGCGCTTCACCTACCGCCAGACCAGAGAGCGGATCGGACGCCTGGCGTCCGCGCTCAGCAAGGCGGGCGTCGAGCCCGGCGACACCGTCGGCGTGCTCGAATGGGACAGTCATCGCTTTCTGGAGGCGTTCTTCGCGATCCCGATGATGGCGGCGGTGCTCCAGACGGTGAACGTCCGCCTGTCGCCCGAGCAGATCGCCTACACGATCAATCACGCCGGGGCGTCGACGCTGCTCGTCAACGACGAATTCGTCGGACTGCTCGAAGGGTTGAAGGGACAGCTTCCGAATGTGAAGCGGATGATCGTGATGTCGGACCGGCCGTCACCGCAGACCGGCAGCCTGTCCTTCGTCGGCGAGTATGAAAGCCTGATCGCCGCGGCCTCGCCGGATTACGACTTCCCGGATTTCGACGAGAACACCCAGGCCACCACCTTCTACACCACCGGCACGACCGGGCTGCCCAAAGGGGTCTATTACAGCCACCGCCAGCTCGTGCTGCATTCGATCGCGGGCCTTGCGCTGTTCGGCATGGCGGGTTCGCAAGGCCGTTTCTCGCGCGACGACGTCTACATGCCGATCACGCCGATGTTCCACGTCCACGCCTGGGGCTTTCCATGGTCGGCGACGCTGGCCGGCACCAAGCAGGTCTATCCCGGCCGCTATGAACCGGCGATGCTGGTCAAGCTGATCAAGAGCGAGGGCGTCACCTTCACCCACGGCGTGCCGACCATCCTGCAGATGCTGCTCAACGCGGCCGCCGCGGCCAAGGTCGATCTGCACGGGCTGAAGATGGTGATCGGCGGCTCGGCGCTGCCGAAGGCGCTGGCCAAGCAGGCGCTCGCTGCCGGCATCGATATCTTCGCGGGCTATGGCATGTCGGAGACCGGGCCGCTCGCCGCGGTATCCCATGTCAGCTCCAGGGACCTCTCCGGCGATCCCGACGGCGAGGTCGAATTTCGCACCCGCGCCGGCATCGCCGGGCCGCTGGTCGATCTGCGCATCGTCGATCCCGACATGAAGGACATCCCGCATGACGGCAAGTCCGCCGGCGAGATCGTGCTGCGCGCACCCTGGCTCACCCAGGGCTATTACAACAATCCCGAGGGCTCGGAGCAGCTCTGGGCCGGCGGCTATCTGCACACCAGCGATATCGCGGTCATCAGTCCGGGCGGCCACGTCCACATCACCGACCGGATCAAGGACGTGATCAAGACCGGCGGCGAATGGGTGTCCTCGCTGCAGATCGAGGACCTGATCTCGCAATGCGCGGGTGTGGCGGAAGCCGCCGTGATCGGCGTCAAGGACGACAAATGGGGCGAGCGGCCGCTCGCGCTCGTGGTCAAGAAGCCGTCCGGCGCCGACGGCCTCACCGATGCGGCGATCAAGGATCATCTCAAGCAGTTCGCCGACCAGGGCGTGATCTCGAAATACGGCATCCCCGGGACCATCCTGTTCATCGGCAGCATTCCCAAGACCAGCGTCGGCAAGATCAACAAGAAGGAGCTGCGCGAGCAATACGGCGACATGTGACGGCGCGCGCAAGCCCGAGAAAAAACAAGGAGGACGACAGGATGAGCAGCCTCACAATGGCCGGCCTGGGCGAGCACGTCGGACGCGAGCTCGGGGTCTCCGACTGGGTCGTGATCGACCAGCAGCGCATCGATACCTTTGCGTCCTGCACCGGCGATCATCAGTGGATTCACGTCGATGTCGAGCGGGCCAAGCGCGAGAGCCCGTTCCGCGGTCCGATCGCGCATGGCTATCTGACGCTTGCGATGGTGGCGCCGCTCGCGATGGAGCTCGGCATCATCCCGCGCGATGCCGCCGCCGGGTTGAACTACGGCATCGACAAGGTCCGTTTCCTCGCGCCGGTGCCGGCCGGGGCGCGGGTGAGGTTGCGCGTGACGCTCGCAGGGCTGGAGCCGAAGGAAGCCGGCCAGCTGGTCATGAAGACCCAGAACACGCTGGAGGTCGAGGGATCCGAGAAGCCAGCCTTGATCGCCGAAACGCTGGCGCTCCTGATTCCTGCCAAGGTTGTTGCCAAGGGAGCATGACAGTCATGGCTGCGGACAATCGGACTCCTGAACCGACGGCCGACCTCTCCGAGGCCGCATCGCGAAACACGCTGGCGCTCAATCCGCTGGTCGGGATCCGCGGCCAGGACCTCGTCGACAGCGCGAGCATCCTGTTCAAGGCCGTGATCAACGAACCCAAGGTCGCGACCGAGCAATGGCTGTCCTTTGTCAGCGAGATGGGCTCCATCCTTGCCGGAAAATCCGAGCGGGCGCCGAAGCCGGGTGACCGGCGGTTCGCGGACCCGGCCTGGAAGGAGAGCTCGCTGCATAGCGGCCTGCTCAAGGCCTATCTGGCGTGGGGTGAGACGGTCAACGGCCTGGTCGACAAGACGAGCCTCAGCGATATCGACAAGCAGCGCGCGCACCTGATCACGGAGATCCTGATCGACGCGGTGGCGCCGACCAACACGATGTTCACCAATCCGGCGGCGGTACGCAAATTCCTCGATACCGGCGGGCAAAGCCTGTGGAGCGGGCTGAAGAACTATTTCGACGATCTCGCGCGCAATCGCGGCATGCCGTCGATGGTGGACACGACCGCGTTCAAGGTCGGCGAGAACCTGGCGACGACGCCGGGCGCGGTGATCTTCCGCAACGAGTTGCTCGAGCTGATCCAGTATACCCCGACGACGCCTGTGGTCAGGAAGCGGCCGCTCGTGATCACGCCGCCGCAGATCAACAAGTACTACGCGCTCGATCTGTCGCCGGACAAGAGCATGATCCGTTTCCTGCTCGAAAGCGGCATCCAGACCTTCGCGGTGAGCTGGCGCAATCCGACCGCAGCCAATCGCGATTGGGGGCTCGACACCTATGTCGCGGCGCTCGACGAGGCGGTCGATGCCGCGCGCGAGATCACCGGCAGCGCGGACATCTCGATGATGGGATCCTGCTCCGGCGGCATCACGTCGACGGCCTATTTCGCCACGCTCGGCAGCGCGGCCGAGAAGAAGATCAGGAATCTCGTGCTGGCGGTCTGCCTGCTCGATCCCAACGCGGCCGAGGAGACGACGCTCGGCTGCCTGATGACGCCCGAGACCATGCGCCTGGCGAAGGAGTCATCCAGGCTGCGCGGCATCGTCGATGGCCACGACCTGGCGCGGATGTTCGCCTGGATGCGGCCGAACGACCTGATCTGGAATTACTGGGTCAACAACTACCTGCTCGGCAATCAGCCGCCGGCCTTCGACATCCTGTACTGGAACGCCGATACGACCCGCCTGCCGGCGGCGCTGCATGGCGACTATCTCGATCTCTATTTCACCAACCCGTTCCTGAATCCCGGCAAGCTGACGCTCAACGACAAGACCATCGACATGAGCAAGGTCAAGGCCGACAGCTATGTTGTGGCTGGCGTCACTGATCACATCACGCCGTGGAAGGGCGTCTACAAGACCGCGCAGATCATGGGCGAGGGCACCACCTTCGTGCTGTCGAACAGTGGGCATCTGCAGAGCCTGCTCAACCCGCCGAGCAATCCGAAGGCGTCCTTCATGATCGGCCCGGTCGGCGCCGGCAAGCCCGACGACTTCATGGCCAGGGCCGAGAAACGCAAAGGGAGCTGGTGGCTCGACTGGCGCGATTGGCTGTACGCGCGTTCTGGCGATGAAGTGCCGCCGCCTGCGACGCTCGGCAGCGCGCGCCATCCGAGCCTCGGCGCGGCTCCGGGGACCTACGTCTTTGAATGAGGACCTCACCAGCGACGACAAGGCCGAGCCCGCTCCTGCCGCCATGCGTGGCGCGATCGAGGCACGGCAGATCACGATCGACGGTCAGCCGCTTCAGGTCGCGATCCGACAAGGCGACGGCAAGGGGCCGCCGCTCCTGCTGTTCAACGGGATCGGCGCCAATTGGGAGCTGGCAAAACCGTTCCTCGAAGCGCTCACCGGCACCACCGCCATCATCTTCGACGTGCCCGGTGTCGGCGGGTCGCCGAAGCCGGCGTGGCCCTATCGCCCGTCGACACTGGCGCGGCTTGCCGCCGAACTCGCCGCCGAGCTGGGTTATGCGGAGATCGACGTCGCCGGCGTGTCCTGGGGCGGCGGCATCGCGCAGCAATTCGCGCATCAGTTCCCGAAGCGCTGCCGCCGGCTGGTGCTGGCTGCGACCGCGCCCGGTTTCACCATGGTGCCCGCCAGCCCCTCGGTGCTGTGGAAGATGGCGACGCCGCGCCGCTACACCGACAAGGGCTATATGAAAAGCATCGCCGCCGACATCTATGGCGGCGCGTTTCGCGACGATCCGTCATTGATCGGCCGGCATGCGGCCGCGATGCACGGCGCGCGCAGCCTCGGTTACTTCTATCAGCTGCTTGCGATGACCGGCTGGACCAGCCTGCCGTGGCTGTGGTCGTTGCCGCAGCCGACGCTGATCCTGATGGGCAGCGACGACCCGCTGGTGCCGCCGATCAACGGTCACATCATGGCGAGCCTGATCCCGAACGCCGAGCTGCACATGATCGACGACGGGCATCTGTTCATGGTGACGCGGCCGGCGGAAACCGCCGGATTGATCGAGGCATTTCTCGCCGACGAAAGCCGCGAGGTCGTGCCGGCATCGCTGCTTGCGCGCACCACCAGCTACCTCAGGGATCTCGCTCCAACAACAGGAGACCGACACCAGAAGTCGTAACCACAGGGAGGACATCATGACGGATAACAGCTCATACATCGATATGCTGCGGAAGTTCGGCAGTGATCTCGGCTTGCCGAAGCTGAACGTGGACGAACTGCTGCAGACCCAGAAGAAGAATCTCGAGGCGCTCGGCCAGAGCGCGAAAGTGGCGGCGCGGGGCGCGCAGACCGTGGCGCAGAAGCAGCGTGAAGTGATGGAGGCCGGCTTGCGCGAGGCCGCGACGCTGGCGCGCGAATACAAGCCGCTCGGCAAGGTCCATGAGAATCTCGCCTTGCAGACCGAGTTCGCACGCAAGGTGTTCGATATTGCCGTGAAGGGCGCCCAGGACAGCGCGTCGACCGCGCGACAGTCGACCACAGATGCGGTCAAGATCATCCAGGACCGCATGAAGGAGAGCTTCGAGGAACTTCGCGCCAGCGCGCGTCCGAACAAGTCGGCCTGAGACCGTCCGCCCGGACACCATAGCGCCGAGCCAATCCATCAATTTTCTCGGACGACAACGATGGATTGCTTCGCGGAGCCTGTCATCCGGCGGCGCTCCGCGCCGGCCGGGTGGCTCGCGATGATGTGGATCGTCCCGGAAGCGTTCGCTTACTCGGCCGGCGGCATGCTGCCATGTTCAGTGCCGTGCCTGGCCGCGGCGTTCGCCCGCGCAAGCATGCCGAGTGCGACGAGTGCGGCGGCAAAGCCGGCCGCAGCGCCGACGCCGAGCGCCCAGCGCGGGCCGAGATGATCGGCGACCCAGCCGACGATCGGTGCGCCGATCGGCGTGCCGCCGAGCGCGACGCCGAGCCGCAGCGCCATCACGCGCCCGCGCATCGCCGGCTCGGTCGAGAGCTGCATCAGCGCGTTCGAGGTATTCAGGATCGTCAACGAGGCGATGCCGATCACGACGAGGGCGGCGGCAAACAGCCAATAGCTCGGCGCCAGCGCGGCCAGCGTACAGCCAACGCCGAAGACCGCCGAGCCCAGCATCAACGCGGCGAAGCGCGGCTGGTCGCGCGTTGCCGCCAGCAGCGCGCCCGACATCGTCCCGATTGCCATCATCGATGACAACAGGCCGAATCCGCGGGCGTCGGTATGAAAGACGCCGACTGCCATGGTCGAGATGAAGATCGGGAAATTCAGCCCGAAGGTGCCGATCAGAAACAGCATGACCAGGGTCGCCCTGAGATCGGGGCGGGACCAGACATACTTGAACCCCTCGGTGATGCCGCCCCTGGCGCGGTGTGCGCGCGCATTCGGCCGGAGCTCGGACTTGCGCAGCAGGCACAGCGAGGTCAGCACCGCCATGAAGGACGCCCCGTTGAACAGGAACGCCCAGCCGGTGCCGACCGAAGCGATGAGCAGTCCGGCCATCGCGGGGCCGACCATGCGCGCGGCATTGAACGAGGTCGAGTTCAGCGCGATGGCGTTCGACAGGTCTCGGTCGCCGACCAGCTCGGCGACGAAGGTCTGGCGGACCGGAGCGTCGAGCGCGGCGCTGCAGCCGAACAGAAACGCGAACACATAGACATGCCAGAGCTGCACCAGCCCGGTGACGGTCAGGATGCCGAGGATGAGTGACAACGTGCCCATCGTCGCCTGGGTCGCCATCAGGAGCCGCCGCTGGTTGAAGCGATCGGCGGCGAGGCCGGACCAGGGCATCAGCAACAGCTGCGGTCCGAATTGCAGCGCCATCACGATGCCGACGGCCGACGCGCTGTGATTTGTTAGCTGGGTGAGGACGAGCCAGTCCTGCGCAGCGCGCTGCATCCAGGTGCCGATATTCGACACCAGCGCGCCGGCGGCCCAGACCCGGTAGTTGAAGCTCGCGAGCGATCGAAACACACGTCTCATGTTCGTTGCGGATCATTCCCGCCGTGAAACCGTCCGAACCGCCGCGCCATGAGGATACCGAACAGAAGCCCGCCGAGACCGAGGGCCGCGACATTCCCTGTGTTACGGAGGGCGAATTCGCCGACGCGGCAGACCAGCAGATAGCCGACGAAGAGATTGAAGAAGCCCCAGACGATGTTGACGGTCGAGGTCGACAACCCTTCTCCCGGCGGTTTGGCAAACGGGGTCTGGAACGGTTCGCCCATGATGCCGGCGACAACATGGGGAATCGCGTTGGTGAGGAAGGCGCCGCCGAAGAAGTAGGCGACGAGGTCAAGCCAGTTCATGGGCGTGCGTCCTTTCGAGCAGATCGATGATCGCCTGGGTCGAGCCGGTTTCGCCGAGCCGCGGGAATACCTGTTCGATGCTGTAGGCATGCGCGTTCGGCCGGGCGTCGGTCATGGCGTCGATCGCGAGCGTGACGTTGAAGCCGGCCTCAAAGGCCTGCCGCGCCGTGGATTCGACGCCGGTGCCGGTGGCAACGCCGACGACCACGATTTGGGTGACGCCGCGGGCTCTCAGCTGGGTCTCGAGATCGGTGCTGGCAAAGGCGCCCCAGGTCCGCTTGGTCACGACGATGTCGCCGGGCTGCCGGTCAAGCTCCGGGAGCAGGTCGGTCCAGCCGTCGGGAAATGCGCCGTTATGGCGCGGCCGTTCGGTGCGCCCGGGTGCAACACCATCGACATTGACCATCGCGATCGGCAGTCGGCGCTGCCGAAACGCCTGGATGAGCGCGCAGGCGCGCGCCACGACGTCTTCGAATGGATGGACAAAGGGCGCGCCGGCGAGCCCGGCCTGCAGATCGACGACAACGAGCGCGGTGATCGGATCGAGTGTCGTGAGGGCCATCGTCGTTTCCTTTCAACCGGATGTTTCTCGCGATTGGCGCGGGCTCAGTCGGCGACCAGCCGCTTCAGCAAGCCGACCGCGGCGGCGAGTTCATCCTGCTCCCGCGCCGACAGTCGCGCCGCGATGGTGCGCGCCAGCCAGTCCTGCCGCGCGGCGCGGCCGGTCCGCAGCCGCTCGCGGCAGATGTCGGTGAGCGACATGATGGTCTGGCGGCCGTCGTCCGGATCGGGCGCACCGCGCACCAGGCCCGCGGCCTCGAGCGCCGAGATCGCCGAGCTCATCGACTGCGGACGCATTCCCTCCGACCGCGCCAGGCTGGACACGGTCGCCGGACCATCCTTCTCGAGGCGCAGCAGCACCGCGACCTGCGACGGCGCCAGGTCGTCACGCTGGCCCTGCTCGCGCAGCCTGCGCTTCAGCGTTCCGATCAACAGGCGAAGGTCTTCGGCGAGCGCGGATGTGCGCGCCGAGCCGGTACGGGGCGCAGCATTGTTCATAACGAGAGAGTGCCATATATGAAGGTAAACTGTAAAGATTATCTTCGCAGATTTCCTTCATATTCCTGTGATCGTCAGCATCATGTCAGGGCATTGTTGGATCATGTTTCAAATCTGAATGGCCGATTGCCGTCGGACGGGAAGCGGTGCTGGATCAGAAAACGGGGGAGTGATGGTCAGAAGCGCGCAGACTGCGCGCGTCGGCTCGCGCCGACCGCTTCCGGGTATCATGGCAATGGGGTGCTGGCGCGCCGCGCAGGGGCAGCGATACGTTGTGCGTTACCAGATGACGCGTGCGCAAATCAGCGCAAGCGGCACGATCGCAAGACCAATCGGAACCCATCTGCGCATGTCAGCGGGATCCCTCGAATATCGGAAGATCTGGATGCAAACGAAAAAGCAGACGGCTGCGCCAAGCAGGATGCGGAACAGGTCAGAGGGAGTGTCGTATAAAGTCTCAAGTGTCTCGTTCTGCGGCATGGCCACCCGGGCCGTTGTTACCACCACGACGAGCAGAAAAAGCGTCCGTAGAACGAGACCGAGGAATCGCATTATGCGTGCCAGCCATCACTCTATTCGAGTCGGTGTATAGCACATATTCGGCAACAAAGTAAGCATCTGCACAACTTTGTGCAGTGCGACGACATCATGACAACCGCTCGTTCGAAGGGCAAGCTGCTATGAAGTACGGCACCACGTTTGGGCTCATCCTGGGATTGACCGTCCTCTTGGGCAACGCGGCGTTCGCGGCGAACCCGGCGGTCTGCCGGGCCGAGGTGCTGCGATCCGAGGAGCTTCCCTATGCTCCGATCGGCTCCTGGCTGTTGAAGGCCACTGTTCGTATCATTTATCCGGACGGCCAGACGGCGGAGACGACATTCTTCAGGACCGTGCCTTGGCAGGTCACGCTCCGCCGGGGCGAGCATTTTCGGTTCGACTGCGAGCGGTTGCGCGACGCGTGGCCGGTGGCGCTGCAATAGCTCAAACGCGAGGTGGATAGCGTCATGGTCAATCTGATTGTCGGTCTCACCCAGGTTGCGTTCGCTCTCGGCAGTCCCGCCGGCGCGGTTGCGGATCGCGCATGGCAGCCATCGATCGAGCAGGTCAGGATGGTCTGCGATCAGGACTGCAATTGTTGGCGAACGCGGGATCGGGAACGCCGGCCGCTGCTCGCGGGCCGCGACGATCTGGCTTGCCCGCCGTCCGAACGACGCCCGGTCGGCTATTACAACGGCTACTACCGCAAGGGACCGGCGACGGGCGTTGATTTCGACAGCAAGTATCCGGTCCGGGAATTCTCGTTCCCGTTCTAAACGGCGCGAACGCTGTGCTCGACGCAGGTGGCCGCGTGCCGCGTTCTATTCCTGCGGCACGGCTCCGGAAACGCTGCGTTCGTCGAAGCGAGGACCGGCGCGTCGTCTCGCAGGCTCCGGGTCGGATTGCTCGTTCATTCCGCCTGACGGTGCAGACGCGTGGAGCTCCCGGGCTCGTCGGGTCACGGCCGCATAGCGCGCCGTCGCGCTGAGACTCATCAGGCCGGCGCGCACCAGTCCGAGAATCGCGCGCCGCGAATGGAATGGCCCGGTCTTGCTCGCGGCATAGCCGCGCGGATAAAGCTGCAAGCGGCCGGCGAGCGCTTCCTGCAACGCCGCTTTCTGGGTGGCACTGAGGCGCCGACGCCGTACGGGCTTTTCCGCTTCCACCAGCATGCGCAGCTCGATGCCGGGTGATTTCCGTGGTGCGGCCTTCATTGTCAGCTCACACTCCGGTCGATGGGCGGCGGTTTCCGCGGGGCCCCGCGCCTGACTGGCATCGCCATGGACGCCGACATGTGGCACATCATGGCTTGCGCTGTTGCTCATCGCGAGACAGAACCGCATTTCGCGCAGCAGCGGCATCTGACGAAGGTCAGGATCGGTTGTGACGAAAGTCATATTCGTTTGCCGCCGCTATCGGCTTACGCCAGAGTGGGGCGGTCGCCAAGCGGATGGGCAACGCATGATCGATCTGAGCGCGGATTTGCTTGCGGCCGCCGAAGCCGATGTCATCGGTCTCGCCGTCATCGGTGCGGACCGCGGCATGCAACGCAAGATCGGACGGCTGGTCGCGTGGCTTCCCGCGATCGGCGTTGATTGCTGCGAGTGCATGCTGCTGGTCGGAATGGAAGCCGAACTGGCGGCGTTGTCGAGCGGCCAGCGCGATACGATCGCACTCGCCGGCGTGCGTGGCGCATCGCCTGACATCACGCAGCCGCTGACGGCCGTCGTGCTGTGGAATGCCGCGCAGTCGCATTACTTCGTCATCGCGATGCCGGACTTTGCCGGACGTCAGGTGGAAACGCTGCTCGGCAGCGAGCGCCGGGCCCGGCGCCTGATGGAGCAGCAGCTCGAGGCGGCGAGCGCGGAGGTGCGCTTTGCCTCGCTGGCGCGGACGCGGCTTCGGCTGGCGCGCGATCTGCACGATACGCTGGTGCATTCGATCGTGGCGCTGCTGACCCAGATCCGGCTGATCAGGCACTATCTGTCGGCTGATCCCGCGCGCGTCGCCGGCAGTCTTGCGACGGCTGAAGACGCCGCCGCGAGCGGGCTTGCGCGCGCCCGCGAAGCCATCGAGCGCCTGCGCACGCCCGACGACCTGAAGCTCGATCCGGATGTCGAGGGACTGCTGAGCGACTTCGCCGCACGCAGCGGTGTCAGGGTCTCGATCCAGATCGACGAGCAGGCGCGTGCCGGATTGCGCGATTGCGGCCTGACGGTTCAGCGCATCCTCAGCGAGGCGCTCCGCAATGTTCAGAGCCATGCGCAGGCGCATCGCGTCTCCTTCCACGCCTATGATGCGCCGGCTGCGATCGGCCGAAGGCTGGTCGTCGAGATCCGCGACGACGGTCGCGGCTTCGATCTCGCGGTCCCGACACCAGGACATTTCGGATTGATCGGAATGGCCGAATTTGCTGAACTCGTCGGCGGAAGCTGCGCGGTGGAGAGCGCGCCGGGGCAGGGAACGCTGGTCCGGATCTCGCTCCCCGTGGCGGTGCCGCCGGCGGCTTCAGCCGGCGTGCTGGCCGATTGATGTGATTGCTTCGCATTGAGAGCTGTTCGAGCGAAGCGCTTCGAGAGGATGACGGAAGCCCGTGAGCAGGATTGAAAAGGTGCGGGTGCTGATCGCCGAGGATCAGACGCTGATCAGAGAAGGGATCGCGACGCTGCTCGCCCAGCAGAACGAGGATTTCGAGATACTTCCTGGCGCGTCCGACGGCGAGCAGGCCATCGAGTTCGCGCGGCGTTATCGGCCGGACGTCATCCTGATGGACCTGCAGATGCCGCGTGTGGACGGTATCGCCGCGACCCAGCGGATTCTCCGCGAGCTGCCGCAGACCCATGTCGTGGTGCTGACCACATTCGAGACCAACGATCTGATCTTCGAGGCGGTGAGCGCGGGTGCCAAGGCGTACCTGCTGAAGGATGCCAGGATGGAGGAGATTGCAGGCACGATCCGCGCCGTGATCAACGGTCAGTCGGGGCTTTCACCTGGTGTCGCCGCCCGCATCCTCGACGAATTCAAGCGGCTGCGTGGTCCTCGCGTCTCCGCCAAGCTGCCGGTCCGTGACGGGCTGACGGCGCGGGAGAACGAAATTCTCACCCTGATCGTCGAGGGCAAGAGCAACACCGAGATCGGCGAGCGGCTGCATTTGGCCGAGGGAACCGTGAAGAACTATGTCAGCACGATCCTGGAGAAATGCCAGGTCAAGAACCGTACGGAACTGGCAATAAAGGCAATAACTTACTAGAAATAATTGCCCGCGACTGCACACCAAGCGGTTGATCCGGCTGAGATTGCTCGCCTTTCTCTGGGCCGCGCCCATAAAATTGGCTATAGGATTGTTCCGGATTTGCTTTTTGACGCAGCAAGTCCGGATTGCGCAGCTTTGAGTAAGCAGGGATTGACCATGAAGGGTATCGACCGCCAGACCAAGGGCACGGATGGACTGGCTGACGCCGCGACGACCGGCAACGGCGCGGATTCGGTGGCGCATGGCATGGCCGCGATCGATCAGGTCCGCGATCTTCTGTTCGGCGGCGCGCAGCGCTCGATCGAGACCAACCTCGCGGGCCTGCGCGAGGAGATGCAGGCGCAGTTGAAGCAGATGCAGGCGGATTTCACCAACGAGGTCACCGCCCTGCAGGCGAGGCTCTCCGATCTCGAACGGGATACCGAGCAGAAGCGCCTCGACTCGCTGAAGGATATCGGCGCGGCCATCACCCAGCTCGGCGCGGCCATCAGCGGATTGGGATCGGGCCGCACGGGCAAATAGCCATGGCAGCCGCTGCCGGCCAGAACCGCGAGATCGAGCAGCTCAGGACATTGCTGTTTCAGCCCGAAGCGACGCGTCTGACGTCGCTGGAGGCCGAGCTTGATTCGTTGCAGCGCTATGTCGGCAACGCCGACCGGCTCGAGGCCGCGACCGCCGGCATCCTGGTGGAGGCGCTGGAGCGCGCCGAGGTCAACCGGCCGCGCGAGCTCGCGACCGCGATCGCGCCGGTCGTGGTCTCCGCGATCAGGAACGAGATCAAGAATTCACGCGAGCAGATGATCGAGGCGCTCTATCCGATCGTCGGCCGCTTGGTCAGCGCCGCCGTCGCGAATGCGTTCCGGGAGGTGGTCGCCTCGCTCGAGCAGCGCATCAACACGCTGACCTCAGCGCAATTGTGGGTGGGGCGGATCAAGTCGCTGGCGACCGGACGCCCGATCAGCGAGTTCGTGCTGGCCGACAGCCCGCCGCAGGTCAACCGGCTGCTGATCATCGAGCGTGGCAACGGCCGCCTGATCGCCGATTGGAAGCGCGACGCGACCCCCGACGAGCGCGCCGATCTGCTCAGCGCGATGGTGGCGGCGATCCTGGAGTTCTCGGTGCAGGCGCTCGCCGGCGAGGGCAATCTGCAAACGCTCGATTTCGGCGGCCGGCAGATCGCGCTGCGCGCCTCGCCACGCTTCATCCTGGCGGCGGAGTGCCTGGGCCCGTTGCGTCCGGCGGACAATGCCAGGATCAACTCGTTGTTCTTCGATGCGATCGAATGCATCGATCGCGGCGCGGATTGCGATGCCCCGATGCTCGCCGCGCTGGTCGCCGCGATCGAGACCGATGACGCGCCGCCCAGGATTGGGAGCCGGCGCGGCAAGGTCATCCTGATAGCGGTGCTCGCGGCGGTCGCCGCGCTGTTGCTCTGGCTCGCCGTGACGTCGCTGACGCGCGGCCTGCTGGAGCGGCGGACCCATGCGGCGCTGGAGCAACTCGCCGCCAAACAGCCGTTGCTGGCCACCTTCCCGCTGCGGCTCGACTTCGATCACGGCAAGGCCAGCGTGGCGGTCTCCGGTATCGAGCCGAGCCAGCTGGAGACCGCGCCGCTGCTCGACGCGCTCGCAACAGCCGCGGCGCCATACAAGATCGTCAACCACATCGGCCTGGTGTCTGCGCCGGATCAGGTCGCGGCATCTCAGGCCAGCATCGCGGCGAGCCTGACGCGCCTGCAGGCGAGTCTCGACCAGATGCGCGAGGCGATGAGCGCGCAGGCGAAGTCGGGCGACCAGCGCTATGCCGGGTTGACCACGCAATATGACAAGCTTGGCGAACAGTATGCCAGGCTGGGCGAGCAATATGCCAAGCTGCAATCCGTCACCGACGGGCCGGCGGCGCGGCTCGACCGCTTCATCGCCTCCACCGCGATCTTCTTCGTCAACAATGCCGACGAATTCCTCGACAATGATCAGGCCGAGCAGCAGCTACGCGAGCTGGCCGGATTGTTGGCGAATAACGATCTCAGGGTGCGGATCGTCGGCTATGCCGACCAGAGCGGCACCGAAGGCACCAACCGTACGTTGGCGCGCAAGCGCGCGGAGCAGGTGCAGCGCAGGCTGACCGCGCTCGGGGTCGATCCGTCGCGGCTGATCCTGGTGTCGCGTGCGGCAACGATGCCGATTACCGACCGGGTCGACGCCACCGTCGGCGGCAACCGCCGGGTGGCGTTCGAGATGGTCTATCGAGGCGAAGTGGCGCGCTGATGCTCACCGCGAAAGTCATGCTGCTCGGCGATATGGGGGTCGGCAAGACCTCGATCCTCTATCGGCTGATCTACAACCGGTTCGAGGGCCAGTACAAATCGACGCTCGGCGTCGAAATCCTGAGCCATGACGTGGTCCCGGCGGATGGCAGCGATCCGACCCGTCTCGTGCTGTGGGACACCGACGGCGATTTCGGCACGCAGATTTTCGACACCGTCTATGTCACCGGCGCGTCGGCCGCGATCATCGTGTCCGACGTGACGCGACCGCAGACCGTGACCCGGATGGTCGAGCTGGTGCGCGGCTTCGAGGCGCGCTTTCCGGGCCGGCCCTACAGGGCGCTGTTGAACAAGATCGATCTGCCGGAGGCCGCGGGCAGCGCGGGCGTGATCGCCGAACTCGGCAAGTCCAGCGTCAAGTCGGTCAGCGCCAAGACCGGCGTCGGCATCGCGGACAGCTTCGCCGAGCTCGCGCAGACCATTCGTCGTCGTCAGCTCTAGTTTGCGCAATTCGCGCGCAGTTTGGTGTCAGCCGTCCCGACTTCTCGGGGCTGGCGAATCGGGCCGGGACGGCTGACTTCATCGCACGTGGGGCGTACGATGAAACGCTCTCGACGTGCGGCGCACGACCGCACGATTCTCTCCCCGACTGCACCACGCCGTCCCACACTCCGATAGTGACGATGGTCATCTTCCACTCGGCCAATGGCCTGCCTATCGTCCGCTCCGTCACCGGAACCAGTCATGAGACCAGCGATGTCTCGGACGCACGGAGCGAGAGAACATGAGTATTTTCGGAAGCATCATGGGCGCAATCTTTGGCCACGGCGCCCAGGCCAAAACGCCTGAGACCACAGCGACTGCGGCACCCGCACCCGGTGCCGCGCCGGCATCGACATCGTCGGCTGCGCCCGCCACGCAGGCCGCGCAGACGGTTGACGTCGCCGCGATCGTCGACAAGGCGGCCGCCGCCAAGGGCGAGAAGCTCGACTGGCGGACCTCGATCGTCGACCTGATGAAGGCGCTCGGCCTCGACTCCAGCCTTGCTGCGCGCAAGGAGCTCGCCAAGGAGCTGCACTACACCGGCGATACCAACAACACCGCCGAGATGAACGTCTGGCTGCATCAGCAGGTGATGGCCAAGCTGGCCGCCAATGGCGGCAAGCTGCCCGCCGATATCAAGACCTGACGACCAGCCTTGAGCCGTGTGAGGCATTTGCGCCTCGCACGGCTCCGAACCATGCGTGTTACGTGAGGAGCAGTTGCGATGACCTCATCCCATCTTGCCATTCTGGACCGGCGGACCGGCGTCGCGCGGTCCGCCGCGTTGATCGGCGCGGGATTTGCCCTCGTCGCGCTGGCGCTCGGCGTCAGCGTTGCCGTCGTCAACGCCGATGGCGGCGGCGAGGAGTCGCGGCCGGTGAATGCGACGGTACAGCGCGCTGCGCAAACCCCGCCGCCGGCGCGGGTCATCCTGCCCGCGCCATGGGAGCAGGCCGCGCCAGCGCAATCCGCTGCGGCTCCGGCGAAGCCGGCAGACCGCAGATAATTTTCCGCGCCTTCGTTGCGGCCGGCGACCAACGGCCGCCGCGTCGCGCCACAGCTTTTGCAACAGGACATCACATGCTGAAGGAATTCAGGGAATTCGCCATGAAGGGCAACGTCGTCGATCTCGCCGTCGGCGTGATCATCGGCGCGGCGTTCGGCGCGATCGTGTCGTCGATGGTAGCCGACATCATCATGCCGATCATCGGCGCGATCAGCGGCGGGCTCGACTTCTCCAACTATTTCACGGCGCTCTCGAAGTCGGTGACGGCGACCAATCTGGCCGACGCCAAGAAACAGGGCGCGGTGCTGGCCTGGGGTAACTTCCTGACCCTGACGCTCAACTTCCTGATCGTGGCGTTCGTGCTGTTCGTCGTGGTTCGTCTCATGAACCAGCTCAAGCGCGAAGCGCCCGCGGCGCCGGCCGAGCCGCCGAAGCCGACCAGGGAGCAGGAGCTGCTCACCGAGATTCGCGATCTGCTGAAAGCGCGTGCGTAGAACGTTCTCAGGCGGCGACACGATCGCCGCGCGTGTACTGCGTACTGCCCAGCTCTGGAGCCTAGCCATGCCAGAACAGGTCAAGCTGCCCCGCAAGCTTACGCAAGAGCCCGGTGGCCCATCGACGCTACGGCCGAGCCACCGGCGGGTCATCGAGGAAATCGATCGCTGGGCCAACAGTCCCGGTCTGCAGCCGCCGAGTGACGCGGAAGGGCAGGACGACGACAAGCACTCGCGCGGCCGACGGCCGGAGCGGCGGCCGGGCTGGAGTCAAGCTAACGGCGCGTAGTGGTCGCGATCAGCGCAGTCGAGGGAATCGAGAAGAAGTCACCAACCCGTCCGTGTTCGATCTCGGCGCGGAAGGCGCGCGCGACTGCAGCGCTCTGGTCCGCGTCGAGTCCGCTCCAATGCGGCATGAACTCGAACAATTTGTCGATATCGCCGGGGTTGCCGACATTGAGTTTGAAGTCGCGGGTGACCTCGGAGACGACAGGATCAGTGAAGCCGGCGGCGACGACCGCGGCGGCGAGACGGCCGGGATCGGCGAGCTCGGCGAGACCGGTGCAGGGCATCGGCGTGACCTTCTCAGGGTAGAGCCGCCGGATGACCTGCGACAGCAGCAGATGTACGGCGGCGCCATCGGCGCTCTTCCAGACTGCGATCGCCGCCGATCCGCCTGATCGCGTCACCCGCGCCATCTCACGCAAGCCGGCGCGCCAGTCCGGAAACAGCATCACGCCGAATACGGACACCACCGCATCGAAAGCGGCGTCCGGCAGATCGAGCGCCTGGCCATCCATCTGCCGTGCATCGATATTCGCCACATCATGTGCACGGACCCGAGCCACCATGCCGGCGGAGAAGTCGATCGCGGTGACCTTGGCACCGGTGCGGGCTGCGGCGAGCGCCGCGACACCGGTGCCGGTCGCGACGTCGAGCACCTTCGATGACGGGCCGATCGGGAGCAATGCGACTGCCGCCTCGGCGAAATGTGTCGTGAATGGCTGCGACTGCGCCTCGTAGGTCGCAACCATCTTGTCCCAGTGCGCGGGGTCGTGGAACGGCAGCGGCTTCGGCTCATTTGACTGCATGAATCTGGTCCTCGAGGCCTTGTTTGTGTTTGGCGAGCCGGCGCTTGAAATCCCTGGCGAGCGCTTCGAGCGTCACCGCGCCGAGCCGCTTCAGGAACAGCGCCTCCACCTCGCGAAACGTCCCGGAGAGCGCGTCGTTGACGGCCTGTTCGACGAGGCAACCGGGATTTTCCGAGCGATGGCCCATCGCGACGATGGTGGGCGCGCCGACCGCGCGGTAGATGTCCGCGAGCGTGATGGCGGCGGGATCGCGCGCCAACGTCCAGCCGCCGCCATGGCCCTTCTCGGAGCGGACCAGGCCCTGCTCGCGCAGGCCCGCCATCACGCGGCGCACCACCACCGGGTTGGTGGCCATCGCCTGCGCA
>CALRXG020000015.1:0-29687 GCA_943372075.1 Bordetella parapertussis | reverse complement strand
GCCGGCGCCGCCAGGCCCGAGCCATCGCGTGCGGCCGGATAAGGAACGTCGATCATCCCTGCGGGTTGTCGGATGCCATTTGCATTGGAAACCGCCATGCGCGCCAACACCCGACCGGCCTCGGTGAGCCTGATCTTTCGTTCCTATGTCCAGGATTTGCGCCAGTGGATCGGGCATCAGGCCAGCGGCTACGCACTGGCCTGCGGGTTCTTGCTCGCGGGAGCGCTGTCGCTCGTGGTCGCGGCGGGGATCGGCATCGCCGCGGCATTTCACGCCCTTGAGCTGCGCTACGGCGTCTGGGCCGCATACGCCGTGGTCGGGGGCGCATTCCTGGTTCTCGGCCTCGTAGGGCTGTTGGCCGGCCGCGTGGTGCTCGCGCGCCCGGCTCCGGCCATGCCGCAGCCGAGCCGGCAGGTCGATATGCTCAAGCGCGCAGTCGCGGTGCCCGTGGCCGCGCGCCTGATTGCCGTCTCCCGAACCGGGGCCATGGCGAAAGCCGATCCCACGACACAGGTGCTGGCCGCCGGGGCCGCCGTGATGCTTGTTGGCTGGTTTGCCGCATCGTGTTTCAGGCGTCGGCCGGAGGCAGCCCAGGACTAGCCATGGCTTCGCGCTCCAATTGGCCAAACGATCTGATGCTCGCTGGTGCAACCGCGCTGGCGACCCTTGCGATCTATCGGCATCTGTCTCGTCCCCAGACGCGGGTCGCACGGGGGCAGGGCGTCGCGCTCGCCGAGACGCAGGCGCGTGGCAGGCTGGCAGAGACGCCGCTCGAAATTCCCGCCGCCGGCTGGAAGGATATTCTGCTGCGCACCTATCACCAGATCGACGAGGACCGGCTGCTGGCGACCGCGGCCGGCGTCGTGTTCTATGGCCTGCTCGCGATCTTTCCTGCCATCACCGCGCTGGTCTCGAGCTATGGCCTGTTCGCCGATCCGTCCACGATCTCATCCAACTTGCAGAGCCTGGCGCTGATGCTGCCGGAAGGTTCGTTTGCGATCGTCCAGGACCAGATCGCCCGCGTGCTCGCAAAGGGCACATCGACGCTCGGGGTGACCTTTGCGATCGGTCTGCTGATTGCGATCTGGAGTGCCAATGCCGGCATGAAGGCGATCTTCGATGCGCTCAACGTCGTCTATGAGGAGCGCGAGAAGCGCGGCTTCATCAAGTTCAATTTGATGTCGCTCGCATTCACGATCGCAGCCCTCGTCGCGATCATGCTGATGGTCGCGGCCGTGGTCGTGGTGCCGCTGCTGTTGCAGCAGGTTGGACTCGGCACGCGGGCCGAACTGATCGTCCGGTTCGGACGATGGCCGATCCTGCTGCTGCTGCTCCTCACCGCGCTCGCCGTGCTTTACCGCTATGGCCCCAGCCGAACCAAGCCGCGCTGGCAGTGGCTCAGCGTCGGCGCGGTCGCGGCAGCCGCGTTGTGGCTGATCGGGTCGGCGCTGCTCTCCTGGTATCTCGCGAATTTCGGCAACTACACCGCGACCTATGGTTCGCTCGGCGCGGCCATCGGCCTGATGACCTGGATGTGGATGTCCGCGATCATCGTACTGTGCGGGGCGGAGCTGAATTCGGAGATCGAACACCAGACGGCGGTCGATACCACCGAGGGCCGCCGCAAGCCGCTCGGCGCGCGTGGCGCGACCATGGCCGACACGGTCGGCGAGGCGGCATAGCCGGACTGATCGTGGGCGAGGGCAGTGCCCGCGCGCAACATTTCATTAACCCGACTCATGCAGCCTCATCCTGGGCCATCTGGATGGGCCGCGAGCAGAAGGCCGCCACGGGAAGTTACGTGGCGGCCTTTTGCGTCCTACAGTGCTGAGGGAGACGTCAGATGGACTACGGCGCCTTCACCGACGCCAGCCTGAAGATGATGTACGAAGCCGTCCGCGGCGCGCTCCAGGCGGACGATGCGTTCGAGGCCAACGACGAAGAACCAAGATTTCGGGTCCGCTCGACACCCGAGTGGAAACGTCACGCCGGCAGTCTCGAGGCCGAGATGCTGAAGCGAGGGCTCCCGGTCGAGATCATCGACTGGACAGGCGGGCAGGGCGAGCTGCCGCTGGCGTGAGGCAGGCTCACCAAAGCAGCTGTGTCGATGCCGATCCCGCGCAAGCGCTCCGCAAGGAGATGGTCACCCATGTCTTAGGTACGATCTGTTACCCATCTGTCTGGGCCGGACAGGGGTTTTTTGGTGAGCGCGGAGGGACTCGAACCCTCGACCCCATGATTAAAAGTCACGTGCTCTACCGCCTGAGCTACGCGCTCACTCACCTGAACAACGAATGTGGGGGCGGCGGCGGTTGTCCGCACCCTCGGTTCGTGCTCCAGCCCGCGCTGTGTAGGGGGCAGGGCCCATCGGGTCAATAGCCGAGGGGCCGATCAATTGTGCACCGCTAAAGCGGATTTGCCGTTCCAGCGCCTCGGGTTAGGGCCGTTTCTTGAAGCGGGCTAGAGCCTTTCCCGTTCCGATGGAATCGGAGCGCGGCTCTAGGTTCTTGTCTTGACGCGTTTTCTTCACGCGAACCGGTATCCACTTCGCTCGAAAACGCTCTAATTGTCGCGGTGAATTTCCGAGCCGACCGGCTGCTGCGAGGCGGCGACCGAGGGCAGGCTGACCGGGCGCAACCCGATCAGTTCCGCGGTGCGGATCGCGCTGTTGCGCCAGAACGCGAACTCGTTGATCCGCGAATTCTCCAGGATGGCGATCGCAACCGCCGCCAGGAATGGCAGGCTCTGCAACACCAGGACGCCGGCGAAGATGTAGATCTCCCGCACCTGCTTGAAGCCGTTGGTGACGACCAGCACGATGGCGCCGATCAGAAGCAGCACGCCGATCACGGCTTCCCAGAACGCCTGGAACTCGATCGACATCCGCGACAGGCCGCCCTTGGAGGTGCGGGCGAAGGCGAGATGCTCGGTGATCAGGCCCTGCGCCACCGCGCGCGACACCGTCCACTGCACGCTCATCGCCGCGATCATGGCGCCCAGCATCTGGCCGGCCTTGATGTTCACCCGCAGCCGGTAGAGCGCGACGAAATGCACCAGCGAGACGATGAAGGAGGCGATGATCGGCAGGGTCAGGATCTTGTCGGGGATCGCGATGTCGGCGAAGGCGACGATCGGGACCCAGATCAGGTTGAGGATCGCGACCACGACGCCGAGGCTTTCGGCGCCGAGCCAGTTCAGCCAGCCCAGCGAGAACTCGCGGCGCTGATCCGGCGTCAGCCGGCTGGCGCCGGGCAGGAAGCGCCGCCAGTGCTTCTTGACGATCTGGAACCCGCCATAGGCCCAGCGGTGACGCTGCTTCTTGAACGCCTCATAGGTGTCGGGCAGCAGGCCTTCGCCGTAGCGCACATTGGTGTAATGCGTGAGCCAGCCCGCCTGCTGGATCGAAAGGCCGAGATCGGTGTCCTCGCAGATCGTGTCGCTCGACCAGCCGCCGACCTTGTCCATCGCGGCGCGGCGGATCAGGCACATCGTGCCGTGCACGATGATGGCGTTGAACTCGTTGCGCTGGACCATGCCGATGTCGAAGAAGCCGGCATACTCGCCATTCATGATGTAGTGCATCAGCGAGCGGTCGCCGTCGCGATGCTCCTGCGGCGCCTGCACCAGCCCGACGCGGGGATCGGCGAAGGCCGGCACGAGATCCTTCAGCCAGTCCGGATGCACGACATAGTCGGCGTCGATGATGCCGATGATCTCGGCATCCGCCGCGGTGCGTTCCATCGCGATGCGCAGCGCGCCGGCCTTGAAGCCCTGCACCTTCTCGGCATTGATGAACTTGAAGCGTTCGCCGAGCTGGCGGCAGTGATCCTGGATCGGCCGCCAGAACTCGGGGTCGGGCGTGTTGTTGATGATGCAGACGCACTCGAAATTGGGATAGTCGAGCCGCGACACCGCATCGAGCGTCTGCTTCAGCATCTCGACCGGCTCGTAATAGGCCGGGATGTGGATCGAGACTTTCGGGAACTGGACGTTCTCGCCGATCGTGGCGGGCGCGAGCGGCGCGCTCTTGCCGATCAGCCGGCGCGGGCCGCGGCCGAACGCCACCGCGGCGATCTCCTCGATCCGCGCCATCGCGATCAGGACCAGCGGCACCAGCAGCACCAGGCCGAGCGTGAGCGCGAACGCCGAGCCCCAGACGAAATAATGCGTGGTCCAGTATGAGAACACGGTCGCAACCCAGGCGCCGACGCCATTGGCCGCGGCCGACAGCACCAGCGCCTGCATCACGGTCGGATGGTCCAGCCGCAGGATCGGCAGCGACATGAACAGCCCGACCAGGACGGCGACCAGCGCGATCTTCCAGTAGTTCAGGTCGGTGACCGGACCGGTCCAGGCGAACTTCGCCTCGCGGTCGGCAGTGAGGATGCCCCAGTACGGGCCGACGCCGCCTTCGAAGAACTTCCAGGGCTGATCGATGGCTTCGACGATGTTGTAGTCCATGCCGATGGCTTCGGCGCGGGTGACGAAATTGCGCAGCACGGTGGCTTGCTGGAACGCGCCTGGCTCGGCATTGCGAAGATTGTAGCCTTGGCTCGGCCAGCCGAACTCCGCGATCAGGATGCGCTTGCCGGGGAACGAGTCACGCAGCAGGTTGTAGCGGTCGACCGCCTGGTCCACCGCCTGCTTGTCGGTGAAGTTTTCCCAGTAGGGCAGCACGTGGGCGGCGACGAAGTCGGCCGAATTGGCGAGCTGCGGATGGTCGCGCCAGATGTTCCAGATTTCACCCGTGGTGACGGGAACGCCGACCGATTTCTTGACCCGCTGAATCACCTTGATCAGCCGGTGCACGTTGTTTTCGGCGATCGCCCATTTCACGGCTTCGGACCGCTTGTCCTCGGGCTGCGTCTCCGCATCGTGCAGGCGCTGCGCTTCCTCGCGCAGGATGCGCTCGGATTCCTCCGGCGGCACGCCGATCTCAGGCACCGAGCCGAGGTTTTCCAGCGGGACCTGCTCGCCGCGGAACACGGTTTCGTTGCCGACCACGATGCCGATGACGTTGCTGTTGCGCTTGGCGAGGCCGATCGCGGCTTCGATCTCGCGATTGTTGCGGTTGGCGTCCTTGTCGATCCACGCGCCGACCGTGACCTTCATGCCGAACTCGGCGGCGACCGGCGGCACCAGCTCGTTGCCTTCCGTCGACGAATAGAGGCGCACCGCCTTGGTGAGCGTCGAGAGCTTTCTGAGATCGGTGCGCACCTTCTCGGTGTCGGCCGCGACGTCGGCGACGGTGTGGCCCGATTCGAACGGCGCGTAGGACAGGCTCGGCAGCGTGCCACGGAAATCGGGCGCCGACTGCTTCTCCTGGAAGAGACCCCACAGGGCGGCGTGGGCGGCGGTGACAAGCAACAGGACGGCGACGACGGCGCGCATCGCGGTTAAACCATACGGGGCCTGAGATTGAGGACTAAGCGAACCCGTCCCCTGGGTTCGACCAACATGGCGGCGGATGCAAGGATATCTCCGCCAGACGATTTAACAACTGGTATGCGGCGATGGCGTTTTAAGGGCGCAAGCCGTTCCAGCCGCGAAAAAATTCGCGGCCGGCCCCGGTGGTGTGACGGGCTTATTTCGATGCCGGCGCCGGTGACGCCGACGGGGCCGGCGCAGGCGAGGGGGAGGCTGCCGGCGCGGGCGCGGCATTGCCGGCGGTCGACGGCGCCGGGGTCGGCGCTGCGGCGGCCGCGGCCTGCGGCTGCGCACCCGGATTGATCCAGCAGGCGTGGATGCGGCCGTCGAGGCTGCCGCGCACCTTGTCGTCGATCTGGGCGCCGAACCGGGTCAGGCAGCGGAACGCGGCCTGGACGTGGCCGCCGGGGCAGCCGAACCGGTCGTAGAGATCGAGATGGCGGAATGCGGTATCGAGGTCGTCGTTCCACATCAGGCGGACCACGCGCCGTCCGAGCCAGACGCATTCCGGGTTGCCGGCCGGGCCGTTGATGGCCTGCTGCGCCTCGACGAACTCCTCGACCTTGCGCTGGTTGGCCTCGCGCGCGGCATTGGCGTTGGCGTCGGCCTGACCCGGCTGCTGTTTGGCCTGGTCCGGCGGATTGGGCGTGCCGCTCTGGGCGAAAGCACTGCCGGCCCCGATCAGGAGGGCGACGCCAGTTACGGCAAGGTGGCGCAAAGCCGTGTTCTTCAACTCAAGCAGCCGTCGACGCATGCATTCCCCGATATGTTCCTGCCCCCGCGGGATCATCCTAACGGCTCGCGTGATGCCGTCCAATTGGGTCTCCAGTGCGGCGGAGACTCTGGCGAAATCCCATGACTGGAATTTGGAATTTTGTCCAGCAAACTCACAACTTTATCGACGCAGCGCAAAACTGTCGCAGGACAACCATGGTATTGACCTAATCCTACACTTGGCAGATGGGCCGTGACCGGCTAATTCGACGGTCCCTCGGAGGATGGAACCGATTTCGCTTCGTACGCCGCTGGCGCTTCTCCTGATCTCGCTCTCCGTGATCGCGGCCGTGTGGTGGTGGCTCGCCACGCCGATTACACTCGCGCGCGCGCCGATCGATCCCAGCGCCAAGCTGCAATGCGTGTCCTACACGCCGTTCCGCGGCGCCCAGACGCCGCTCGATCCCACCACGCAGATTCCGGTCGAGCAGATCGAGCAGGATCTCACCGATCTCGCCAAGGTCACCGATTGCGTGCGCACCTATTCGATCGAGAACGGCCTCGACCTGGTGCCGGGTGTTGCCGCCAAGGTCGGCCTGAAGGTGATGCAGGGCATCTGGCTCGGCAGCAACCGATTCAAGAATTTGCAGCAGATCGCAATCGCGGTGCGGCTCGCCAAGGAATATCCCGGCGTCGTCACCTCGCTGATCGTCGGCAATGAGGTGCTGCTGCGCGGCGAGATGACCGCCGCCGACCTGGCCGGCAACATCCGCGCGGTGAAGGCCGCGGCAGGCAACGTCCCGGTCACCTATGCCGACGTCTGGGAATATTGGGTGAAGAACCGCGAGATCTATGACGCGGTCGATTTCGTCACCATTCACATCCTGCCGTATTGGGAGGACATCCCGATCAAGGCCAAATACGCCGCCGCGCATGTCGATGATATCCGCAAGCGGATGGCGGTGACGTTCCCCGGCAAGGAGATCCTGATCGGCGAGACCGGCTGGCCGAGCGAAGGGCGGATGCGGGAGGGCGCATTGCCGTCGCGCACCAACCAGGCCCGGGTTGTCTCCGAGATCCTCGATCTCGCCAGGCGCGAAGGGTTCCGGGTCAACCTGATCGAGGCCTATGACCAGCCCTGGAAGCGCAAGCTCGAGGGCACCGTCGGCGGCTATTGGGGCCTGTTCGATTCGATCAAGCGGCAGGTGAAGTATCCAGCCGGCGTCGCGATCAGCAATTACCCCGACTGGAAGCTGCAGATGGCGGGCGGCATGGCGTTGTCCGTCGCCACGTTTCTCGTTGCCTGGCTGACGCTGCGCCGCCGGCCCTGGACGCCGCGCCCGTCGGCCTGGGTCGCGGTCGGCATTTCGGCGACGACGGCAGGAGCGCTGCTCGGGATCGCCGGCGACAAGATGTACTACGAGAGCTACGGCGCCGCCGGCTGGCTGCATTGGGGCGTGCTGCTCGCGGCCGGAATTGCAGCGCCCTTGCTGACGGCGCATGCGCTGATCGCGGGGCGCTCGCTGCCGACCTTCCTGGACCTGCTCGGGCCGCGCGATTATCGCGGCAAGGGCGCGGCCGGCGCGCTGCTGGCGATCGTGCTGGCGGTCACCACCGTGCTCGCGGCCGAGAGCGCGCTCGGCTTCGTGTTCGATCCGCGCTACCGCGATTTCCCGTATGCCTCGCTGACCATGGCCGTGGTGCCGTTCGCGCTGCTGACCATGCTCAACCGCCCGAAGGAAGGCATCCGGCCGCTCGCCGAGTCCGTGTTCGCCGGCCTGTTCGCGATTGCGGCGCTCTATACGATCTACAACGAGGGCACCATCAACTGGCAGTCGGACTGGACCTGCGTGATGTACCTGCTGCTGGCCGCTACGCTGTGGCGGGCGCGGGCCGCGCAAAGCCCAGGATGAACAGCCCGATCGCGAGTCCCGACAGGATCACGTTGTAGAGCACGATGCCGAGCCCCGCGGCGATCAGGCCGCCGGTCAGTAGCACGATCGAAGGCCGCATCAGGTTCAACAGCGCGATCACCAGCGCCGCGATCCCGAACACAGAATTCTTGAACAGCACGGTCGACAGCGCCCGCGCCTTGCAGATCATGGTCTGCGTGCCGGCATCGCAGGCCAGCGCGACCGGCGAGAACTCGATCGCCAGGTAGCGCACATACAGCGCATAGCCGACGGTGACGAAGCCGACGACCATCAGAAACTGGACCTGGTACGGGGAGAGGCGGAACGGAGGTTTTGTCATCGCGGCACTATGGTCGGGAACGAGGTCTGGGACAAGGCTCGGTCAAAGCAGCGAAATCGGTTGAGAATTGGGCTGCAATACCTTCGCCTCACGTGATTATTGGCTGTTCCGCCGGAACATCGAGGAAATCGTCGATGGCTCCGGCTTCTTCTCCTCGACCACCGGTGCCGGCGGCGCGGCGGCGCGCTTCGGCGCCAGGCGCCGGTGCGGATGCGCCGGCTTGCCCGCGGCCGGCTCGTCCGCCTTCAGCGCGAGCTGCTGGCCGTCATAGATCGCGGTCTCGCAGGTCCGCTGCACCAGGCTGAGGCTTGCGCAAATCCTGGCGGCGGTCCCGGCGTCGTTCAGCGGTCCGGCCACCAGCCGCAACTGCATGCCAAGTCCGTTGCCGCCTTCCTTGATGACGATGATCGGCCGCAGCGTCGCCAGCGGCGCGTTGGCCTTGGATTTCAGCAAGCCGCGCCACAGCGCGCGCAGCCCATTGACTGAGTTCGCGGCGCCGAGATCGACGCCGAACTCGGTGCGTTGCACCTGGGCCTTCGGCGCGCTGGCCTCGTCGTCCGTGTCGGCGTCCGGATCGGGCGTGACCACCAGCGGCACGATCGGTGCGGCGGTCACGTCCCTGGCGGTCGGCGGCTTGACGGTGTCGGTTGCCTTGCTGGCCGGCGGATCGAGCGCCGCCACCCGCGGCCTGTCGGCGGCCGGCGCAGCGGCTTTCGCATCCACGGCGCTCGCCGCAGCGGCAGCCGTCATCGGACTGGCCGCTGGCGCAGCCGAGGCAGCAGCCGGTGGCGCAGGCTCGGCGGCTGGCGGCTTCTCCAACGCGGCCTGCGGTCTCGGTGCGGGCGCCGGCTTCTTGTCGGCTACGGCTGCCGGGGGCTTTTCCATCACGGCAGGTGGCTTTTCGGCGGATACCGGCGCCTTGCCTTCAGCTGATACGGGAGCCTTGTCGGCCATTGCCGGACGATCCGGTGCGGCAGGCGTCGTTGTTGCCGCCGCGGCAATGGCGGGCGCTGCGGGCGGCGGCGTGTGGGTCGCTGCTGCGGTCGGTGGCATCGACGCGGGCGCCGCCGGCTGTTTCGCGATCGCGCCGGTGACGGAATCCATGCCCTGTTCGAGCGTGGTGACGCGCGAATAGAGCCGGTCGCGGTCGCCGTTCAGCGTATCGATCGCGGCTGCGAGCCGCCGCGTCTCGTTGTGGCTCTCCTTTGCCAGCGTCTGCAATTGCTGGGCCTGGCGCGCGACGTCGGCTGCCGCGACCTGGTCGCGCCGCAGCGTCAGCGCCGACTGGTTGGCCATCACGGCGACGGCAACGGCGCCAATTGCGGCAAAGCCCCATGACCCGACCCGCCACAGCAAGCGGCGATCGAAAGCTTCCTCCTCGGCCAAGAAGCCGGTGGTGCTTTCGCTGTCGAAATGCGCCGCCAGATTGTCGCGATCTTTGGCCAAAGCCCCCTCGGCCCTCCTCAAGGCCCGCCGAATCACAAGCCGAAGATTAACAGGAAATCGACCGGGAACTTGAATCCGGGTCGCCACGGAGGCGAATCGGTTTCTTCTGTCGGGGAAAACAATTAAAGACGCCTCGAAGAACGCCATGCGCAGCCAGCTGCGCGAGACATCGAGGAGCCGGAATGACTGCGCGAACCAGCCTGACAGTGGTGCTTGCGGCCGGCGAGGGAACGCGGATGCGCTCGTCGCTGCCGAAGGTGCTGCACCCGGTGGCCGGGCAGGCGCTGCTGGCGCATGTGCTCCATGCCGCCGCCAGCGGCGAGGGATCGCAGCTCGCGGTCGTGGTCGGCCCCGACCATGAGGCGGTCGCTGCCGAGGCGCGCCGGGTGCGGCCCGACGCCCGCGCCTTCGTGCAGCGCGATCGGCTCGGAACCGCGCATGCGGTGCTGGCGGCGCGCGAGGCGATCGCAGGCGGTGCCGACGACCTCTTGGTCGCGTTCGGCGACACCCCGCTGATCTCGGCCGAGACTTTTGCGCGGATGCGCGCGCCGTTGCGCGACGGTGCGGCGCTTGCGGTGCTCGGCTTCCACGCCGCCGATCCGACCGGCTACGGCCGGCTGGTGGTCGCGAACGGCAAGCTGGTCGCGATCCGCGAGCAGGCCGACGCCAGCCCCGAGGAGCGCAAGATCACGCTGTGCAACGCCGGCGTGATGGCGTTCGCCGGCAAGACTGCGCTCGCGATCATCGAGAAGATCGGCAACGCCAACGCCAAGGGCGAATATTATCTGACCGACGCCGTCGGCATCGTCAGGGACATGGGACTGGAGGCCGTCGTGATCGAAACCAGCGAAGACGAAGTCCGCGGCATCAACACCAAGGCGCAGCTCGCCGAGGCCGAAGCCGTGATGCAGGCGCGGCTGCGGAAGGCCGCGCTCGAGGCCGGCGTGACCCTGATCGCGCCGGATACGGTCCATCTCGCGGCCGATACCAAATTCGGCAAGGACGTCACGATCGAGCCGTTCGTGGTGATCGGTCCCGGCGTCACGATCGACGACGGCGCGGTGATCCACTCCTTCTCCCATCTCGTCGAGGCGAAGGTCGGCAAGAAGGTGTCGGTCGGTCCCTATGCCCGGCTGCGGCCCGGCACCTCGCTCGGCGACGGCGCCCGGATCGGCAATTTCGTCGAGACCAAGGCTGCCGTGCTCGAGGCCGGCGTCAAGGTCAACCATCTCTCCTATGTCGGCGACGCCCATGTCGGCGCCAATTCCAACCTCGGAGCCGGCACCATCACCTGCAACTATGACGGCTTCCTCAAGCACAAGACCATGATCGGCGAGGGCGCCTTCGTCGGCACCAATACCTCGCTGGTCGCGCCGGTGACGATCGGCAAGGGCGCCTATATCGGCTCGGGCTCGGTGATCACCAAGGACGTGCCCGACGACGCGATGGCGATCGAGCGCAGCGAGCAATCCATCCGCGAAGGCGGCGCCGCGCGCTATCGTGAAGCGAAGCTGAAGGCGAAGGCGGCGAAGGGGAAGTGATTGCCTTCCGATGTGATTGCTAGTCCCGAAACCAAGCTGTCGTCACTGCCCAAGGCCGCGTGCGCGGACAGCCGTCCCGCCGCGCGACGTGCGGCTGGACGGCATTCTTGCCTGGGAGGAGCGACGTTGAGATCGCCCCTTGGCTTTATTTCTCCTTCAGGGGCTCGACACCTTCTTCGCGAACCGCTTGCAGGCTGCGCGGGTCGAGGTCGAGTGCACGCAGGATCGTCGGCGCGATCTGGGTGGTGAAGGTCTTCTCCTCGACGACCTGCCCGTGATGCATGCGAGGTGAGGCGACCAGCAGCAGGACATTGCGATCGTCGTGGGAGAAGCCGCCATGCTTGGCGAGCTTGCTGCCGCCGGTGCAGATCACGCCGTGATCCGTGATGGCGATGAAGTCCGGCACCCGGCTGTTGTGGAACGGATCCTCGTAGAGCCTGGTGAGCTCATCGCGGTCGAGCAGCTTCTCGATATGCAGATCGGTGGCGTGGGCCAGGATATAGGCCTTGGCGTCGGCATAGTAGGGATGGCCGGTGGCCGGATTGGTCGCCTGCTGCAATTCCGGCGACAACCAGACCAACGCCTCGTCGTCGCAGATCTCGAAGCCGTTGCTGCCGAAGCCGGGCATGTTGGCGTACAGCGCGTCGGAGATCGCCACGCGGTCCTGGACGTTGATCGGCGACTGGCCGTGCTTGGCGCTGACGATGATCAGCGTCGAATCGTAAAGGTTCTGCGCCTTGAGTTCGTTGACGAACTTGCCGAGCGCATCGTCCACGAACTGGAATTGCAGCGTGAGTGCATTGCCGGGCGTCGCCTTGGCATCGGCATAGCCGCCGACCAGCGACTTGTCCTTGTCGGCGTTGCCGGCCTTGGCAAGTTTCTGGCCGACGCTGACGGCCTGGAAGTTCATGCCGAAGATCGCGGGCACGGATTGGTGCTCGGTCCGCAGGCCGTTGTAGCCGTCGATCCAGTTCAGCACGGCCTGGACTTTCAGCGAGTCGTAGGTGCGCACGCCGGTATAGCTCGTGGTGTAGTCGTCACCGGCCTTGGCGCCGGAATCGAGCGTGTCCTGCGAGTTGATCTCGGGTGTGAAAAGCTCGTCGAGGCCCTTGCCCGTCGGGCCGGCGAGGTCCTCGTAGGCGGGATGCTTGTCGGACCAGGCCGTGCGCAATCCGGCGTCCTTGATGACTTCGAAGATCGTGTTGGTGCGCACATATTCGTGGGGATAGACCGGGACGCACTGGCCGTTCACCAGCTTGCGCTGCATGTGGTCCGGATCGAGCTGCGTGTAGACCTTGCCGAGCGTGCCGCCGCCGGTGTAGTCGGCCGCCAGCGCCTTCGCATAGTCGTAGCTCTTGTCGAGTGCTTCGAAGTTGGTGAGTTCGGTTCCTGCCGCATTCACGCAGCCCGGGTCGGAGAGACCCTGGCTCGTGTAAAAGGCCTTGGCGGGATACTCGGTGCGATCGTAGCTGTCGTCATAGAACAGGCCGCCGCCCTTCGGCGTCGCGCCGGTGACCTGGGCGAGCATGCCCGGGTAGCTGTCCGACGGCGCGGTCGTGAAGGCGTTCGGATAGACGACGCCTTTTTCAGTGAGCTGGGCGAAGTGACCGCCGGGGCGGCTTTCGATCCAACGCTTCAGGTCGATGGCGTGCATGCCGTCGACACTGATCAGCAGGACGTGCTTGTAGCCATGTCGCTGCGAATGATCGTTGTCATCATCCGCTTGCGCGACTGTGATGTGGCAGGTCAGCATCGCCGCCGCGATCGCGGCGGTCGACAGAAAATATTCGCGAAAACCACTCATGAGTTCGCCCCTCTTGATTCCGGGTTGAATGAGAATTGCCTGCGCGGAGCCCGCGGTAATCTTTCCGGCGCCGCTTGACGCTGCGATGACGCTTTCTTGCGAGTTCAGTGACCGTGCCTGTCGCCTCGCTGCCGAAATATCCGCGTCGGCGCTGAGGTCGATCTCCATCCACATCGGCTGCAAGGCCGCAATTCGACGTGGCAACGCATGGATTGCAAGCGCGAATTGCCGCGCCAGGCGCCGGCAAAACTTTCGGTTGGCGTCATGTTGTCAACGCCGGGTCGCGGGACTACGCTTTACCCTGGATTGCCCTCACACCGTCTTGCGATCGCCCGGACGTTCATGGCCAAATTCCTTCGCATAGGAGTCCATCAGTCGAACGTCTCCGGATACACGTCAAAGGCATGGTGCATTCGGCGGGCCGGTTCGACGATCCATCTGAAGTGGGGCGCCGTCGAGGTGCAGGGCGCCGGCGCGGGGCGCAGGGTCTACTGGACGTTTCCGCCGCAGGAAAAGACCGTTCGCTGCCGCACGGTGCAGCGCGCCCAGGACTATGCCAAGGCCGCGGTCGCGCGGCGGCGCAGCCATCGCTATGAACCGCTGGTCGGCAATATCGCGAGCCGGCGCCGAACCGCCGAGCGTAGCTCGGAGCTCAAGCAGGCGCTCGCGACCATCCTGTTCGTCGATATCGTCCGATCCACCGAGAAGGCCGCGCGGCTCGGCGATGCGCGGTGGGCGCAGGTGATGAACCATTATTACGCCGCCGTGCGCCGCGAGCTGAAGGCGTTGCGCGGCAAGGAGGTGGTGACGACCGGCGACGGGCTGCTGGCGACGTTCGGCGCGCCGGCGGCCGGGATCCAGTGTGCGACTGCAATCCGCGAGGCCGTCCGTACGCTCGGGCTGGAGATCCGGATCGGGATGCACGCGGGCGAGTACAAGATGACCGGGAAAGAGGTCATCGGTCTTGCTATCCATATCGGCGCGCGGGTCGCGGCGAAGGCGCGGGCGGGCGAGGTGCTGGTCTCGAGCGCGGTCAAGGACCTGATGCCGGCGTCCGGCATCCGCTTCAGCGACCGCGGCGCGCACCAGCTCAAGGGCGTGCCGGAGCGGTGGCGCCTCTTCCGGGTCGAACACTCGGGCATGATCCGGAAAAGTGCGAAACGGATTTCCGCGTAGCGCGTTGCCCTGTCCGGTTTGCGGCGGTCGCCCGAGGGCCGTGCTTCAGCCCTTGCGCGTGCCGATGCTCTCCCGAACCCGCTCCAGCCAGCCGATGATGGCGCCGAGCGCCTGGTCGCCCTTGCCGAGCAGTCCTGCCAGTTCTCGCTCGGCCGAGCCGCGCCGTGTGGCGTCCGGATCGGGCAGCGGTGGCAGGATATGGGCGAAGTAGGTCTTGTCGAGCAGCCGGTGCAGCAGCCGTTCGCCCGGGAAGGGCTCGTTGTTGTTCAGGGCACGGGCGGCCTTCAGCAGCGAGCGGATGTCATATTGCGTCGGGCTGATGTCCGGCACCCGCTTGCGCAATTTGAGCAGCGTGTAGACCGCGACGCGCGCGGTGCGGATCGAGCTGTCCATCGTGAAGATGATGTCGTTCGACGTCTCCACGAACTGGCCCATCAACCCAAGATTGGTGCAGCCGGCGGGCACGACATGCGGCCGGTCGCCGGCGGCGCGGGGCATGAACATCGCGGTGATGTAGGGCATCAGCGCGAGCCGGACCTTGGTGTTCGCGGCCACGTCGTCGAGCTGGTTCTCGATGCCGAGGTGATGGCACAGCTCGGCCAGGATTTCGCGGCCGGTGCAGGCTGGCATCGGCTTCTTGACGTAATTGCCCGCCTTGTCCATCAGCAGCGCGTAGACCCAGACCACGAGCACGTCCTTTGGCTGGGTCGGGAAATGCGGCTGACGATTGCAGGTGAAGCTCATCATCCAGTTGGAATCGGTGAATGTGATGATGCCGCCGGTGACGGTCTTGCCCGAATAGGGATCGTTGACCGACAGCTCCTTCAGCCGGTCGACGAACGGGGATGGTTTGCAGGTGAGGGTGACCGACTCCCACATCGATCTGTCGACATCGCCGCAGAACTTCTCGGGCTTGCCGAAGATCGGCGACTTCCTGGCGAGGTTCTGCCACAGCGTCCAGTCGCTGGCCTCACCGGGATCGTGCTTGCCGCGCGCGAGGACCGGCGCCTGGTCCATGTCGCCATAGGCGGTGCCCTCGGTTATCGATCCCGTGAGCGCAAACACCAGATCCTTCGGACCGACCGCAATGGTGGTGTCGGCGCCGCCCACCTTGGCCTTGATGCCGGTCACCGTGCGGGCCTCGCCGTCGATCGTCATGTCGAGATCGTAGGCGCGGGTATCGAACTGCACCTTGACGCCGCGCTCGCGCAGATGCGTCATGAGCGGACGGACGAAACTGTCGAACTGGTTGTACTTCGGAAATACCAGCGCCGACATGTCGGTGAGCCCGTCGAGCGCGTCGAGGAAGCGATGCATGTAGAGCTTCATTTCGAGCAGGCTCTGCCAGTTCTCGAACGCGAACATCGAGCGCCACAAATACCAGAAATTGGTTTCGAGGAAGCCGGGGCTGAAATACTGCTCGATGGTGATGTCGTCGAGGTCCTCCTTGCGCTTCAGCAGCAGGCGGATCAGCTCCCATTGCTGCGGCTTCGACAGGCCGAGCGTCGCGAAGTCGCGGATCTGGCCGCGCTTGTGCATCAGCCGCGCCTTGGAGAAATTCGGATCGTTGTCGTTGACCAGCCGGTATTCGTCGAGAACGCTGTAGCCCTCGGGCAGTTCGAGCGCCTGGACATCCTGGAACATGTCCCAGAGATTGTCGTAGTTCCAGTTCATCTCGCGGCCGCCGCGAACGATATAGCCGTTCTCGGGATCGCCGGCGCCGTCGAGCGAGCCGCCTTCGATATGCATGGTGTCGAGGATGGTGATGTCCTCGCCCTTCATGCCGCCGTCGCGGATCATGTAGAAGGCCGCGGCGAGGCCGGCGATGCCGCTGCCGATGATCCAGGCCTTGCGCGGCTCGGCCGGTTCGGTCGGCACCGGGCGGTTGCGCATATAGGCGCCCATCATGTCGGGCGGGGGCAGGGTATCGTGGCTGCCCTTGTGCCAGTAGCGCGCGGTGGCGTCCGCCTCGACCTCGAAGCTGCTGTTCGGCGTGCTGGAAGGTGCGACATCAGTCATGGCGGCCTCGCTGGATGGAGTTCAGACGTCGACGACCATAGGCGTCCGAGCTGTCAATTTCATGGCCCTCCGGCGGTATTCGCGGAAGCTGCAACCAGAAAGCGATGCGGCGCTAGCGCGGAAGTGGCCGGTTGGTCAGAGAATCCCGGTTGGGCCTACCGCGCGCCGAGCACGCGCTGCCACAGCGTACCGCCGACGACCTTCCAGCCGAGATAAAAATACAGAATGATCAGAGCGAACAGCAGCAGCGCCGGGGCGCCGGTCAGGTTGAAGCCGTCCTTGGTGGTCTGGCCGGTCGCGGCGCCGATCGCATAGCCGCCGCCGAAGAACACGGTGATGAAATCGAGCAAGCCGGCAAGGCCGCGGCGCCAGAACGGTTTTGCGAGGGGCGGTGGCTGATCGTTCGACATCAAGGGTTCCTCACCAGCAGGAAGACTATCCCGCATCGCCGGTCAGGTGAAGGCGACCTCGATCCGGTTGTCGGCCTTCGCGGTGATCCGGCAGGCCCGCGACACCGCGTCGGCGGCGATCGCGAGCTTGAACTGGTCGGGAATGCCGGAGGTCGACATCACCTCGATCGTCGCGGTGTCGCGCGACAGCCCGCGCACGGTGCAGTCGATCGATGAATGGCCGGCGTTGAAGCTGATCTTGCCGGCCTTGAACACGCGCCGCGCGGTCGGCGCGATCGACGGTGCCCGGTCGACCCAGGCCAGCGCCTGGTTGCGGCCGGCCTGCTTGGCGCCGTACATCGCAAGATCGGCATTGCGCAGCATGTCGTCGAAGCAGTTGCCGGGCGAGAGCGCGGCGCCGCCGAGGCTGCAGGTGACGCCGATGGTGCCGGCCGGGGTCTCGACCCGCGTCGCCGCGACGGCGGCGCGCACCTTCTCGAGCACCGCCATCGCGTTGTCGAGCCTGGTGTGCGGCAACAGGATGCCGAACTCCTCGCCGCCGAGCCGGCCGATCACGTCGGAGCCGCGCAACGCGCAGCGCGCGGCGTCGGAGACCGCCGCCAGCACCATGTCGCCGACCGCATGTCCATAGCGATCATTGACCTGCTTGAAGTGATCGACATCGAGCACGGCGCAGGACAACGGGCTGAGATGGCGCAAGGCCAGCGCGGTCAGCCGTTCGCCTTCGCCGCGAAAGGCCCGCCGCGACGAGGTGCCGGTGAGGCCGTCCTGCATCGACAGGTTCCGCAGCATCAACTCGTCGACCGCGATGGCGGCGAGATCGGCGAGTACGCCGATGGCGTCGGCATCGAAATCGCGCGGCCGGGTGTCCATCACGCACAGCGTGCCGACCACCGCGCCGGATATCTTCAGCTGGGCGCCGGCATAGAAGCGGATATGCGGCTTGCCGTGCACGAAGACGTTGTCGGCGAGGCGCGGGTCGCGCAGCGTGTCCGGAATGACGAGCGGCCGATCCTGCGCGATCGCGAGGTTGCAGAGTGCGGGTCCGCGCGCGGTCTCGCGGTCCTCCATGCCCTCCGAGGCCTTGAACCATTGCCGATGGCCGTCGATCAGCGTCAGCGTCGACATCGGCACGCGAAAGATCTTTCGGCACAGTCCGGTCAGGCGGTCAAAGGCAAGCTCGCGCGGCGTGTCGAGGATGTCGAGCTCCGCCAGCACATCGAGGCGCTGCGTCTCACGATCATGCGTGGTGTGCATCGGGGTACCTCCGGCGGCGGGCACCCTCGCCGAAAGCCGTTAATGACGCGTTGACGCGGCTAGCGGCAATTGTCAGCGGCGGTTGCACTGCTCTTGGGCGGCGGTGATGGAAAACGCATCATGCGCAAACATGCCGCGACCGTTCTGATTGGAATCTTTTGCAGCCCGGTGACGCGCGTCAGCATTGAGCGGCACCGCCAATGGACCGCGACCGGACTGCGCATGCTGGTCACGTGCTGCGCGGTCGGGGTTCGGAACCGTGAATGACCTGATCCTCTCTCTGCTCCAAGCTTTGGTCGAAGTGATCTTCACAATGACCGGTCGCGGCTTGTGGGGCCTTGTCGGCCTGCGGCCGTACGATATCGTGGCGATGATCAGCGGAATGATATTTTGGGCCGTCGTGGCCATATTCGCGTACGCCAGGCTGCACGGCTAGAAAGCTCAAAGCCGGGCTGCCGACGAGGGCGCCCGCTGACGCACTCTTGCCAAAATAGTTAGCCCCGATTAACCAGCCTTTCGCATCGGCCCTGCCGTTTAAGACTGTCGCAATCGGCAATAATTATTGAGTATCTTGCGACCGGCGATTCCCGTTAAGGGACCGTGTCGCCGCTTTGGCAAATTTTCGGCGATTTTGGGGACATTGAACCGCATGTGCGGCATCGTCGGCATTCTTGGACGCGCTCCGGTCGCGGAGCAATTGGTGGATTCGCTGAAGCGGCTCGAATATCGCGGCTATGATTCCGCGGGGGTCGCCACGCTGGAGAACGGCGCCCTGGCGCGGCGGCGCGCCGAGGGCAAGCTGAAGAACCTCGAGACCCGGCTGCAGGCCAAGCCGCTCGGCGGCCACACCGGCATCGGCCACACCCGCTGGGCCACCCACGGCCGGCCGACCGAGAACAATGCGCATCCGCACGCCACCGAACGCGTCGCCGTGGTGCATAACGGCATCATCGAGAATTTCCGCGAACTGCGCGAGGAACTCGAGGCCAAGGGCGCGGTGTTCTCGACCGAGACCGACACCGAGGTCGTGGTGCATCTGGTCGACAATCTGCTCAAGGGCGGCGTCGCGCCGGTCGAGGCGGTGAGGGCGGTGCTGTCGCAACTGCGCGGCGCCTTCGCGCTCGGCTTCATCTTCGCCGGCAATGACGACCTGATGATCGGCGCCCGCAACGGCCCGCCGCTCGCGGTCGGCCATGGCGAGGGCGAGATGTATCTCGGCTCGGACGCGATCGCGCTCGGCCCGTTCACCGACACGATCAGCTATCTCGAAGATGGCGACTGGGTGGTCCTGAACCGCAAGGGCGCCACCATCTTCGACAAGGACAACGCCATCGTCCATCGCGAGGCGATCAAGCACACCACGGCGACCGCGCTGGTCGACAAGGCGAACTATCGCCACTTCATGGCCAAGGAGATCCACGAGCAGCCGGAAGTGGTCGGGCACACGCTCGCCCGCTACGTCGACATGGCGACCGAGCGCGTCGCCATCCCGGTCAAGCTGCCGTTCGACTTCAAGGACATCCAGCGCGTCTCGATCACCGCCTGCGGCACCGCGAGCTATGCCGGCTTCGTCGCCAAATACTGGCTGGAGCGGCTGGCGCGGCTGCCGGTCGAGCTCGATGTCGCCTCCGAATTCCGCTATCGCGAGGCGCCCTTGCGCAAGGGCGATCTTGCGATCTTCATCTCGCAGTCGGGCGAGACCGCCGACACGCTGGCGGCGCTGCGCTACGCCAAGTCGCAGGGCGCGCACACGCTGTCGGTCGTCAACGTGCCGACCTCGACGATCGCGCGCGAGAGCGAGACCGTGCTGCAGACGCTGGCCGGCCCCGAGATCGGCGTCGCCTCGACCAAGGCGTTCACCTGCCAGCTGATGGTGCTGGCCTCGCTCGCGGTCGCTGCCGGCAAGGCGCGCGGCGAACTATCCGATGCCGACGAGGCCAAGCTGGTGCATGGGCTCGTCGAAATTCCACGCCTGATGTCGGAAGCGCTGACCACCGAACTGCAGATCGAGAAGCTGGCGCGCGAGATCTCGAAGTCGCGCGACGTGCTCTATCTCGGCCGCGGCACCAGCTATCCGCTGGCGCTGGAAGGCGCGCTGAAGCTGAAGGAAATCTCCTACATCCATGCCGAGGGCTACGCCGCCGGCGAGCTCAAGCACGGGCCGATCGCGCTGATCGACGAGCACATGCCCGTCGTGGTGATCGCGCCCTACGACAAGGTATTCGAGAAGACCGTCTCCAACATGCAGGAGGTCGCCGCCCGCGGCGGCAAGATCATCCTGATGACCGACGCCAAGGGGGCGGCGGAGGCGACCATCCAGTCGCTGGTGACGATCGTGATGCCGGACATGGGGGCGACCTTCGCGCCGATGGTCTACGCCGTTCCGGTGCAGCTGCTCGCCTACCATACCGCCGTGGTGATGGGCACCGACGTCGATCAGCCCCGAAACCTGGCCAAATCGGTCACGGTCGAATAGCCGCAAGCCGGGGCTGCACGCGGCCCCTTCAAAAGTGCGTCAGAATGGCTTAGCTGGATGGTGGACAACGGCCGCTTCGACGCCGCTTCGACGACCTTGGAACCGCAATGACCTCCAACCAAGTGCCTCCCGCCACGGGTGATTTGCCCCCGGATGCCCCGCGCGGGCTGATGGCGCGTTTTCGCAACTATTTCCTGACCGGCCTGGTGGTGGCCGGACCGGTTGCGATCACCCTGTATCTGACCTGGTGGTTCGTGAACTGGGTCGACAATCTGGTCCGGCCGTTCGTGCCGACGGCCTACCGGCCGGAGACCTATCTGCCGTTCGGGCTGCCCGGCTCCGGCCTGATCGTCGCCGTCATCGCGCTGACGCTGCTCGGTTTCCTCACCGCCAACCTGATCGGACGCACGCTGGTCGATCTCGGCGAACGGCTGCTGGGGCGGATTCCGGCGGTGCGCGCCATCTATCGTGGCCTGAAGCAGGTGTTCGAGACGCTGTTCTCGGGTAATGGTTCGAGCTTCCGCCGCGTCGGCCTGGTCGAGTTTCCGTCGCCGGGCATGTGGTCGATCGTGCTGATCTCGCAGGCGCCGAGCGCCGAGCTCTCGGCCAGCCTGCCGGGCGAGGAGGAGCATATTTCGGTGTTCCTGCCATGCGCGCCGAACCCGACCACCGGCTTCTTCTTCTACGTGCCGAAGAGCAAGATCATCGAGATCGAAATGAGCACCGAGGACGCCGCGACCCTGATCATGTCGGCCGGCGTGGTGCAGCCCGGCGCCAGCGACCAGAAGCGTGCGGCGACGCTCGCCGGCATGGCCAATGCCGCGCGCATCGCCAATCAGGCCTCCCTGCAGCCGGCGGCGCCGGCCAAGGTCGAGGGCTGATGAGTTCCGGGCCGCGCAGCGCGGCCGTGCGCATGCTGTCGCCCGACCAGGCCAGGCGCACGCTCGAGCAGGGCGGCGTCACCCTGATCGATGTCGGCGAGCCCTGGCAGCTGCTCGAGCGCGGCACCATCGCGGGCGCGCGCAATATCAGCCACACGGAGATCGCGGCCGTCGCCGCTTCCGATCCGGCGCTCGGCGACCGCGAGCATCCGGTGATCCTGACCTGCGGCGGTGGCGGCAAGGCAGCGCGTGCAGCGCAGGCGCTGCGCGAGATCGGCCTTGCCGACGTCGCCGTAATCGAGGGCGGCTGCCGCGGCTGGCAGGCCGCCGGCCATGAGCTGGTGCCGGTTGTATCGACCGAGGATGATCCCCGCTGACGCGTTGCCGGTTCATGCAAGGTGTTTGCTGAACAGGTCAACCACGCTCCCTGGCGCGCCGTCGCCGAAGAACTGCTCCAGGTTCGCAGCGGTCTGTTCGGCGACATCAGCGCTTCGCGGGAACAGCTCGCTCTCATAGCGGGCCAGCGCGGCTTCGATATTATCGGGAGTGGCAATCAGCGCCCGGGCCAGTTCCGCGCCATCGAGCATCGCAAGGTTGGCACCTTCGCCCGCGAAGGGCGACATCAGGTGCGCGGCATCGCCGACCAACGTTGCGCCCGGCACGCGCTGCCATCGATGCCGGACCGGCATCGCATGGATCGGGCGCAGCACGGGATCGGTTTCACCGTCCGTAATGAGCGCCGTGAGTTGCGGAGCCCAGCCACGAAACTGTCCGGCAATATGCGCCAGGCCAGCTTTCGGGTCGTCGAAGTCGATGGCGTTGATCCAGTGCTCCGGCTTCTTGAGCGCCACGTAGGTGTGCAGCGTGCCGTTCGCATAGCGATGCGCCAGGATGCCCTTGCCCGGAGCAACGGCCATCAAGGTGCCGCTGCCGATCGCATCCGCGCTTGCCCTGTGGCGTGTGTCGCCGTCGAACAGCGTCGTCTCGATGAAGGAAACGCCGGTGTACGCAGGCCTCGACTGCGACAGCAGCGGACGGACCTTCGACCACGCACCGTCGGCGCCGACGACCACACTGGATGTCATCGTCGCGCCATGCGCAAAGGTGATGTCGTGCCGTCCGTCGCCGCGCCCGGCGATCGACGTGACCTTGTGACCCCATCTGATCGTACCCTGAGGGATCGAACCGATCAGCATGCGCCGAAGATCGCCGCGGTCGACTTCGGGGCGCATGCCGGCGCGGCTGCCGGGATGGTCGAACAAGACATTGCCGTCCTTGTCGACAATGCGTTTGGCATCTTCGCCGGGACGGACGAGGCCGAGGAATTTGTCATACAGTCCTGCGGCCTTGAGTGCGATCTGGCCGTTATGCTCGTGAATATCGAGCAGGCCGCCCTGTGCTCTCCGGCTCGCCGAAGCCTCGGCTTCATAGATCGTTGCGGCAAAGCCGTGGAGATGCAGGACCCGCGCGAGGGTGAGACCGCCGAGGCCGGCGCCAATGATCGTGATCGGATTTCGCATGATAGCGCTCCTGTGGTCGCAAACATGCAGCACCCAGCGGCGCTGACGGTTGCGATGGCCTGATCGGTGTCAGGCGGTTGCTTTCGGAGACGCTGGCCGAACCATGCGAGGCATGGTTGACGTGTACGCGACGGCCTGCCGGGCTTGCCGGTTCAGGCGGTCGTTTTTCGCGACGACGGAGAGCTATACCGCTGGATGGGCAAAAGCAACGCCGCCCCGATTGCCGGCAGCTAGCCCGCGCCGATCAGCGGCACGGCTTCGTCGCGTTCGTAGAGATAGAGCAGGACGCGCAGCGCTTCGCCGCGCTCACCCTTCAGCTTGGGATTGTCCTTCATGATCCGCAACGCCTCGTCGCGGGCCTGGGTGATGAGTTGGCCGTGCACCTCGGAGCGTGCGATCCGGTAGCCGGGCAGGCCGCTCTGGCGGATACCGAGCACGTCGCCTTCGCCGCGCAGCTTCAGATCCTCCTCGGCGATCCGGAATCCGTCCGTGGTCTCGCGGATCACCTTGAGCCGCGCCTTCGACATCTCGCCGAGCGGTTCCTTGTAGAGCAGAAGGCAGGTCGAGGCTTCCGAACCGCGACCGATGCGGCCGCGCAATTGATGCAGTTGTGCCAGCCCAAAGCGCTCGGCGTTTTCGATCACCATGATCGTCGCCGCCGGCACGTCGACGCCGACCTCGACCACCGTCGTTGCCACCAAAAGGCCGATCTCGTGCGCGGCGAATTGCGCCATCACGCGATCCTTCTCGGTGCCTTTCATCTGGCCGTGCACCAGGCCGACGCGATCGCCGAACCGCTTCTGCAAACTCTCGAAACGTTCTGTCGCGTTGGTGAGGTGCTCGGTGCCCTCGGCTTCGGATTCATCGACCAGCGGGCAGATCCAGTAGACCAGCTTGCCGGCGCCGAGCGCGCGGCCAACGCCGTCCATGACGTCTTCGATCCGGCTCATCGGCACCGCGCGGGTATCGATCGGCTGGCGGCCGGCGGGCTTCTCACGCAGCTCCGAGACATCCATGTCGCCGAAATAGGTCAGCACCAGCGTGCGCGGAATTGGCGTGGCGCTCAGCACCAGCACGTCGACGGCCTCGCCCTTGGAGGTCAGCGCGAGACGCTCGCGCACGCCGAAACGATGCTGCTCGTCGACCACGGCGAGCGCCAGATCCTTGTAGATGACGTCGTCCTGGATCAGCGCGTGGGTGCCGACCAACAGGTCGATCTCGCCAGCTTCCAGCCGCGCCAGCAGCTCGCGGCGTTCCTTGCCCTTCTCGCGGCCGGTCAGGATCGCAACGCGCATGCCGGCGCGCTCGGCCAGCGGCGCGATGGTCTTGATGTGCTGGCGCGCCAGGATTTCGGTCGGCGCCATCAGTGCCGCCTGCTTGCCGGCCTCAGCGACGGCGGCCGCCGCCAGCAGCGCCACCACGGTCTTGCCGGAACCGACATCGCCCTGCACGAGGCGCAGCATCCGCACCGGCTGACGCAGATCCGCCGTGATTGCGGCGACGGCCTCCTGCTGCGACTTGGTCAGCGCATAGGGCAGGGCATCGATGACCCTGTTGCGCAGATGGCCGTCGCCGGCATTGCGCACGCCGGCAGGCCGCCGCAGCGTGGCGCGGATCAGGGCGAGCGCGAGCTGGCCGGCCAGCAATTCGTCGAACGCGAGCCGCGACCAGAACGGGCCGTCAGGCAGGATGTCGGTCAGCTCGACCGGAACATGGACGCGGGTCAGCGCCTCCCGGATCGGCGGGAAGTTGCAGCGGCGCAGCACCTCGGGGCTGATCCATTCCGGCAGCTCCGGCAGCTTGGTCAGCGCCTGCGCGATGGCGCGGCGGAGCGAACCGATCGCAAGCCCCTCGGTCAACGGATAGACCGGATCGATGCCGGAGAGCTTTGCAAATCCGGCCTCGTCGACGACGCGATCGGGATGCACGATCTGCGGGATGCCGTCATACATCGCCAGCGTGCCGGAGACGTAGCGCTTCTCGCCGACCGGCAGCAACTTCTCGACATAGCCGGGCGGGCTACGGAAGAACGTGAGCACGACATCGCCGGTGTCGTCGCTGGCATACACGAGATAGGGCGCGCGCGAATTGCGCGGTGGTGGCGGGCGATGGCGATCGACGGTGACCTCCAGCGTCACCATGGTTCCGACCGCTGCGTCGCGGATCTTTGGCCGGGCGCGGCGGTCGATCACGCTCGCCGGCAGATGCAGCAGGAGATCGACCAGCCGCGGCGTCTCGCTGCGGTCGAGCAGATAGCGCAGCAGCTTGTCCTGCTTCGGGCCGACGCCCGAAAGCGTCGTGACCTGGGCAAACAGCGGATTGAGCAAAGCGGGGCGCATCGGCGTCCTTTACACACGACTCACGTCATGCGCGCAAGGAAACCCCAAAAGGCGGCGAATGAGGGCTGACATCGGCCGTCGCCGTCGCTATATCAAGCCCGCCCGGCACGTCCGGGCTTTTGGCGTTGAATGGATTTTGGGACATGACCGGATCGACACGATCGAGCCAGGGGCTCGATGACCGCCGCAAGCGGCTTCTGTTTCGCTGCTGGCACCGCGGCACCCGGGAGATGGACCTGATCCTCGGCCGCTTTGCCGATGCCGAGATCGCTGGTCTCACCGATCAGGAGATCGGCGAGCTCGAGCATTTGATCGAAGTGCCGGATCCGGACCTCTATGCTGCGCTGACCGGCGACAAGGTGCTGCCGGCAGAATACGCGACCGCGCTGTTTGCCCGCATCAAGGCGTTCCGGGTCGCGGATCCCAGCGCATGAAGCAGCCGATGAAATCGCCGGCCGCGATGCTCGCGCCCGGCCGGGTGCTGACCATCGCCAACGTCGCCGAGGGCGCCGAGGGGCTGGTGATCTCCGATCTGGCGCGCGCCATCGCCGCGCAGCCGAAGCGGCCGGCGGTGAGCCTCGCCGTGGTCTGCCGCGACGGTGCGCGGATGCAGCAGCTCGCCCGCGCGCTGGAGTTCTTCGCGCCCGATATTGCGGTGATGCAGATTCCGGCCTGGGACTGCCAGCCCTATGATCGCGTCTCGCCGCATTCCGGCATCCTGGCCCAGCGGCTGACTGCGCTGGCAAAGCTGTCGCGGCTGACGGGCTCCGACAAGCCGCTGATCGTGCTGACCACGGTGAATGCCGTCGTGCAGCGGGTCCCGGCGCGCGATCAGGTCGCGGCGCAGGCGCTGTCGGTTGCGCCCGGCAACGTCGTGCCGATGGATTCGGTCGTCGCCTGGCTGGAGCACAACGGCTACGCCCGTTCGTCCACGGTGCGCGAACCCGGCGAATACGCCGTCCGCGGCGGCATCCTCGATCTGTTTCCGGCCGGCCTCGACCAGCCGGTGCGCTTCGACTTCTTCGGCGATAGCCTGGAATCGATCCGCACCTTCGATGCCGAGACCCAGCGCACGCATCTGGACATGCGCGGGCTCGACCTGGTGCCGGTCTCGGAATTCCAGCTCACCACCGAAACCATCCGCCGTTTCCGCATGGGCTATGTCGCGGCGTTCGGCGCGCCGGGACGCGACGACCAGCTCTATGAGGCTGTCTCCGAGGGACGGCGCCATCCCGGCATGGAGCACTGGCTGCCGCTGTTCCAGGAGCGGATGGACACGCTGTTCGACTATCTCGACGGCGCGACCATCGCGATCGAGCCACAGGGCGAGGACGCCGCGCGCGAACGCTTCACCCAGATTGCCGACTATTACGAAGCGCGCCGCGAGGCGCTGGACCAACCGGGCAGCGGCGCGATCTACAAGCCGCTGCCGCCGGACAAGCTCTATCTGTCTGAGCCCGAGTGGACCAGGCTGCTCGGCGACGTGCCGCTGGCACGGCTGACGCCGTTCGCGGTGCCGGAAGGTACTAGCGAGGTGTTCGACGCCGGCGCGCGGCAGGGCCGCAATTTCGCGCCGGAGCGCGCCGACGGCAATGTCAACGTGTTCGAGGCTGTGGTCGGCCATATCGGCGCGCTGCAGTCACAGCGCAAGAAGGTCATCGTCGCGCTGTGGAGCGAGGGCTCGCGCGACCGCATGGGCGCGATGCTGCGCGACCACAAGCTGCTCAACACCACCAGCGTCAACACCTGGCGGATCGTGCAGGCGACGCCGCGCAACGAGACCATGCTGGCTGTGCTCGGCATGGAGTCCGGCTTCGAGACCGGCGAATTCGCTGTCATCAGCGAGCAGGATATTCTCGGCGACCGCCTGGTGCGGCCGCGCAAGGCGAGCCGCAAGCTCGACAATTTCATCTCGGAGGTGACAAGCCTCGCGACCGGCGATCTGGTGGTTCACGTCGAGCACGGCATCGGCCGTTTCGTTGGGCTCCAGACGCTCGAAGTCTCCGGCGCACCGCATGACTGCCTCGAGCTGCACTACGCAGCGGAGACCAAGCTGTTCCTGCCGGTCGAGAACATCGAGCTGTTGTCGCGCTACGGCTCCGACAGCGCCAATGTCGAACTCGACCGTCTCGGTGGCGGCGGCTGGCAGGCGCGCAAGGCCAAGCTGAAAAACCGCATCCGCGAGATCGCGGGTGAATTGATCAAGATCGCCGCCGAGCGGCAGCTCCACGAAGCACCGAAATTCCCGTTGCAGCCACACGTCTATGACGAGTTCTGCGCACGCTTCCCCTATGACGAGACCGAAGACCAGCTGGGGGCCATCAACTCGACCTTGAAGGACCTCGAGATCGGCCGTCCGATGGACCGGCTGATCTGCGGCGACGTCGGCTTCGGCAAGACCGAGGTGGCATTGCGTGCGGCATTCGCGGTGGCGCTGGAAGGAAAGCAGGTCGCCGTCGTAGTGCCGACCACGCTGCTGGCGCGGCAGCATTCGCGGACCTTCACCGAGCGCTTCAAGGGCTTTCCGGTCAATGTCGCACAGGCGTCGCGGCTGGTGTCGACCAAGGATTTGAACCAGACCAAGAAGGGCCTCGCCGACGGCAACGTCGATATCGTCGTCGGCACCCATGCACTGCTCGGCAAGGCCATCAAGTTCAAGGACCTCGGCCTCTTGATCGTCGACGAGGAGCAGCATTTCGGCGTCAGCCACAAGGAACGGCTGAAGCAGCTCCGTGCTCAGGTGCACGTGCTGACGCTGTCGGCAACGCCGATCCCGCGCACATTGCAACTGGCGCTGACTGGCGTTCGCGAGCTCTCGATCATCGCATCGCCGCCGGTCGATCGTCTGGCCGTGCGCACCTTCGTCGCGCCGCATGATCCGCTGATGATCCGCGAGGCGCTGCTGCGCGAACGTTACCGCGGCGGGCAGGCCTTCTACGTGGTGCCGCGGATCGAGGACCTCGCCGGCGTCAAGGATTTCCTCGACAAGAACGTGCCGGAGATGAAGGTCGCCGTCGCCCACGGCCAGATGCCGCCGACCGTGATCGAGGACATCATGTCCGCATTTTACGACGGCAAGTACGACATCCTGCTGTCGACCACGATCGTCGAGTCCGGTCTCGACATCCCGAACGCCAACACGCTGATCGTGCATCGCGCCGACATGTTCGGCCTGGCCCAGCTCTATCAGCTGCGCGGCCGCGTCGGCCGCTCCAAGCTGCGCGCCTATGCGCTGTTCACGTTGCCGGCGCAGCAGAAGATCACGGCGCAGGCGGAGCGCAGGCTCAAGGTGCTGCAATCGCTGGAGACGCTGGGCGCCGGCTTCCAGCTCGCCTCGCACGACCTCGACATCCGCGGTGCCGGCAATCTGCTCGGCGAGGAGCAGTCCGGCCACATCAAGGAAGTCGGCTTCGAGCTCTACCAGTCGATGCTGGAGGAGGCGATCGTCAACCTCAAGGCCGGTGTCGCCGAGCCCGCCGCCGACCGCTGGTCGCCGCAGATCACGATCGGCATGCCGGTCCTGATCCCCGAAGACTACGTCAACGATCTCAGCGTGCGGCTGTCGCTCTATCGCCGTCTCGCCGATCTCGACACCGACGAGGACATCGACGCCTTCGCCGCCGAGATGCGCGACCGCTTCGGCGTGCTGCCCGACGAAGTCCGCTATCTGTTCAAGGTCGCCGCGATCAAGGCCTATTGCCGGAGAGCCAATGTCGAGAAGGTCGATGCCGGTCCGAAGGGCGCCGTGATCGCGTTCCGCGACAACAGCTTTGCGCATCCGGAGCGGCTGGTGACGTTCATCCGCCAGCACGGCCAGGCTGCCAAGGTGCGGCCCGACATGAAGGTGGTGTTCTTGCAGGACTGGGAGACGCCGGAGGAACGGCTCGCCGGCACGACGGAGATCCTGCGCCAGCTCGCCAATCTCGCGGAGAGCAAGAAGGCGGCGTAGGCATCGACCTTTCCGCGTCATTGCGAGGCGCGAAGCTACGAAGCAATCCATCCTTCCGCGAGCGCGAAGAGATGGATTGCTTCGCGGAGCCTGTCATCCGGCGGCGCCTCGCGCCGACCGGGTGGCTCGCAATGACGGTGTGGCGCGATCTCGACGTTATGACGCCGCACGCTCCGCGGTCCCGAACAATCGCCCCAACAGCGACATCGCGGAATCACTGGGGAGCAGCGTTGCGACGCTGACGGCGGGCTCGGCTCTGACATCGCGCCGGCCGTTCTGGGTGTGGCGCATCACGCTGGCCAGTCGCCGCGTGATCGCCTGCGCGGTGCGCAGGTCGGTGGCGGCGAACGCCACCACCAGCGACCACTCGTCATACACCGCACCGAAATCGGCCTGCCGCATCAGCCGGCTGATGATCCGCGCGCCGTCGAACTGCGCGCGGGGGTTCGAATTGTCGAAGGTGAAGCGCGCCACC
>CALRXG020000014.1:0-29783 GCA_943372075.1 Bordetella parapertussis | reverse complement strand
CCTGCGGTGTTCAAAGCGGGGCAAATGGCCGCCGATGAGGCGGTCGAATCGAAACCAATTGCTGTGACGTTCTGTCGCGGGCTGCGCGAAGCTTCCGGATAACCGACTTTGACTTCGCAGGTTTGCCGATACCTTTCGCTTCCGTCAGGATGATCTGGCGCCGCGCTATGCCGCCGGGTGACGACGCACAGGGCTCGCAAACTAGTCTCGGCGCCAAGCCGGAATGCAAACGCCGAGCGTGACATGCCTGTAGTCCCGAGCGGTGTCCTGATCACCGGCTTGTTCAGCAAACCTCACCGCGGCCTCCATGTCCTGGGCAGCAGACGTGCGATCGCAGAACAGGCTGCGAATTTCAGCCCGATATCGATAGGCCCTGTAGTTCATCGGGTTGTATGAGAGCGCCTGGTTGTAGTTGCTTTGCTCCTCAGTTGCGTCTCGGCGTGCTTCATCGGACTGACTGTCGAAGGAGGCCCGGCGATTGAGCGACAGGAGTGTACCTAGCTCCAGGTAACGCAGGGACATCGCGCCAAGACTTGCGGGAAGCGCTTCGCTCGAAGCCGAAGGTTGCTCCACCGCGGCATTCGCGCGTGCGATTTCGATCTTCTTGTATTTGATGGCGTTGTCGTAGTCTCGCAGGCCTTGGAACGTGCTCGATATCTCGCCGTTGATCGGCGCAAGATAGGCGGGCGAGAGCCGCCGATCGCTCAGCAGATTGAGGCATGCGCGTATCTTTGCCTGCGCAGGCAAGACGTCGCGACATTCCTTGGCAATGACACGCCATTCGTCTCGCGGATGCGCCATTGGCGGTGTCTGCGCAGCGGGCAGAACGACCGCCAGCCCGAAGCAGATCGCCAGCCTGAGACCGCTTGGGCCATTCATTTTATGTCTTCGATCCCGCCCAGCCGGAGGTTCGTTCATGATGCCAAATAGCGGTGCCGTGGGAAAGTCGACACGCAGCATAGATGGGCGCAAAAGCGGGGCCGTCGCCAGTGGCGCCACAATCGGGAGGGGCGGCGCTCTCCCACGGTCGCCGGGCAGATCGACCGTCCGATCCCTTGGAGTTGTTGGATCAGATCACCTTTGCTTCCTTGGTGATGGCGGAAATCGAAGGGCCCGATTTCCGAACGGTGGAAGCAAACTGTTGATCGGAGACCTTGAGGCGCTTCCTCAAGATCTTGACCTGGATCTTGTCCCTCAGATCCAGCGCATTGCGAAAATAGGTCTGACTGCGTTTGTTCATGGCAATTTGGCTCGCAAAGAGAATGTTGCTCGCGATGTTGCGGCATTGCGTCGACATCGTTTGGTCGACGATGGGACCGGTTGCTCTGGCAAGTGCCGTCGCCGCCTATGCAACGCCGGGCAAATGCCGACGTTCCTTCGACGATACGGCCGCTTGCTATGAGTGTGCGGGATCGGCTTGACGACAGGTCGTCACGACAAACGCCGCCTTGCTGCATTGCCAGTCGCTGCCGAGTGCAGCGCTCGACACCGGCCGCGGGGCGGCCACGATCGCCAGCACGGCAACCATGAAAGCGAACGAAGTTGCGATAACGAATCCGGCTGCTCTGGCAGGGAAGCGCTGCCGAAACCACGGACCAAGGTCGCCGGAGCGACGAAGCTGCGCGTCTCGCAAGATCTTGTCGAGATCCTGGAATTGAATGCCACTGTCTTGCCGCATGGCCTTACCCCGGAAATGATCAGGTGAGGAAAACAATGGAGCGAGCTTGAGCGCGGTCTGTTTCGCGCTCGCTTCGAGGTACCGGGAATGATGTTTCGTTCACGCGGAGGTTACCGCCGGTTCATGCCGGACGGGTGGGCGCCCAAATTTCTCGACGGAGATAGTTAGGGAGCATCGTTGGACAGCCTGAGCGGCCCGAGAGATAGCTTCATGCACTATGATTTGGGATACTTTGACCTGGAGCAGAAAACCCTGCAACCACTCGACAACCCGTTCGGCACGAGGTTGTCACCCATGTCTTAGGTACGATCTGTTACCCATCTGTCCGGGCCGGACAAGCCGAGGCTGGCGGAGAGGGAGGGATTCGAACCCTCGATACAGCTTGAGACCGTATGACGCTTTAGCAAAGCGTTGCCTTCAGCCACTCGGCCACCTCTCCGGTGGCGCCGATATGCCCCAGTGGGCGCTGAGCCGCAAGCGGCAGATTTAGATTGCGACAAGGTGATTTAGTGGCAGCTCCGCCGCCAGCAGAGCGCGCAGCCTTTATATAAGGCGCTGATTCCCGGTTCGGGGTAGCAAAAATCTATAAAAATTAAGCAGCAACAACGGGTTAGCTCAAGATCTGGCCGCGATCAGCCATGTCCTGTCATATCTCTGTTGAAAACCGGCCGGGCCAGCTCATTCCACGCTGGCGCCGCGATGCAGGTCGGCCTCGATCTGCAATCTGCTGCCGCCGCCGAACCGGGCACGGTAGACCTGCAGGTTCTCCATGATCCGCTGGACGTAGTTCCGGGTCTCTGAGAACGGAATCAGCTCGACCCAGTCGACTGCGTCGACCTTGGGATCGCGGGGATCGCCGTAGCGCTCGATCCACTTCCGAACGCTGCCGCGGCCGGCATTGTAGGCGGCGAAGGTGAGGATATAGGAGCCGCGATAGTCCTCGAGCAGGCCGCCGAGTTCGGCGGCGCCCAGCATCGCATTATAGACCGGATCGGTCTTCATCCGGTTGAGATCGAAGGCGATGCCGGCGCGCTTGGAGACATAGCGTCCAGCATCCGGCGTCACCTGCATCAGGCCGTAAGCCTGCGCCGGCGACACCACGGCCGGATTGAATGCGCTCTCCTGGCGGGCGATGGCGTAGACCACGCTCTGCTCGACCTCCGGCCCGACCTGCCGGAACGAGGGAATGCCGTTCACCGGATAGGCGTAGTGGTCGAACGGCAGGCCGCGATTGAGCGCGGCCTTGCCCATCAGCAACATGCCGCGCGCATCGCCATTACGCGCGGTCAGCTCGCCGAGCCCGGCGAGAGCTTCCGGATCGCCATTGTCGCCCATGTCGCCGAAGATCGGGATCGCGAGTTCGCGCGCGTTAATTTCATAGAGCAGCGCCACGGCGCGGACGATTTCCAGGCGGTCGACACCGCGGCCGCGCGGCGCGCTGTTGAGCTCGATCTGCGGCAGGCCGAGCTTGGCGCGCGCGAGCTGGCCGTAATAGCTGGTCGACTGCTCGGCTGCGCGGGCATAGGCGGCGCGCGCTTCCTGGCCCCGGCCGGCGGCTTCCGCGGCGCGGCCCTGCCAATAGCCGGCACGCGCCAGCGCGGTCGGGTTGGCGCTGCCGACGCCGATCCGCGCGAAATGCTCGGAGGCGAGGGCGGGATCGTTGAGGAAGCGCAGCGCGATCCAGCCCGAGGTGAATTCCTGTTCGGTCTTGTAGATGTCGCGGGCCGGTAGCGCCGCGTCGCGCGCGATCAGATAGGCGGTGCGAAACTCGTTGTTGTCGATCATCTTGCGCGCCAGCAGCCGGCGCTCGATCCACCATTCGTCGACGTTGTAGAGGCGCGATGGATCCTTCGGCGCGCTCAGCATCAGCCGCGCGGCCTCGGCGAATTTCTCCTCGCGGCGGAGCAGCTGGATCTTGGCGAACAGGTAGCCGGTGTCGCCGGTGAGTTCGCTCGGCACCGCTTCGAGCAACGCGCGCAGGTTCGAACCCTTGCGGGTGGCGGCGATGCGCGCCTTGGCCAGCGCCACGTAACCGGAGCCGAGACGCTTGGCCGCGCGCATGCCGGCAGCCTCGTTGTCGGTGCCATAGAGCATCGCGTCCATGCGCGCCTTGTGGTCGCCGGCGGTCAGGAACGAGCCGAACATATCGAGCGCGGCGGTTTCGGTGTCCTCGCTCATGCCGTCGTTGCGCCAGGCTTCGCGGACCAGGCGCTCGGCATTTCCGCGATCACCGCGGGAGACCATCACCTTGGCGAGCGCGAGCCGGCCCTTAGCCGAGATCGGCGATTCATTCTGGAACCAGGCCCAGACCGCGGAGTCGTCGCGGCGATCGTCCCACAGCGAGGCCTCGATCCGGCGACGCAGGAAGGTCTGCGACGGCCAGCTCGGATTGGCGTCAAGGAAGGCGCGGTAGCGCTCGACCGAGGCGCCATTGTCCTCGCTGCGCAGGATCAGCCATTCGGCGAGCTTGCGCGCGACCGGATCGGAGATCGAGGCCTCGGCTTCGGTGGCGTCGGCCGGCCTGCGCTTGCGCAGCAGCTCGACGACGCTTGCGAGCGCATCCTTGTCGGACTGCGAGGTCGACGACGTCGCTGCGATCGCCGCGGGCAGCACCGGCTTGCGCACGATCGGCGCGGCATGCTGGCGGGTCGCCGGAACCAGCGCGGGCGCGGAAGCGCTGACCGGCGCCGGCCGCTTCGGCAGACTTCCGGTCGCGACCGGAGCCGCGGACTTCGCTGTGCCGGACTTGGCTGTCGCGGTCTTTGGCGCGGTTGCTTTGGAGTCCGAGGTTTTGGAATCCGTGGTCTTGGCAGGGGTGGTCTTGGCAGGGCTGGTCTTGGCGCCCTCTGTCTTGGCTGCGCTGGATTTGGACGCGTGTGTTTTGGCCGTTTCGGTCTTGGTCTCGCTCGTCTTGGCTGCGCTGGCCTTGGTATCGCTGTGCTTGGCCGCGGTCGGCTTCGCCGCAGCCGCGGTCTTGGGAGCGGCCTTCGTGGTCTTGGCTGCGGCGGATTTGGGAGCGGTGGCCTTGGAAGAGGCGCTGTCGGCAGCCGGCGCCGCTGCCGGAGCATCCGAGGCGGCCCATGCATCGGGCGTCAGAGTCGCAAGGCCGACGACGAGCGCCAGGCTCGTCGCCAGTGCCGTCGATCGCAATGTGCCTGCGCGGGCGGAACGAATCACGGAAGCCCTCCGTGGCCCCGAATCATCTGGTCGATCGGGCCATGGGTTCTTATTTGGGTGAAAACGTAGACAAAATACTAAGAAGCCTGCCGGTGCGGCTGTTTGCGCCAGCACCGCGGCAAAATCGCGGCTGGAACCGGCTGGGAATAGGTACGGTGCGGCCCTTTCGCCTGTCGGCCAGACCCGGTATGAATTGCCTTTCATGGCGGTTTCACATCAACCGGGTTGGTCGCACGGCCGGAAGCACGCCAAAAACACGGGTCCGTCGACCTTAGCCTTAGCCTGAAGCGTTTGGAGGAAGTCCATGGCAGCCAAGACAAAATTCCGGGGGTCATTCACTGCCTTGGTGACGCCCTTCAAGAACGGCGGCGTGGATGAGGCGGCGTTCCGCAGCCTCGTGAACTGGCAGATTTCCGAGGGCACGCACGGCCTGGTGCCGGTCGGCACGACAGGCGAGAGCCCGACGCTCAGCCATGACGAGCACAAGCGGGTGGTGGAGTGGTGCATCGAGGAGGCCAAGGGCCGGGTGCCAGTGATTGCCGGCGCGGGCTCGAACTCGACCAAGGAAGCGATCGAGCTGGCCGAGCATGCCGAGAAGGCCGGTGCGACCGCGGTGCTGGTGGTGACGCCGTACTACAACAAGCCCACCCAGGAGGGCATGTATCAGCACTTCAAGGCGATCAACGATGCGATCAACATTCCGATCATCATCTACAACATCCCGCCGCGCTCGGTGATCGACATGTCGGTCGACACCATGAAGCGGCTGTTCGAGTTGAAGAACATCGCCGGCGTCAAGGACGCGACCGCGAGCATGGTGCGGGTCTCGCAGCAGCGCGCCGCGATGGGCGAGGACTTCAACCAGCTGTCAGGCGAGGACGCCACCATCATCGGCTACATGGCACATGGTGGCCATGGCTGCATCTCCGTGACCTCGAACGTCGCGCCCAGGCTGTGCTCGGAATTCCAGACCGCCTGGCAGAAGGGCGATGTCACCACCGCGTTGAAGATCCATGACAAGCTGATGCCGCTGCACACCAACCTGTTCATCGAGAGCAACCCGGCGCCGGTGAAGTATGCGATGTCGCTGCTCGGCAAGCTCGACGAGAAGCTGCGTTTGCCGATGGTGCCGGTTTCGGAGCCGACCCGCCAGGCCGTCCGCAGCGCCATGGTGCATGCGGGCCTGATCAACTGAGCCAAGACTGTACTGCCGTGCACGATGCCGTGCGCAATGTCGAACAGAAGGGGATGGGAATGCTGAAGGAATTCCGCGATTTCGCCATGAAGGGCAATGTCGTCGACCTCGCCGTCGGCGTCATCATCGGTGCGGCCTTCGGAGGCATCGTTACGTCGTTGGTCAACGACATCATCATGCCGATCGTCGGCATGCTGGGCGGCCTCGACTTCTCCAACTATTTCGTCCCGCTCTCCAAGAACGTGGTGGCCACCAACCTGGCCGACGCCAAGAAGCAAGGTGCCGTGCTGGCTTACGGCAGCTTCATCACCCTGATCGTGAATTTCGTCATCGTCGCATTCGTGCTGTTCATGGTCATTCGCACCATGAACCAGCTCAAGCGCAAGGAGGCGGCTGCGCCCGCCGAGCCGCCGAAGCCGTCCGCCGAGGTCGTGCTGCTGACGGAAATCCGCGACCTCCTCAAGAAGAGCTAAAGTGGCCGAGAAGAACGAACGCCCGATCAAGGTTGTCGCCGAAAACCGAAAGGCCCGCTTCAACTACGCCATCGAGGACACCATCGAGGCCGGCATTTCGCTGACCGGCACCGAGGTGAAATCAATCCGCAGCGGCAAGAGCACGATCGCGGAATCCTATGCGGATTCCAAGGACGGCGAGATCTGGCTGATCAATGCCAATATCCCCGAATATCTGCAGGCCAACCGCTTCAACCACGAGCCGAAGCGGCCGCGGAAGCTGCTGCTGCACCGCAAGCAGATCAACAAGCTGCTCGGCGCGGTCGACCGCGAGGGCATGACGCTCATTCCGCTGAAGCTGTACTTCAACGAGCGCGGCCGTGCCAAACTGCTGCTCGCGGTCGCCAAGGGCAAGAAGCTGCATGACAAGCGCGAGAGCGAGAAGAAGCGCGATTGGGGCCGCGAGAAGAGCCGCCTGATGCGGGCGCGGGGATAGATTTCAAGCCGTCATTGCGAGGAGCGAAGCGAGGAAGCAATCCGTCTATCCAATGCGCGTCGCTATGGATTGCTTCGCTTCGCTCGCAATGGCGTTCAGGGAGATGTCGGCCATGACCCAGAGCAGCCTTACCGACGTCGACTGGAGCAAGATCCCGGCACCTCGCGACGACGGTGGCGCGGCCCATCTGACGGGCATGACGATCCCTCCGATCCGGCTGCGTGCCACCGACGACACGTCGGTGGTGGTGGCGGCGCTCGAGGGCCGCACCGTGGTGTTCGGCTATCCGCGAACCGGCGAGCCCGGAAAGATCGGGTTGGTCGACGATTGGGACATGATCCCGGGCGCGCGTGGGTGCACGCCGCAGACCTGCGCGTTCCGCGACTTGTTCGCCGACCTCAAGGCGGCCGGCGCGGCGCAGGTGTTCGGGCTGTCGACGCAGAGCAACGACTATCAGATCGAAATGGCATCGCGCCTGCATTTGCCGTTCGCGGTGCTGTCCGACGAAGCGCTGGAACTGACGCACACGCTCAGATTGCCGACGATGTCGGTGGCCGGCCAGACCCTGATCAAGCGGCTCGCGCTGATCATCGACGATGCGCGCATCACGCACGTGTTCTATCCGGTGTTTCCACCCGACCGGAACGCCGCCGACGTGCTGGAATGGCTGAAGGACAATCCGCGGTAGCTAGCCGAGATCCTTCCGCACGGTCGCGAAGACCTTGCGGAACATGTCGGTCGTCAGTACGCCGGTGTTCGTGTTGTAGCGCGAGCAGTGGTAGCTGTCGTAGAGCTTGTACTTGCCTGCGCTATGCACGGCACCGTGCACAAACGGCGCGGCAGCCAGGCGAATTCCCAATGCCCTCAAGGTCGATTCGTGGGCGATGCGTCCCAACAGGACGATCGCGCGCACGTTCGGCATCGCGGCGATCGTGGCGCCGAGGAACTGCCGGCAGGTGTTGATCTCGACCGGCAGCGGCTTGTTCTGCGGCGGCACGCACCGCACCGCGTTGCTGATTCGACTGTCGACCAGCGTGAAGCCGTCGTCCGGCCGCGCCTGATAGACGCCGCTGGCGAAGCCATATTCGAGCAAGGTCGCGTAGAGCAGATCGCCCGCGTAATCGCCGGTGAAAGGACGACCGGTGCGGTTGGCACCCTGCATGCCCGGAGCGAGCCCGACGATCAGCAGCCGGGCGTTCGGATCGCCGAACGACTCCACCGGCGAGTTGAACCAGTCCGGGTGGCGCGCGCGTGCTTCTGCGCGAAAGTCGGCGAGCCTTGCACAGAGCTGACAGTTGCTGTCGGGACGCGTCGGGGCGGCGACGAGGCTACTCGTCGAAGTCTTCATCGGCTCCCCGTGGGGCCATGGTGGTCGCGCGCTGCAGGAATTGCGGGGAGTGAGAAGTATGATGGCGCGGCTCGCGCGGTGCCGGACGTTCCGACGGATCGCGGCCGAGCTTGGATTGCAGCTCGACGAGGTCGGTGAAGACGTCGGCCTGGCGGCGCAGCTCGTCGGCGATCATCGGCGGCTGGCTGGCAATCGTGGAGATCACGGTGACGCGAACGCCGCGGCGTTGCACCGCCTCGACCAGCGAGCGGAAGTCACCGTCGCCGGAGAACAGGATCATCTGGTCGATGTGTTCGGCAAGCTCCATGGCATCGACGGCGAGCTCGATGTCCATGTTGCCCTTCACCTTGCGGCGGCCGCTGGCGTCGATGAATTCCTTGGTCGCCTTGGTGACCACGGTGTAGCCATTGTAGTCGAGCCAATCGATCAGCGGACGGATCGACGAGTATTCCTGGTCCTCAATGATCGCCGTGTAGTAGAACGCGCGGAGCAGCGTGCCGCGGCCCTGGAATTCCTTGAGGAGGCGCTTGTAGTCGATGTCGAAGCCCAGTGTCTTTGCGGTTGCGTAAAGATTCGCTCCGTCGATGAAGAGCGCGATCTTGTTGGAAACAGGTGACGACATCAAAGTGTTCTCGCGTGGTTGTTAGTGTTCTTAGCGCAGCGGTGATCAACCGCGCGCAATTTCCTGCGTTGCTGCCTAAAGTTCAGTGAATCTTTCCCCACGACAGTCACCACCGCAATTATGGTGAGGCGAGGGCAAAAAGCCTAGACCTTTGACGTTGCAATGAAGAGATTTACTTGTCTGGGACGGCAACCTAGCCATGTCGTCAGACGCTCCGGCCATTCTGGCCCCCGACGGGGTTATCAGAGCCTGTTGGGAAGGCAAATCACAAATTTTACCTTGCGAAACCAGGCCTGGCCCTATAACTAACCCTCATAACCGACATGTTTGGACCCTTTTACCACGGAGCGCCTCGAGATGGCTCGCGTCACCGTCGAAGACTGCATTGACAAGGTCGACAATCGTTTCGACCTCGTCCTGTTGGCCGCGCATCGTGCCCGGATGATTTCGTCGGGTTCGCAACTCACGGTTGATCGCGACAACGACAAGAATCCGGTCGTCTCGCTGCGGGAAATCGCCGATTCGACCATCTCGCCGGAAGACCTCCGCGAGGAACTCGTGCACTCCCTGCAGAAGTTCGTCGAGGTTGACGAGCCCGAGCCGGACACCGTGCCGCTGATCGGTTCCGCCGGCGCCAGCGTCGATGCCGACGACACCGAGGTCGCGGTTGAGCGGATGACCGAGGAAGAGCTGCTGAAGGGTCTCGAGGGCCTGGCTCCCCCGGAGGAGCAGCCCGAGGAAGACGAATAGACCGCTCCCTCCAGATCAATCTGCCAGATCAATTTGCCAAAGGCCCGGACATCGCTCCGGGCCTTTGCTTTTGTTGACAATTTTGCAGTTACGGTGCGTCCTATGCGGGCGCGGGAAATTGAACGGTTCCAGGGCCTGCGCGGGGTGCTGCTTCATTCGAAAGCGCACTAGATTGAGGGAAGAGGGACACCGGTCCCGCGCGAAAGGCAGCGAGTTTCATGGCGTATCGACGCCGCAGTTCCATCCAGATGCAGGCTGCGTCCGAAACGGTCGCGGTGGCGCCGGCGTCGCCCACGGCGGAGCGGCCGGCCAAGCCGCGGACACGCATGATGCGACAATATGACCTCGTTGAGCGCGTCCGTTCCTACAATCCCGACACCAACGAGGACCTGCTCAACCGCGCCTATGTCTATGCCATGAAGGCGCATGGCACGCAGACACGCGCCTCCGGCGACCCCTATTTCTCGCATCCGCTCGAGGTCGCCGCGATCCTCACCAACCTCAAACTCGACGATGCGACGATCGTGGCGGCGCTGCTGCACGACACCATCGAGGACACCGAGGCGACGCGGGCCGAGATCGACCATGTCTTCGGCCACGAGATCGGCGCACTGGTCGAGGGCCTGACCAAGCTGAAGCGCCTTGAGTTGGTGTCGCGCGAGGCCAAGCAGGCCGAGAACCTGCGCAAGCTGCTGCTGGCGATCGCCGACGACGTCCGTGTGTTGCTGATCAAGCTCGCCGACCGCCTGCACAACATGCGGACCATGGAGTTCATGCCGCCGGCCTCGCGCCGCCGCATCGCCGAGGAGACGCTGGACATCTATGCGCCGCTCGCCGGCCGCATGGGTATGCAGGAAATGCGCGAGGAGCTGGAGGACCTGTCGTTCTTCGTGCTCGATCCCGAGGCCTATGCCGTCGTCAAGCAGCGGCTCGACGCGCTTGCCGAGCGCAACCGCAATTTGATCGGCGAAATCGAAAGCCAGCTCTCCAAGAACCTGCAGAAGAACGGCATCACGGCGCGGGTGTTCGGCCGCCGCAAGCAGCCGTTTTCGATCTGGACCAAGATGGAGCGCAAGTCGGTCGGTTTCGAGCAGCTGTCCGATATCTACGGCTTCCGCGTCATCCTCGACGATATCGGGGCCTGCTATCGCGCGCTCGGCATCGTCCACACCACCTGGCCGGTCGTGCCGGGACGCTTCAAGGACTACATCTCGACCCCGAAGCAGAACGACTATCGCTCCATCCACACCACGGTGATCGGTCCCGGCAAGCAGCGCGTCGAGCTGCAGATCCGCACCGAGGAGATGAACCAGATCGCCGAGTTCGGTATCGCCGCGCACGCCTTCTACAAGGAGGGTGCGGGCTCGCCGCACGAGCGGATGAAGCACGAGTCCAACGCCTTTGCCTGGCTGCGCCACACCATCGGCATTCTGTCGGAAAGCGCCAATCCGGAAGAATTCCTCGAGCATACCAAGCTCGAGCTGTTCCATGACCAGGTGTTCTGCTTCACCCCGAAGGGCAAACTGATCGCGTTGCCACGCAACGCCAATGTGATCGACTTCGCCTATGCGGTGCACACCGGCGTCGGCAACAGCGCGGTCGGCTGCAAGATCAACGGCAAGTTCGCCCCGCTGTCGTCCGAGCTGCAGAATGGCGACGAGGTCGAGGTGCTGACATCGAAGGCGCAGTCGGCACCGCCGTCGGCCTGGGAGGCGCTTGCCCGCACCGGCAAGGCGCGCGCTGCCATTCGCCGCGCCACCCGCGATGCCGTGCGCGACCAATATGCGGCGCTTGGCCGCCGCATCGTCGACCGCCTGTTCGCCCGCGCCAAGATCGAATATGCCGACGACAAGCTGAAGGGCGCGTTGCCGCGGCTCGCGCGCACCTCGATCGAGGAGGTGATGGCCTCGGTCGGCCGTGGCGAGATCAAGGCGTCCGACGTCGCGCGCGCGATGTATCCCGACTACAAGGAAGAGCGTCTGGTGCGCTATGGCGCCAAGAAGGGGCTGGTCGCCAAGCTGAAGACGCAGAATCCGCCGCATCCGGCGCGTGCCACCTCGGTGATCCCGGTGCGTGGCATCAATTCCGACCTGCCGGTGAAGTTCGCGCCGAACGGCGGCGCTGTGCCGGGCGATCGGATCGTCGGCATCGTCACGCCGGGCGAGGGGATCACCATCTATCCGATCCAGTCGCCGGCGCTGAAGGATTTCGAGGAGGAGCCGGAGCGCTGGCTCGACGTGCGCTGGGACATCGACGAGACCATGCCGCAGCGCTTCCCGGCGCGCATCCTGGTCCACAACGTCAACGAGCCCGGCAGCCTCGCCCAGATCGCGACCGTGATCGCGGAGCATGACGGCAACATCGACAACATCCACATGTCGCGCCAGTCGCCTGATTTCACGGAGCTGACCATCGATCTTGAGGTCTATGACCTGAAGCATCTCCTCGCTATCATCGCGCAGTTGCGCGCCAAGGCCGTCGTCGCAAAGGTCGAGCGCGTCAATGGGTGAAGCGTCCTTCGTGCGGCAATGCCCGTGCGTGACAGGTTAGGTTTTGCAGGTCAAAGAAATGTCAAAGGCTCCTCCGCTGCGTCTCGGTATCAATGTCGATCACGTCGCAACCCTGCGCAACGCGCGGGGCGGGGCGCGGCCCGATCCGGTGCGGCTGGCGCTTGCCGCGATCGCGGCCGGGGCCGACGGCATCACCGCGCATCTGCGCGAGGATCGCCGTCACATCCGCGACGAGGACATGGCGCGGCTCAAGGCCGAAATCTCCAAGCCGCTGAATTTCGAGATGGCGGCGACCGACGACATGCTGCGGATTTCGCTCGCGACCAAGCCGCACGCGGTCTGTCTGGTGCCCGAGCGGCGCCAGGAGGTGACCACCGAGGGCGGCCTCGACGTGGTTGGCCAGCATCAAGCGCTGGCGCCGTACATCGCGCGTCTTGGCGATGCCGGCATCCGGGTCTCGCTGTTCATCGCCGCCGATCCCAGGCAGATCGAAATGGCCGCGAAGCTGAAGGCGCCGGTGATCGAGATCCATACCGGCGGCTGGTGCGACGCCGTGGTCGACGGCCACAGGGACAAGGCGGACGCGGAATGGAAGCGCATCGTCGATGGTGTCAGGCTTGCACAGGCGGCAGGGCTCGAGGTCCATGCCGGCCACGGGCTCGACTACGACACCGCGGAGACGATTTCTGCGCTGCCTGAAATTCGCGAGCTCAACATCGGATATTTCATGATGGGGGAGGCGCTGTTCGTGGGCATCGCCGGGACGGTGCGCGAGATGCGTGCGGCGATGGACCGCGGCCGCGCCAAGGCCGTCGGCGCATGATCATCGGCATCGGCTCCGACCTGATCGACATCACCCGGATCGCCAAGGTGATCGAGCGCCATGGCGAGCGCTTCCTGGAGCGTATCTTCACGGATGCCGAGCGCGCCAAGGCGATGCGCCGCGCCAACAACGAGAAGATGGTGGTCGCGACCTATGCCAAGCGCTTCGCCGCCAAGGAAGCCTGCTCAAAGGCGCTCGGTACCGGTATCCGGCGCGGAGTGTGGTGGAGGGACATGGGGGTCGTGAACCTGCCGGGTGGGCGGCCGTCGATGCAGCTGACCGGCGGGGCGCTGGCCCGGCTCCAGGAACTGACGCCCGAGGGCATGCGGGCGCAGATCGATCTGTCGATCACGGACGATTGGCCGTTGGCGCAGGCCTTCGTCATAATTTCGGCGGTTGCCCCGGCCAGATGAGCTCTTGGCGCCGGAATCTGCCAGAAAACTTCAGAAAACTAAAAAATCATTGATATTTCAATGAATTGCGAAGTTTTGAGGCGGCGATTGATTGCGCCTCTGCAAACAACCGTCTAAAACGCCGCAGGGTATATCGAGCGAGACGCGGATTCAGGGTTCAGGCCGGAATTTGCCCTCAAGATCAGAATCAAGGCCATTTTCCTCACGCGAGGATCGAACGCTTCGCGCGAAGAGAACGTTCTGCCACCGCGTGGACATCAGTCCACGGGAATTGGGAAAGCAATGAGCGTGACCACCGGGACCAAATCTGAGAGCGGCTTGGGCGAAACCATCCGCGTCGTCATCCATGCCCTCCTGATCGCGCTCGTCATTCGCACCTTCCTGTTCCAGCCGTTCAACATCCCCTCGGGGTCGATGAAGGCGACGCTGCTGGTCGGCGACTATCTGTTCGTCTCGAAATATTCCTACGGCTACAGCCACTATTCGATCCCGTTCTCGCCGAACATCTTCTCCGGGCGCATCTTCGGCTCGGAGCCGAACCGCGGCGATATCGTGGTGTTTCGCCTGCCACGGGACGACTCCACCGACTACATCAAGCGCGTCATCGGGCTGCCTGGCGACCGGATCGAGGTCAAAAACGGGCTGCTCTACATCAACGATGAGGCGATCAAGCGCGAGCGGCTGAGCGATTTCGTCGGCGAGGACCCCTGCGGCTCGGCGGATGCCACCGCGCGCGTCAAGCGCTGGAAGGAGACGCTGCCGAACGGCGTCAGCTACGAGACGCTGGACTGCCAAGACAACAGCTACATGGACAACACCATCGTCTACACCGTTCCGCCCGGGCATTTCTTCATGATGGGCGACAACCGCGACAATTCCACCGACAGCCGCTTCCTGTCGCAGGTCGGCTACGTGCCGTTCGAGAACATCATCGGGCGGGCCCAGATGATCTTCTTCTCGATCGCCGAGGGCGAGCAGGCCTGGATGATCTGGCGCTGGCCGTTCGCGGTGCGGTGGAATCGCCTATTCTCCATCGTGCGATGAACGACGAGACTTCAGCCATCAACGATCAAGCGCCGAGCGGCGAGCCGAGCCAGACGCCAGCCGCCGAGAGCACGGCCGCGCCGAAGAAGCGGCGCAGCAAGGCAGCCAAGGCGGCCGAAGCCAAGGCTGCGATCGCCGGCACCGAGGCGCGGATCGGCTACACGTTCACCGACGCTGCGCTGCTGACCACCGCGTTCACTCACGTTTCCGCGCTGAAGCCCGCCAGCCGCAACCGTGCTGACAGCTACCAGCGGCTGGAATTCCTCGGCGACCATGTGCTCGGGCTGATCGTCTCGGACATGCTGTTCCGGGCGTTCCCGAAGGCCGACGAGGGCGAATTGTCGAAGCGGCTCGCCGACCTCGTGCGCAAGGAGAGCTGCGCCGACGTCGCCAAGTCGCTCGGGCTGCTCGACGACATCAAGCTCGGCATGGTCAAGGCGGTCGAAGGCGCCCGGCTGCGCAAGTCGGTGCTCGGCGATATCTGCGAGGCGGTGATCGGGGCGATCTTCCTCGACGGCGGCTACGAGGCCGCGCGTCAATTCGTCGAGCGCAACTGGACCGAACGCATGCACAAGCTGCGCCGCCCGCTGCGCGATCCCAAGACCGTGTTGCAGGAATGGGCACAGGGCAAGGGATTGCCGACGCCGGTCTATCGCGAGGTCGAACGCACCGGCCCGCACCACGATCCACAATTCCGCGTTGCGGTTGACCTGCCGGGCCTCGCCTCCGCCGAGGGCCTGGGCGGCAACAAGCGCGCGGCCGAGAAGGCAGCAGCATCCGCGATGATCGAGCGTGAAGGCGTCGGCACCAATGACTGACGAAGCCAAAGGGCAACAGGACGCGACGCGCTGTGGTTTCGTTGCGCTGATCGGCGCCCCCAATGTCGGCAAGTCGACGCTGGTCAACGCGCTGGTGGGCTCCAAGGTCACCATCGTGTCGCGCAAGGTGCAGACCACCCGCGCCCTGATCCGCGGCATCGTCATCGAGGGCAATGCGCAGATCATCCTGGTCGACACGCCCGGCATCTTCGCGCCGCGGCGCCGGCTCGACCGCGCGATGGTGTCGACCGCCTGGAGCGGCGCGCACGACGCCGATCTCGTCTGCGTGCTGCTCGATGCCAAGTCGGGCATCGACGAGGAGGCCAACGCGATCCTGGCCAAGCTCGAATCCGTTGCGCATCCGAAGATCCTGGTGCTCAACAAGGTCGACCTCGTGCAGCGCGAGAAACTACTGGCGCTGGCGCAGGCCGCCAACGAGCGGATGCGCTTCGAGCACACATTCATGATCTCGGCGCTGTCAGGGGACGGCGTCGACGATTTGCGCCAGGCGCTGGCGAAGCTGGTGCCGGCGGGACCGTTCCTCTATCCCGAGGACCAGATGTCGGATGCGCCGATGCGGCATCTGGCGGCCGAGATCACCCGCGAGAAGATCTACAGCCATCTGCATCAGGAATTGCCGTACCAGTCGACGGTCGAGACCGACAGCTGGACCGATCGCAAGGACAAGTCGATCCGCATCGAGCAGACGATCTATGTCGAGCGCGAGAGCCAGCGCAAGATCGTGCTCGGCAAGGGCGGCGCCACCATCAAATCGATCGGCGCGCAGGCGCGCGTCGAGATCGCCGAGATCATGGGCGTGCCCGTGCACCTGTTCCTGTTCGTCAAGGTGCGCGAGAACTGGGGCGACGATCCCGACCGCTACAAGGAAATGGGACTGGATTTCCCCAAGGAATAAGAGCCGGCGTGTGAGCGTGTCCAGAGCAATGAACGTACCGAGAAACGTATTGTGGTTTGAGGTGCTGCTCTATGCGACACTGCTCCTGGACGCGCTGTCGGCGGCGTTCAGCGATCGTACTCCGAACGAGGAAGTGCAGACGGTGGGCTCACCGCCTTTGCTCGATGCCGGCTTTCTGGTGCTGTTCATCTATTTTGTCTTCCTCGCGGCGCGGCACCGCAAGAACTGGCCGCGCTGGGTATTGCTTGTCGCGCTGGTCTTGTCGGCAATCGGCCTGTCGCAGGATATCATCAAGAACGGCGTCGAATTCTACGGTGGAGTCCAGATCGTCTCCCACGCACTCGCCGCGCTCGGGCTGTATTGCTCCTTCACTGGCGACGCGCGGGGCTGGTTCAACGCATGAGGGCGAGACCTTACGCTCGGTAGGCGTGGAAGATGATGGCCACGCTCGCCACGGCGGCCCAGATCATAAAGCCGATGATGACGCCGAGCGCGGGCGAGAGGATCGTCTGTCCTTCCGGTAAACGCGTCACCCGCAACAGGCCCGTCCAGCCGATCTCGGTGATATGCCTCGGGAGTTCGACGGCAACCTTGCCGAAGGTGACCGCGAATACCAGGACGAGCTCGGTAGAATAGCAGAGCAAGGGGAGCAATTCCCAGACTGCCCAGACCACAAATTCGAGCGCGGCGATGATCAGGTCGCCGACGAGGCTAGCCATTGCAGTCATCTCGCATATGTCGGCCACTTCTGAATCGGACCGGTTGGCCATATATTTAGCACATGGAGTGGACCGACGAAGGCATCGTGCTGGGCGTGCGGCGGCATGGCGAATCCTCCGCCATCGTCGAGCTCCTGACGCGGGAGCACGGCCGCCATCTCGGCCTGGTGCGCGGCGGCGCCAGCTCGCGGATGCGCCCGTTGCTGCAGCCCGGCAACAGCGTTACCGCGGTATGGCGGGCACGGCTCGACGAGCATCTCGGCATGTATGCGCTGGAGGGCACGCGGCTGCGTGCAGCGACGTTGCTGGCCTCGTCGCACGCCGTCTACGGCGTCACGCATCTGGGGGCGCTGGCGCGGCTGCTGCCGGAGCGCGATCCGCATGAAGACATCTACGAGATGCTGGAGGGAACGCTCGACGATTTCGAGGACGCGGGCGTTGCCGCCGTGCATGTGATCCGGTTCGAGCTCGCGATGCTGACCGAGCTCGGCTTCGGGCTCGACCTGGAAAACTGCGCGGCGACGGGAGCGACCACCGACCTGGTCTACGTGTCGCCAAAATCCGGCGGCGCCGTGTCTCGTGCGGCCGGCGAGCCGTGGCGCGACCGGTTGTTGCCGCTGCCGGCGTTCCTGCGCGAAGGCGAGGGCGGCAATAGCCTGTCGGATCAGGATCTGCTCGACGGCTTCCGGATCACCGGCCTGTTTCTGCTCCGCCACGTGCTGGAGCCGCGCGGCCAGGGCCACTCCGACGCCCGCGACGGATTTATCAACGCCGTGACAAGGCGGCGGAGCCGGTCGGCGGGAACGTGAGTCGATGAGACCGCAGCCAATCGATCAGGGGGATGTTTAGATGCCGCGGTCCGATAGGCTCCTCGAACTCATCCAGTTCCTCCGAACTCATCGTCACCCGGTGACGGGAGCGCAGCTCGCCGACGAGTTCGGCGTCTCGCTGCGAACGGTTTATCGCGACATTCAAGGATTGATAGCGAAGGGCGCGCCTATCGATGGCGAGCCGGGTATTGGCTATGTACTGCGCCCCGGCTTTACGATGCCGCCGTTGATGTTTTCCACCGACGAGATCGAGGCGATCGTGCTCGGCTCGCGCATGGTGGCACGAAGTGCCGACGCCAAGCTGACGAGGGCGGCGCATCATGCGGTTGCGAAAATCGCCGCCGTATTGCCCGGAAACCGTGGCGCCGAGATCGACGTGTCAGGGCTGCTTGCAGGAGCGATCAAGGCAGCCACCCAGGATAGGGTTGACCTGGCACCAATTCGGAGCGCGATCCGGATGGAGCGCAAGATGTCCATCACTTACTACGATGAAACCGGCGCTCAGACCGACCGGACGATCTGGCCCATTTCGCTCACCTTTTGCGCGACGGTGCGTCTGCTTGCTGCCTGGTGCGAACTCCGCGGCGGCTATCGCACCTTTCGCACTGATCGAATCTCATCTGTCGTCGACGGCGCGGAGCGATATCCAAGGCGCCGAGCCCTGCTGATCAAGGAATGGCGCGAGATCGCAGGTCTCTCCGAGCCGGGGTGATCGCACTGCTGACAATATCTGTCACCCCGATCCCTCAGTATCACGCCCAGCGCGGTCACGGTGACTGCGAAGCGGAGGCGCGTATGCCGACAGGACTGGAAGCTAATGGACTGACTCTTCCCGATGCGCAGGCCGTGTTGGATCGTGCGCAAGAAGTGATGAGCGCTGGCGATATTCGCGAGATCATGAAAACCTTCGCCGCGGACGTCGTCGTGCGGTTCGCCGATTTCCCGGAAACCCGGGGCAAGCCGCCGCTTGAACAGTTCCTGCGGGCGCGGTTCGCCCGCCAGAAGAACTATCGATTGCACAAGAAGCTCCGTGCGGTGTCGGGCAATGTGATCGTTGGTTATTGGGAGGGTGACTGGGAAGATGGCCATGACGGGCGCCAGATGCAGGGGCGGGGAATGGAGATTCTCACTATGCGCGGTGGCGAAATCGCCGAATGGGAGGTGACTTTCAATGTCTGGCAGACGGGCAGTCTGCCCTCGCTGCCGATTGTTTAGGCCGCACGGGGGCGGCGTGGGCGTGGCCGTTCGCAGCGGCTTGGTGGGCTTATCACTGGGAATCGCGCCGTGGCGCGGGCGGACAGCGGTTCCGTAAGCCCGATTCGCAACCTAAATTGCCGGTGATTCGCGGCTTGCCCGATTCACCGCTAGGGTTTAACGCCTCCCCATGGGAAAACGACAGATACCGCCGGAAAAGCCGGCCGAAATTCACGAGGTGCCGCTGCGCGACGCGCTCGAAGAGCGCTATCTCGCCTATGCGCTCTCGACCATCATGCACCGCGCGCTGCCGGACGCCCGCGATGGGCTGAAGCCGGTGCATCGGCGCATCCTCTACGGCATGGACCTGCTCGGGCTCGACCCGCGGACGGCCTTCAAGAAGTCGGCCAAGATCGTCGGCGACGTGATGGGCTCGTTCCATCCGCATGGCGACCAGGCGATCTATGACGCCATGGTGCGCCTGGCGCAGGATTTTTCCTCGCGCTACCCGCTGGTCGACGGCCAGGGCAATTTCGGAAATATCGACGGCGATAATCCGGCCGCCTACCGTTACACCGAAGCCCGCATGACCGATGTCGCGCGGCTGTTGCTCGACGGCATCGACGAGGACGGCGTTGAATTCCGCCTCAATTACGACGGCCAGTCGAAGGAGCCGGTGGTGCTGCCTGGCGGCTTCCCGAACCTGCTGGCCAACGGCGCGCAGGGCATTGCGGTCGGCATGGCGACCTCGATCCCGCCGCACAACGCGGCCGAGCTCTGCGACGCCGCGCTGCATCTGATCGAGAAGCCCGACGCCAAGTCGAAGGCGCTGCTGAAATGGGTCAAGGGTCCGGATTTCCCGACCGGCGGCATCGTCGTCGATTCCAAGGAAGCGATCGTCGAGGCCTATACCACGGGGCGCGGCTCGTTCCGCACCCGCTCGCGCTGGGTTCAGGAGGAGGGCGCGCGCGGCACCTGGGTGGTCGTCGTCACCGAGATCCCTTGGCTGGTGCAGAAGTCGCGGATCGTCGAGCGGATCGCCGATCTCATCAACGAGAAGAAGCTGCCACTGGTTGCCGACGTGCGCGACGAGTCGGCCGAGGACATCCGGCTCGTGATCGAGCCGAAATCGCGTACCGTCGATCCCGCGCTGATGATGGAATCGCTGTTCCGGCTCACCGAGCTGGAAAGCAAGATCTCGCTGAACCTCAACGTGCTGATCAAGGGCCGCATCCCGAAGGTGGTCGGCCTTGCCGAATGTCTGCGCGAATGGCTCGACCATCTGCGCGACGTGCTGATCCGCCGCTCCAACTTCCGCAAGGGGCAGATCGAGCACCGGCTCGAAATTCTCGGCGGCCAGCTGATCGCGTTCCTGAACCTCGACAAGGTGATCAAGATCATCCGCACCGAGGACGAGCCGAAGCCGGTCTTGATGAAGGCCTTCAAGCTGTCGGAGATCCAGGCCGAGGCCATCCTCAACATGCGCCTGCGCAATTTGCGCCGCCTGGAGGAGATGGAGATCCGCACCGAGGACAAGGATCTGCGCAAGGAGCTGAAGGGCATCGAGGGGCTGCTCGCCTCCGAGATCGAGCAGTGGGCCAAGGTCGGCGAGCAGGTCAGCAAGGTGCGCGACATGTTCGGGCCGAAGACGCCGCTCGGCAAGCGCCGCACCACTTTTGCCGATGCGCCGGAGCACGATCTCGCCGCGATTGAGGAAGCCTTGGTCGAGCGCGAGCCGTGCACCGTCGTGATCTCCGAGAAGGGCTGGGTCCGGACGCTGAAGGGCCATGTCGAGGATCTCTCGGGGCTGGCCTTCAAGACCGACGACAAGCTCGAGCACTCGTTCTTTGCCGAGACCACCTCGAAGCTGCTGCTGTTCGCGACCAATGGCAGGTTCTACTCGCTCGACGTCGCCAAGCTGCCGGGCGGCCGCGGCCATGGCGAGCCGATCCGCATGTACATCGATCTTGAGCAGGACGCCGCGATCATCTCGCTGTTCGTCAACAAGGGCGAGCGCAAGTTCCTGGTCGCGAGCAGCGAAGGACAGGGCTTCGTCGTCAAGGAAGAGGACTGCGTCGGCAACACCCGCAAGGGCAAGCAGGTGCTCAATGTCGAGATGCCGAACGAGGCTCGCGCGATCACGACCGTGAACGGCGACACCGTTGCGGTGATCGGCACCAACCACAAGATGGTGCTGTTCGGTCTCGACCAGGTGCCGGAGATGGCGCGCGGCCGCGGCGTACGTCTGCAAAAGTACGCCAGCTCGGAGCTGTCCGACGTTGCGGTGTTCGATGCCAAGACCGGCCTGAGCTGGAAGGATTCCGCCGGCCGCGAGCACAGCATGACCATGAAGGAACTGGCCGACTGGCGCGGCAACCGCGCCGACGCCGGCCGGCTCGCTCACGGCCTGCCGAAGTCGAACAAGTTCAATCGCGGCGTGGAGTAGCGCCGCGCAGGGCGGGTCTTGTCGGGTAGGGCGGATTGTGCCGTTGGCTCATCCGCCCTACGGGCTGCACCTTCAACTTGCGCGGTGTGATAGTATCCACATTCTACCACGCTATAACCGTCGCCGACGAACTCCGACGGCGGTTGCCATGGCGCATCACGATCATGACCACGACCATAGTGGACATTCCCACAGTGGACATTCCCACAGCGGTCACTCCCACGCGGGACATTCCCATGCCGGGCACAGCCATGCGCCCGCCAGTTTTGGCACCGCGTTCGCGGTCGGCGCCTCGCTCAACACCGCATTCGTCATCGCGGAGCTGATCTTCGGTTACTCGGCCAACTCGCTGGCGCTGGTCTCCGACGCGGTCCACAATCTCTCCGACGTCATCGCGCTGCTCTTGGCTTGGGGCGGGGCGTGGCTCGCCGGCAGGCGTCCGACCGACACCCACACCTATGGCTATCGCCGCGCCTCGATCCTGGCGGCGCTGTTCAATGCCGGGTTGCTGTTGATCGCGGTCGGCGGCATCGCGGTCGAGGCGATCAACCGCTTTCGCGAGCCGGCGGAGGTGGCAAGCTGGACCGTGGTCTGGGTCGCGGCGCTCGGCATCCTGATCAATGGCGGCACCGCGCTCATGTTCATGCGCGGCCGCGACAGCGACCTCAATGTCCGCGGCGCCTATCTGCACATGGCGGCGGATGCCGGCGTCTCGCTCGGCGTCGTGGTTGCCGCGCTGCTGATCATGGCGACCGGCTGGCAGTGGCTCGACCCCGCGATCAGCCTGGTGATCGCCGTCGTCGTGCTGATCAGCGGCTGGGAGCTCGCCCGCGACAGCGTCAATCTCGCGCTCGACGCGGTGCCGAAGGGGATCGATCTCAAACAGGTGAGGGATTATCTCGCCGCGCTCGAGGGCGTCACCGAGGTGCACGACCTGCACATCTGGGCGATGAGCACCAGCGAAACAGCGTTGACCGCGCATCTGGTGCGGCCCGGCGGACACGACGATATCTTCCTGCACCGCGTCTGCGCGGAGCTGTCCGAGCGCTTCAGCATTCACCACGCGACGCTGCAGGTCGAGATCAGCAGCGAGACCTGCCGGCTGGCGCCGGCCGAGATGGTGTAGCCGCGGCGCCGGGCACCCGCGGGCGTCTAGCTACGCGGGGCGGACGGCGCGGTCACCGACGGGGCAGGCACGTGCTTCGGCCTCAGCGTGCCGGCGTAGAACGACAGGGCCAACACCAGGATGAGGCCGCCAAGATAGACCCCATAGGATTGCGGCGGCGTGATCGCCCATTGCGTCAGGCGTCGGATCGGGCTTGGCTGGCCGGGGTCGTTGTCCATGCGCTGTTGTGCGCGATGGCTGAGCCAAAGGAAAGTGGAATTGCAGCCATCCACCGGCGCAGTTCCGCGCGAAATGGTGCGGCGGAGCGGCCCTTGCAATGCCGCGTTGGCGTCCGCATCTGTCACGCGACGGCAAGCCCTTCCTCCCGCACCGATTGCCCGGCATAATCAGCTGATGGAACTGACGCCCCGCTTGCGCCTCATGAATTGGCTGGTCCGCCAGGGCCTGACCGGCCTGCCGGAAAACGACCTGCTGCGCGGTTTCTGCGAGCGCTGCCGGGCCGCCGGCATGCCGCTGTCGCGGGCGATCGTGTTCATCGATACCCTGCATCCGATTTTTGAGGGGCGCGGCTTCCGCTGGAACGACGGCGAGAGCAACGAGGCCGACATCTTCGAGTACGGCTCGACCAGCACCGGCGAGGCCAGCCAGACCTGGCGGAGGTCGGCGTTCCATCACATGCTCGAAAATGGCCATGACGAGATGGTGATCGACCTCAACGGCTCGCACGATTTTTCGATGATCGGTGAACTCGCCGAGAAGGGCCATAAGCATTTTGCCGCTTTCGTGCACCGCTTCGGCGAGGCCGGCACGATCGGCGAGATGGACTGCTTCTATTCCTACTACACCACCCGTCACTCGGACGGCTTTGGCGAGAGCCACATGGCGGCGCTGCGCGACCTGGTGCCGGTGCTCGGGCTCGCGATCAAATCGGCGGCTCAGGTCGAGATCGCCCGCACGCTCGGACGGGTCTATCTCGGCCGCGAGACGGCGGAGCAGGTGCTGCGCGGACGGATGCAGCGCGGCATTACCGAGAAGATCAAGGCCGTGCTGTGGTATTCCGACGTGCGTGGCTCGACCGCGATCAGCGAGCGTATCGGCCCGGATGAGATCATTCCGTTCCTCAACGATTATGCGCAGGCCTCGATCGACGCGATCCACGATGCCGGCGGCGAGGTGCTGAAGCTGATCGGCGACGGCGTGCTGGCGATGTTCACCGGCGAGAACCTGGCGGGCGCCAAGCGCGCGGCGTTGCGCGCCGAACACACCTTCCGCAACAACATGGATGCCCTCAACACCCGCCGTGCCACCGACGGACAGCCGACCACTTCGGCCTATGTCGGGCTCCATGTCGGCGAGGTGTTTTACGGCAACATCGGTAGCGAGGACCGGCTGGACTTCACGGTGGTCGGGCCGGCAGTCAACGAGGTCAGCCGGATCGCCTCGATGTGTGCCTCGGTCGATCGGGACTTGCTCACCTCAACGGCGTTTCGCGCCGGGCTCGATGCCGCCGGCCGCAATTATCTGGTCTCCACCGGCCGCTTCGTGTTGCGCGGCATCGGCCATGCGCAGGATCTCTACACGCTGGATCCGGCAGTTGCCGCCGACGAGGTCGTCGGCGGCAAGTATGAGCGCTATCTGACGAACTGATCAGCAGCGCGCCGGCTCGCCGACCATGTCGGGCTGCCGCGTCAGCGATACCGCCGGAGACATCAGGATAACCAGCGCCTGAGCGGCGAAGATCGCAGCCGCGAGATAGAGGCAGGCTTCGGCACCGTAGAGGCCACCGACGATGGCGCCCAGCGCGGAGCCGAGCGGGCGGGCGCCGTAGCTCATGATGTTGATCGCCGAGACGCGGCCGAGCAGCGAGGGCGGCGTCACCGACTGGCGCAGCGTGGTGGTTGAGATCACCCACAGGATCGGGCCGACGCCGAGCAGGAAGAAGCCGAGGCCGGCGAGCAGCGGCGTCGCAAACCAGGTGGTCAGCGCCATCACCAGCGAGGCGACCAGGCCGGTGACGGGGCCGAGCCCGATCACGGTGCCGAACGCCAGCCGCTTCATTACCCGGGTTGCGAACAGCGCGCCGACCACCATGCCGACGCCGTACATCGCGAGCGTCGTGCCGACGCCGGTGGCGCTGAGCCCGAGATGGCGCACCGCATAGGGCACAAACACCGCGAGCAGCAGGAACGATGCGGTGTTGAAGATGAACTGGGTGATGAACACCGGCCGCAGCAGGGCGTGATGCATCACGAAAACAGCACCTTCCTTGATGTCCTGCAATGGATGACGCCGCGGGGCGGGCGCACGCGCCGGCTCGTAGAGCCCGGCGAGCAGCACGACCGCGATCGCCGACAGCGCCGCGGCGAAGCCGAACGCAGGCGCGGCGCCGACCCAGCCGACCAGCACGCCGCCGAGTGCCGGTCCGCTGGCAAAGGCGATGGTGCGCGCCAGCTCGATGCGGGCATTGGCCGCCGGCAATTGCTGTGCTGTCACCAGCGACGGCACCAGCGCAGGCGCCGCGACGCTGTAGGCAACCGTGCCGCAGACCGCGATGAAACCGAGCAGCGCGAGCAGCGGTAGCGTCATCGCGCCGAACCAGAGCAACAACAGGATCGCGGCCAGCGACGCCGCGCGCAGCGCTTCGGAGCTCGCCATCACCCAGCGTCGCGACACCCGGTCGGCGAGCAGGCCGGCGGGAATCGCAAACAGGATGAAGGGCAGCGTGAGCGCGGTTTGCAACAGACCGGTCTGACCTTCGCCGACGCCGAGCACCAGCACGGCGACGATGGGCGCAGCCGCCAGCGCGATCTGTTCGGCCGATTGCGCGGCGAGGTTGGACCAGGCCAGGCGATTGAAGGTGGCCGGCAGGGGAGGCGCATCGGCGGACATTGGCGGAATCTTCATCAATTCGATCTGTCCATAGTGTGCGGTTGGAAGACGTCGGATCCCACCCGTTTCCCGACAACGCAAAAACAAAGGCCCGCCGGAAACGGCGGGCCTTGTCGGTGATGTCAAACACGATCGCGTTATTGCGGTGTCGGCGCGAGCTGGCCGGTGATGGTGCCGACCAGTGTCGCGGGCCGGCCGTCGTTGCCGCTCGTTGGCTCCGCGGCGGCTTCAGCCTTGCGCTGCGCCAGCGCGCTGGTCAGGCTGGTGAGCGCGTCGGGTCCGGCCGGGAAGCCTGCTTCCGAGAGGATCTTGTCGATCATCGGCTTGAACGCCGAGACCGACAGCAATTGCGCGGCGAGGCCATCGCCAAGCCCGAGACCGCCATTGGCATGGCCGTTGGCGCCGCCGCGGCCAAGCATGCTGCCGGTGTCGAAGATCCGGATGTCGGAGATCTTCTCGATCGGCTTCACCGCCTCGGCGAGCGCGCTCGGGATCACGTTGATGCGGGCAACGTTGAGGTCGTAGGCGATCATGTCTGCGCTCAGTTTGTTGCGCGCCTCCGCCTTCATCGTCGCGACCTCCGCTTCGGCCTGGCCGAGCGCCTTGACACCGGCCGCGCGGGTGGTGGCGGCCGCCGCGTCGGCCTTGGCGAGCACGTTGGTGGCTTCCGCCTTGTTGGCCGCGGCCTGGCGTTCCGCCTCGGCCATCACCGTGATCGGCATCGCATTGGTTTCGGCAACCTTGCGCGCCGCGATCACGTTGATGATCTTGTCGCGTTCGGCGACCTCGGTGGCGCGTGCGGTGGTAACCTTTTCCTCGGCCGCGATCGCGACTGCGCGCGCGGTCTCGGCGACGGTCTGTGCTTCCGACTGATCCTTGTTCTTGTTAGCAACGACGATGGCGGCTTCCTGCGCCACGATCTGCAGATCGCGTTCCATCTCGGTCGTCCGGCGCTTCACCGCGAGATCGGCCTCGATCTTGCGAGTGTCGCGGGCCTGGTTGGCCTCGGTCTGCTTGTTGGCGACCGCGAGCTCCTGCTGAATGCGGTATTCGGCCTCGTTCTGCAACGCGGTCTGTTCGACCTGCGCGGTCTGCGCGCGCATCGCCGCGGTCTTGTTGGCGATGTCGCGCTGCTGGGCGAGTTCGGCCTCGCGCTTGGTGCTTTCGATCGTCAGCGTGGTCTGCCGCGCCACCAGGTCCTGCTGGGCGATATTGACCTCGGTGGTGCGGACGATCTGGTTGCGCTCCTGTTCACGGTCCTTGGTGATCTTGGTCAGCGTGGTGAGACCGTGCGCGTCGAAGAAATTGCTTGGGTTGAAATGCTTGATGTCGCTCTGGTCGAGCCGGGTCAGCGACACCGATTCAAGCTCGAGGCCGTTGTTCTGGATGTCGGCGCCGACCGCGTCCTGCACCGCCTTGACGAAGGTCGCGCGCTGCTCCTGCAGTTCCTCCAGGTTCATGGTCGCGGCGACCGAGCGCAGGCCGTCGACGAATTTGGCTTCGACCAGCTCGCGCAGCTCGGCGGCGTCATTGGTGCGGTTGCCAAGGGTCTGCGCGGCCAGCGCGATCGAGGACGAGTCGGGTTTGACGCGCAGATAGAACTCGGCGCCGATGTCGACGCGCATGCGGTCCTTGGTGATCAACGAGTCCGGACCGCCGCGCGCGACCTCGAGCCGCAACGTCTTCAGATTCACTGCAGCGGTGGAGTGGAAGATCGGCAGCACCAGCGAGCCGCCGTCAAGCACCACTTTCTGGCCGCCGAGGCCGGTGCGGACATAGGCCTCGTCGCGCGTCGAACGCTTGTAGAGCTTTGCGAAGAGCAGACCGATAACGAGAATGGCAATGACGCCGATGGCGACGGGTACAGCAAGTTCCCACATATGTTATGTCCTGTTGGAAGATTGTCGTTGTTCGACGAGGTCGGCGGGAGCGGCAATCGCAATGAAGCTCTTGGCATCGCGATCGACCAGCAGCACGCTGGCACCGACCGGTAACGCCTCGGACTCCGCGCTGGCACGCGCCGACACGGTATGCCAATTGCCGAAGACATCCTTGAGACGGACCCTGCCGGGCAGGCCCTGATCGAGCGGGCCGACCGACACGGTTGCGACCTTGCCGACAAAGTCGCTGTCGCTGACCGCATAGCTCTCGTCGCGCGGAATGATGCGGGCGAGGCCGCGGCTGGTGGTCCTGATCACAGGGATGCTGCCCGCGGCGGCAACCAACGCGGCAATCGGGGCCGGGATCGCAGCGCCTGCGGCGTGCGCCAGTCCCTGAAGCAGGAATCCTCCGATCGAGAATATGCCGAGTATCAGAATGATCAGGATCAGGAGGGGAAGCCGCCCGGCGTTGATCCAGAGAAACAGGCCACTGAGAGCGTTGTGGCTCTCGGCCTCGACCGAGAAATCCTTGCCGATGAGTTCGCTGATCGAAAGTCCGACCATGGTGGTCAGCAGCTCGATGCCGCCAAGTGCCACCATGATCGCAGCCGCGACCGCGAAGGGCCGCACGTCCGGGGCGAGCAGGATGTCGCCAACTGCACTCATTTTTCTGACTTGATCCTTTCAAGCCGCGCCGCGATTTCCTTTTCGCGGTGCAGGCGGTCGAGTTCGTCAAGCTCCTTGTCGCCGAGCACGCTGGCAGCGGGAACACCGGTGACCCGGGCGATCGCTGCCATGGCACGCTCAGCACTCAATGTATTGGTCGTCGATAGGCCCCGGCTGGTTTCGTCCTTGGCTTCGCGCAGCAGGCTTTGTTCGAGATCGGTTAATCTATTCTCCGCTTCGCGCCGCGCGCCGAGCATCGCCTGCAGCGCCTTGGTCTGTTCGTCGATTTCGAGCTCGATGAAATCCATCGCGCGCTCCAGCGCGATCACCTGCGACTCCAGATCAATTTGCCGTGCGACGCCGGCGCGCGCGAGATCCTCGCGATTTTCCGCAAGTGCGAGGCGAATCTTCTCGTTCAGGTTTGCCGTTTCGGTATCCAGTTCTTCACGGCGCTTCTTCAAACGGAATTCTTCGGCGCGCGACTTGCCGAGCGCGTAGCGCGCTTCGTCGGCGCCGGCGTCGATCTCGCGGATCGCCTGTTTGACCAGCGCGACCTTGTTGTTGTTCTCGACATTGTCGATGGTCTGGCTCGCGATGGCGGCAAGAAGCCGGCCCATGCGTGCAAGGATGCCTTCGTGAAGCATGGTCTTCTCCTCCGGTGGTGCTGATTTGGATTTGACGGCGATGTGGATTTCGTAGCCGCGGCCATCCGAGATCAAATGCGCCGGGAAGGGGCTTTCCCAGCCCGAGACATATCCCGGCACGTTGAACGGCACCAAGACGCGTCCGCTGACAGTGCTAATGGTCAGTGAAGTTGGGCCCTTGATCGCGAACAACTTGTCGTCGAGCGGTATCCGGCGGACGGCGGCGTCCGCGATGTAGTTGGCGCGGTCGCGCAGGCCGAGCGTCACCAGCCGCGCGGGCAGCCCGGTCTCCTTGCGGATCGTCTCGTAGGCCTGGGCGTGCAGCGAGACCAGGTTGGCGCCGACTGGCGCGACCTCGGCAAGGATCGCCATCATCCGGTCATAGGCCGCAAAGGTCGCCTCGATCGCCTCGATGCCCGACGGGTCGGGGGCGAGGGCGTAACGCAGCGTTGCGGTCGGCGTCTCGACGGGCAGCTTGATCATGTCCCTAACGTAAAGCACTTCCTCAGTACTTTACAAGTCGCTCTTCTGGTATCATTTTCGTGAGCCCAGATGCAGTTGCAAGTGAGTTGCAATAAGGAGTGACTTGGGCCATGTTGGCAAGATGGATGCCCGGACCCCTGAAATACCTTCCATTTCCCTTCCGAATGCCGCGCCCGGCGGTTGGCGGAGCGATGCGGGACATACGCGCAGCCTGCCGGAAGTGAACGCGACCGTCGCGGTGCCCGCCGGGGGGCTGTGGTGGCGGCGGCTGCTGGCCTTTGTCGGGCCGGGCTATCTGGTCTCGGTCGGCTACATGGACCCCGGTAATTGGGCCACCGATCTCGCCGGTGGATCGAAGTTTGGCTACACGCTGTTGTCGGTCATCCTGCTCTCCAATCTGATGGCGATCCTCCTGCAGGCGCTGAGCGCGCGGCTTGGCATCGCCACTGATCGGGACCTCGCGCAAGCCTGCCGCGCGACCTATTCACGGCCGGTGAATTTCCTGCTCTGGCTCGCCTGCGAGGCGGCGATCATCGCCTGCGACCTCGCCGAGGTGATCGGCACCGCGATCGCGCTGAAGCTGTTGTTCGGCATTCCCCTGATCGGCGGTGCGCTGCTCGCCGCGCTCGATGCGTTCCTGCTGCTGCTCCTGATGAACCGCGGC
>CALRXG020000013.1:0-30069 GCA_943372075.1 Bordetella parapertussis | reverse complement strand
GATGACGTTCTTGGCCTTGTTGCGGTAGAGCCCGATGGTCTTGATGTAGTCGCGCACCTTGTCTCCGCCGAGCGCAAGCATCTTCTCCGGAGTGTCGGCCACCTCGAACAGCGGCCGCGTCGCCTTGTTGACGCCGGCATCGGTCGCCTGCGCCGACAGCACCACCGCAACCAGCAGCGTATAGGGATTGAGATGCTCGAGCTCGCCCTTGGGCTCAGGATTGGCCTTGCGGAACCGGTCGAAGGCTTCATAGACCTCCGCCGCCGTCCATGGCTTCGGCTTTGCAGCCTTCTTGGCGGGCGCCTGCTTGGCAGACTTCTTGGCCGCGGGTTTGGGCAGCTTCTTTGCCGCTTTCGCGGCCTTCTTGTTCGGCGCGGACCGAACGCTTGACGTGCTGGCGCGTTGAGAGCGGATGATTTTGGCCATGAACGGGATATACTGACACGTCATGACCGCAGGCAACGACTTTGATCCCGCGAACGGCGCCGGGGATCGCGCTCCCGAGGCCGAGCCGAAACTGTTCTCGGCGCTGCTGACGCCGCATCGCTCGCTGAACCGCACCGGCTTCATCGTGCTGATGTCGTTCGTCACGGTGATCAGCTTCGTCGCCGGCACGGTGTTCTGGTGGCTCGGCGCCTGGCCGATCTTCGGCTTCTTCGGCCTCGACGTGCTGGTGATCTATTGGGCGTTCAAGGTCAATTTCCGCACCGCCAGGGCCAGCGAAGAGATCACCGTGACGCCGTCGGAACTGCGCGTCCGCCGGGTCAGTCACCGCGGCCACGTCGCGGAATGGGTGCTCAATCCGCTCTGGGTGCGGTTCGAGCAGATCTCGCATGAGGAGTTCGGCATCGAGCGGCTTTATTTGGTCTCAAGGGGCCGCCGGGTCAGCGTCGGCAGCTTCCTCGGCCCGGACGAAAAAGCCAGTTTCTCCAAAGCCTTGACCGCGGCGTTGAACACTGCGAAACGCGGCCCTACCTACAACCCCATCATCTAATCGAGCTTGTCAGAAATCGGGTGGTTTGGACGCGCCATGGCTCCTAAATCAGACACCATGATGACACTCGCCATACATGATCAGCGCCTGGCCAAGCCGGGCCTCCAGCACGCCGCGCTGCGCGACTATGATTCGGTGCGGCGCGCCATCGCCTTCATCTCGGAGCACTGGCGCACGCAGCCGACCATCGAAGCGATGGCCGATGCCGCCGCTGTGACGCCGGATGAACTGCACCATCTGTTCCGCCGCTGGGCCGGGTTGACGCCGAAGGCCTTCATGCAGGCGCTGACGCTGGATCACGCCAAGAACCTGTTGCGCGATTCGGCCAGCGTGCTCGACGCGGCGCTCGACTCCGGCCTCTCGGGCCCGGGACGGCTGCATGATCTGTTCGTCACCCATGAGGCGATGTCGCCGGGCGAATGGAAGACCGGCGGCGGCGGCATGACGTTGCGCTACGGCTTCCATCCCTCGCCGTTCGGCACCGCGATCGTGATCGCGACGGATCGCGGACTCGCGGGACTTGCGTTCGCCGATCCCGGCGACGAGCAGACCGCATTCGCCGACATGAAACGGCGCTGGCCGAACGCGACCTATGTCGAGGACACCGACGGCACCACCGCCTTGGCGCAGCGCGTGTTCGACACCAGGCTGTGGCGTGCGGACCAGCCGCTGCGCGTCGTGCTGATCGGTACCGACTTCGAGGTCCGGGTGTGGGAAACGCTGCTCAGGATCCCGATGGGCCGCGCGGTGAGCTATTCCGACATCGCCAACAAGATCAGCAACCCGAAGGCCTCGCGCGCCGTCGGCGCCGCGGTCGGACGCAACCCGGTGTCATTCGTGGTGCCGTGCCATCGCGCCCTCGGCAAGAGCGGCGCACTGACCGGCTATCACTGGGGCGTCACCCGCAAGCAGGCGATGCTCGGCTGGGAAGCCGGGCAGGTGGGATTGCATTAATATCGATTGTAGGATGGGTAGGGCGCAGCGAAGCCCATCCTACCGTCCTACGCCGCCAGATCGACCTTCGATGCCACGGTCGAATCGGCATTGAGCCGGTAGACCACCGGCGCGCCGGTGGCGAGTTCGCGCTTCAGGATCTGCTCGGGCGAAAGCTTCTCCAGCACCATGATCAGCGCGCGCAGCGAATTGCCGTGGGCGGCGATCAGCGTGCGCTGGCCGCGCAGCACGCCCGGCAGGATCTCCTGCACGTAATAGGGCAGCGTGCGCGCCAGCGTGTCCTTCAGGCTCTCGCCGCCGGGCGGCGGCACGTCGTAGGAGCGGCGCCAGACCAGCACCTGGTCCTCGCCCCACTTCTTGCGGGCATCGTCCTTGTTGAGGCCGGAGAGATCGCCATAGTCGCGTTCGTTGAGCGCGAGATTCTTCGTCGTCGGCAGTCCGGTCTGGCCGATCTCCTCCAGCATCAGCTTCAGCGTGTGCTGGGCGCGCGTCAGGTCGGAGGTGAAGGCGACATCAAACGACAGGCCTTGCGCCTTGAGCTTGCGGCCGGCGTCCTTGGCTTCGCTGACGCCCTGCTCGGTGAGATCAGGGTCCTTCCACCCGGTGAACAGGTTCTTCAGATTCCATTCGCTCTGGCCGTGACGAACGAGCACGAGAAGACGATCACTCATTTCAGATTCCGTTTTCGCTTTGGCTGGATTTCATCCCGGCGAGCGGTCTCAGTCGCTCAACCCGAGAACGTCGGTCATCGAATACATGCCGGGCTTCTTGCCATGCGCCCACAGCGCCGCCTTCAGCGCGCCCTGCGCGAACAGCGCGCGGTCTTCGGCGTGATGCGCCAGCGTGATGCGCTCCGAGGGCCCGGCAAAGATCACGCTGTGATCGCCGGCGGCGGTACCACCGCGCAATGAGGCGAAGCCGATGTCGCCGGCGCGCCGCGCACCGGTGAGGCCGTCGCGGCCGCGTGCCGAATGCTGCTCGAGCGCGATCTTGCGTCCCGCGGCGGCGGCTTCGCCGAGCATCAGGGCGGTGCCCGACGGCGCGTCGATCTTGGACTTGTGGTGCATTTCGAGAATTTCGATGTCGAAGCTCTGGTCGAGCGACTGCGCGACGCGCTTGACGAGCGCCGCGAGCAGATTGACGCCGAGGCTCATATTGCCCGACTTCACCACGATGGCACGATTGGTGACGCTCCTGATCACCGCATCGTCGGACGGCGACAGGCCGGTGGTGCCGATGACGTGAACCAGGCCACGCTCGGCCGCGATCGCGACATTGGCGATGGTCGCGGCCGGCACGGTGAAATCCAGGATGCCGTCGGCGTTGGCCGACATCGACCACAGGTCGGCCGACAGCTTGACCCCATTGGCAGGAAGCCCGGCCAGCACGCCGGCGTCCTTGCCGAGCAGCTCCGAGCCCGGCGCCTCCAGCGCGCCGACCTGCACCGCTCCCGGGGTTTCATCAATCACCCGCGCCAGCGTGCGGCCCATCCGGCCGCCGGCTCCCGCAACAATCAGACGCATGTCAGCCATGGCTCACCTCTGAAAGCCGTATAGCGAGCCATGGCTGTTCCGGCAACCGAACCGGCCGCCAGGGCTACGGGTTGTCGTGCCCCTCGACGATGATGAGGTCGGCGATCGAATGGGGCTGCCGCACCTTGATGTTGGCCTGGTATTCCGGCGAGTTGTAGCAGGCCAGCGCCGTCTGATAGTCGGGGAATTCGATCACGACGTTGCGCGAGCGGCTCTGGCCTTCCACGCCGGTGAATTTGCCGCCACGAACGATGAACTTGCCGCCGAATTTCTGGAAGATGGCCGGGTTGGCGGCCATGTAGGGCTTGTAGCCCTCCTCATTGTGAACGTCGACGCGTCCGATCCAGTATCCCTTCGCCATCTCTGTTCTCCCTTGTTGCCGGTTCAGGCGAGCGCCTGGGCGATCTCGGTTTGAATGGCTTCGGCCGCGGCCTTCGGATCGGCGGCTTCCATCACCGGACGTCCGACCACCAGATAGTCGGCGCCGGCGGCAATGGCGCGGGCCGGGGTCATGATACGCTTCTGGTCGCCGGTCGCCGAGCCCGCGGGGCGGATCCCCGGCGTCACCAGGCGCATCCGATCGCCGACGATCGTGCGCAACGCAGCCGCCTCCTCGGGCGAGCTGACGAGGCCGTCGACCCCCAGCGCCAGCGCCTGCCTGGCGCGCGCCTCGACGAGATCGGAGACGTTGAGGCGATAGCCGGCGGCCTGAAGGTCGGCCTCGTCGTAGGAGGTCAGGACCGTCACCGCGAGGATCTTCAGACCGGTGCCGGCGCGGGCCTCGACCGCCGCCTTCATGGTCTGCGGATAGGCATGCACGGTGAGAAAGGTTGCGCCGAGACCGGCGACGCTTTCGACTCCGCGCGCAACCGTGTTGCCGATGTCATGCAGTTTGAGATCGAGGAACACCTTCTTGCCGCTGCCGGCGAGCTGCTTGGCCAGCGCGAGGCCACCGGCATAACCGAGCTGATAGCCGATCTTGTAGAAGGTGACGCTGTCGCCGAGCCTGTCGATCATCGCCTCGGCGCTCGCGACCGACGGCAGATCGAGCGCCACAATCAACCGGTCTTTCGCAACGACCGCTGGAGTGATCTTGGCTGGCTGCATGTCACCTCACATCATGCGTTGGGAATGGTCGATCAGCTGCCGCACCAATGCCCGCATCGCGTCGATGTCGGGCTGGTGTTTCAGGCGATCCATATCGTCATAGGCCTGCTCGGCGAATGACAGCGCGAGCTGGTTCGGAATCACGCTCGCGTAGCAGGCCGACAGGATCAGGCGCAGCGCCGCCAGCGCGCGGCTGCCGCCGAGCTGGTTGCCGGATGCCGCGGCGATCGCAAACACACGCTCGCGGAACACCTGACCGCGAGCCTCATGCGGATCCTGCACGCGGCTCACCCAGTCGATCGTGTTCTTCACCAGCGCGGGCACCGAGGAATTGTATTCCGGGGTCACGATCAGCACGCCGTGATGGGCGCCGATCATCCGCTTCAGATTGACCGCATGCTGCGGCACGCCCGATTTGGCCTGCAGGTCGCCGTCATAGATCGGCAGCGGGAAATCGCTGAGCGAGATGCGACTGACATCGGCCCCCAGCTGCGCGAGCTCGTGTGCCAGCACGGCGGCCAGCTTCGCGTTGAGCGAGCCGGATCGAAGCGATCCCGGGATCACGAGGATTTTCAGCGCGGACATTCAGGACATCGCGGTTGGGACCCGCCCAGCGCGATGACGCAAGGCGCGTTTCAGCCCTTGCGATACACCCAGACCCGCGCGGGCGGAAGGTTCATCCATATCCGCTCCGAGGCCTCTGTGGACACGCCAGGCAGCGACTTCGGAATCGGCGGCACCACCGAATAGGTGAACTGCACGAAGGGCGCGCCGGGGGCGAGCGCCAGGAACGCGTCGCGGACCAGTTTCAGGCGGGTCAGCATCGGCTTGGTGACCAGCGGCAGGCCGGAGACCACGGCCGAGGCCGGAGATTTCATGACGTCCCACAGCGTGTCGCGCAACCGGTAGGCGTCACCCTGCACCACCTTGGCCTGCGGATAGCGTTCGCGCAGCAATGCGCAGAAGCCGGGATTGTACTCAACCAGGACAAGACGCTTCTGATCGACCCCGTGCTCGATCAGCGCGTTGGTGATCGCCCCGGTGCCAGGTCCAAGCTCGACGACCGGCCCCTCGGCGTCACGATCGACATATTGCGCCATGGTGCGGGCAAGCAGCCGTCCGGACGGCATCACCGCGCCCATATGCAGCGGTTTCTCTATCCATGAACGGAGAAAACGAACCTCGTCGTCGAGACGGAGGGGCTTCTTCGACGCACGCACGGACGATTGCAAAGGCATGTCGCTACCAGGCGGGGACCGCACAATCGAGCGGTTGTCAGAAAACAGTCATAAACACGTATAGATCGAAGTCGTTACGGTCAAGCGCAACAACTTCGACTAGACGGCGCGGTTGCCGAAGAAGTCCTTGACCTTAGAGAAGAAACCCGCTGCCTCCGGCTGGGTTGCGCCGGACGACAGTTTTTCGAATTCCATCAGCAATTCTTGCTGCTTCTTGGTCAGATTCTGCGGCGTTTCGACCATGACCTGGACGTACATGTCGCCGGTCTGGCGCGACCGGAGCACCGGCATGCCCTTTGATGCGATGCGGAATCGCCGGCCGGACTGGGTACCGGACGGCACCTTCACCTTGGTCTTGGCCTTGTCGATGGTCGGCACCTCGAACTCACCGCCGAGCGCCGCGGTCACCATCGAGATCGGCACGCGGCAATGCAAATCGGCACCGTCGCGCTGGAAGAACTGATGGGTGGTCAGCGACAGGAAGATGTAGAGATCGCCGGGCGGTCCGCCGCGCACGCCGGCCTCGCCTTCGCCGGCGAGTCGAATGCGGGTGCCGTCCTCGACACCCGGCGGAATGTTGACCGACAGCGTGCGCTCGCGCGTCACCCGGCCGGAGCCGGCGCAGGAGGTGCAGGCGTCCTCGATCATCTGGCCGCGGCCCTGGCAGCCGGGGCAGGTCCGCTCCAGCGTGAAGAAGCCCTGGGCCTGCCGGATGCGGCCGGCGCCACCGCAATGCGAGCAGGTCTTCGGCTTGGTGCCGGCCTTGGCGCCAGTGCCCGAGCAGGATTCGCAGGTGACCGAGACCGGGATCTCGATCTGCGCAGTCTTGCCCTGGAAGGCCTCCTCGAGCGTGATCTCCATGTTGTAGCGCAGGTCGGCGCCGCGCTCGCGGCCGCCGCTGCGGCGCTGCCCGGCCATGCCGAACAGATCCTCGAAGATGTCGGAGAAGGATGAGGCGAAGCCGGCGCCGAAGCCAGGCCCGCCGCCGCCCATGCCCTGCTCGAAAGCGGCATGGCCGAAGCGGTCATAGGCAGCGCGCTTGTCGCCGTCCTTCAGGACCTCATAGGCTTCGTTGATTTCCTTGAAGCGGACTTCGCTGCTGGCGTCGCCGGGATTCTTGTCCGGATGCCACTTCATCGCGAGCTTGCGGAAAGCCGATTTGAGCTTGGTCTCGTCCGCGTTCCGTTCGACCTCGAGGGTCTCGTAGTAGCAGCGCTTGGTGGACATCCTTCAATTCCGTCCGAAGTTCATCGCGATCACCAAAAGATTGCGTTCAGGATCGCGGATTGCGCCTGTCTGGAAGATGCAGCGATCGCCTTAAAGAAAAATGACCCCCACTCCTCCGAGACGCGGCGCGTGCTCTTTGGTGTGAGGGTCATGATCGCAAGCCCGCTTAGGCAGACTTCTTGCTGTTCTTGTCGTCGTCGACCTCGGTGAACTCCGCGTCGACAACGTCATCCTTGGCAGCGTCCTTGGCCGCATCGGCCTCGGCCTGCTGCTTGTACATGGCTTCGCCGAGCTTCATCGAAGCCTGCGCCAGCGTGTTGGTCTTGGCCTTGATCGCCTCGGCGTCGTCGCCCTTCAGCGCTTCCTTGAGGTCGCTGACGGCATCCTCGATCGCACGGCGCTCGGTGTCGGCGATCTTCGAACCGTGTTCGGCCAGAGCCTTCTCGGTCGAATGAACCAGGCCATCGGCGTGGTTCTTGGCGTCGACCGCCTCGCGGCGCTTCTTGTCCTCGGCCGCGTTGACCTCGGCGTCCTTGACCATCTTGTCGATGTCGGCTTCGGACAGACCGCCGGATGCCTGGATCCGGATCTGCTGTTCCTTGCCGGTCGCCTTGTCCTTGGCCGAGACGTTGACGATGCCGTTGGCGTCGATGTCGAAGGTCACCTCGATCTGCGGCATGCCGCGCGGAGCCGGCGGAATGCCCATCAGGTCGAACTGGCCGAGCATCTTGTTGTCGGCCGCCATTTCACGCTCGCCCTGGAAGACGCGGATGGTCACGGCGCCCTGATTGTCTTCGGCAGTCGAGAACACCTGGCTCTTCTTGGTCGGGATCGTGGTGTTGCGGTCGATGATGCGGGTGAACACGCCGCCCAGCGTCTCGATGCCCAGCGACAGCGGGGTCACGTCGAGCAGCAGCACGTCCTTGACGTCGCCCTGCAGCACGCCGGCCTGGATCGCAGCGCCGATCGCGACGACTTCGTCGGGGTTGACGCCCTTGTGTGGCTCCTTGCCGAAGAACTGCTTCACCACTTCCTGGATCTTCGGCATGCGGGTCATGCCGCCGACCAGCACCACTTCGCCAATCTCGCCGGCGGTCAGGCCGGCATCCTTCAGCGCCTTGCGGCACGGCTCGATGGTCTTCTCGACGAGATCAGCCACCAGCGCCTCGAACTTGGCGCGGGTCAGCTTCATCGTCAGATGCTTCGGACCGGTCTGGTCGGCCGTGATGAACGGCAGGTTGATTTCGGTCTGCGTGGTCGACGACAGCTCGATCTTGGCCTTCTCCGCAGCTTCCTTCAGGCGCTGCAAAGCGAGCTTGTCGTTGCGCAGGTTGATACCCTGCTCCTTCTGGAATTCGTCGGCGAGATAGCCGACCAGGCGCATGTCGAAATCTTCACCGCCGAGGAAGGTGTCACCGTTGGTCGACTTCACCTCGAACACGCCGTCGCCGATCTCGAGGATCGAGACGTCGAAGGTGCCGCCGCCGAGGTCGTACACGGCGATGGTGCCGGCCTTCGTCTTGTCGAGGCCGTAAGCCAGCGCGGCCGCGGTCGGCTCGTTGATGATGCGCAGCACCTCGAGGCCGGCGATCTTGCCGGCGTCCTTGGTGGCCTGACGCTGTGCGTCGTTGAAATAAGCGGGAACGGTGATGACGGCCTGATCGACCTTCTGGCCGAGATGCGCCTCAGCGGTTTCCTTCATCTTCTGCAGGATGAAGGCCGAGACCTGCGAGGGCGAATAGGTCTTGCCATCGGCTTCGACCCAGGCGTCGCCGTTCGATGCCTTGACGATCTTGTAGGGAACGAGCTTCTTGTCCTTCTCGACCATCGGGTCGTCATAGCGGCGGCCAATCAGGCGCTTCACCGCAAAGAACGTACGCTCGGGATTGGTCACCGCCTGGCGCTTCGCCGGCTGGCCGACGAGGCGCTCGCCATCGTCAGTGAAGGCAACGATCGACGGCGTCGTTCGCATGCCCTCGGCATTCTCGATCACCTTAGCGTTCTTGCCATCCATTACGGCGACACACGAATTCGTGGTGCCGAGGTCGATCCCAATGACCTTACCCATGGTTTTCATATCCTCTTTGCTACGGCAGGTTGGTTGGGCCCTGACGGCGCTCCGTACCGAACCCCCAGACGTTCACATACTCGCGATATTGCGACGGTGAGCCTGATATAGGAGAGAGGGTCCTGCCCGCAAGGACTGGACGCAACGTTGAGGCCTGAAAAGACTGACGTTTGAAAGATTGTGTCAGTTCGCTTGCGGCACCGGTTCAAGCCCGAGCCAGCTCCAAGCCAGCTCCTGGCCAAGTTAACAAATCGGCAATGATGCCGGGCGGCGTCGACCGCGAGCGACCGCGCGCGACGTCACGGCTGTTGAGTGAACGCTCACAAACGTCGTATGCGAGAGCGGCGCACGGGTCGAGGGCGCGCTGTTTGGCCGCTGCCGGCCGCAGCTGACCTCTTTCACGGAAACCTCAGGAAACTGCAAAGTGCCTGTCAATCAGGGCGAAAAGCCAACGGAATCGGGCCGACAGGCCCGGAGCGGAGATTTGGCGGCCTGTTGCAGGGCCATCAAAACCGCTAAAAGCGGTCCGACTGAAAGAGGCCATCCAGCCCTGCACCGGCCCCGCTGCGCGGCCACCAAGCAAAACCGGTAGATCCCACATGACGCCTTTTCGAGTTCTCGTTGCGGTTGCCTTGCTGATTGCTGCCACCTGTCGTGGCTTCGCCGCCGACGTGGTGTTTCCGCCGGGCGCGCATGTCGGGATGAAACCGCTGGTGGGCCTCGTCCGCGCAAAGACGTTCATCGGCTTCGAAACCGAGGACCAGGGCGTGAAGGTCCTGATCGCCGACCTGCCGGCGGACGCCTATACCGAGGTCGTGAACGCCTTCAAGGCCAACCCCGCCGGCACCGGCGGCATCAAGCCCGAGAGTCTCGAGACGCCGGCCGGCCTCGCCTATTACACCGTGGAGAGCGCGCGCGACGGCGCCACCAATGTACGGCGCTATTCCATGATCCTGCCGGGACCGACCTTCTCGGGTTACGTCGCGGTGCAGGTGCCGGAGAACGCCGGGAAGATCTACACCGACGATGCGGTCCGGCAGATGTTCGCCTCGGCCGAGATCCGCAAGGACGTGCCGGTCGACGAGCAGCTCAGCATGATGCCGTTCAAGGTCACCGAGCTCAGCGGCTTCAAAAATATCCGCATGCTGGCGCCGGGCGCGGCGCTGCTGATGGCCGACGGCGACGACAAGGGCCTCGAGGCCAAGCCCTTCATGCTGCTCGGCATCATCGGCTCGGCTCCGGCCACGCCCGACGATCGCGGCCGCTTCGCCCAGCAGATCGCGACCACGATCCCCGGCGTGCGCGACGGGCGGATCACCATGTCCGAGCCGATCCGGATCGAGGGTCAGCCCGGCTTCGAGACCCGGATCGACGCCGTCAGCGGCAAGGACAACACCCCGGTGACCATCGTGCAGTGGCTGCGGTTCGGCTCGCAAACCTCGATGCGCATCATCGGCAGCTCGCCGCGCACCGATTGGGAGACCGCCTTCCCACGCTTCCGCGCGGTGCGCGACGGCATCCAGCCGCGCGGCTGATCGCCGAAAAATCGGACTTCCGCTGGTCAGCGAACGGAACTAGCCTCCTCGCGCGATATCACGCGAAGCGAGGAGGGGCGCGATGTTGGATCGACGACAGGTTGTTGCAGGCCTCGGCACGATGGCGCTTGCGACGCTGGTTCCGAGGAGCCTCTGGGCCGCCGCGATCAAGCCAGATGACGGCTCCGCGCTGCTGGTGATCGACGTCCAGAACTGCTTCCTGCCCGGCGGCAGCCTTGCGGTGAAAGACGGCGAGCAGGTCGTGCCGGTCATCAACAAGATCGCCAAGAGCTTTGCCAATGTGGTGATGACGCAGGACTGGCACACGCCCGGTCATGTCTCGTTCGCCTCGGCCCACACCGGCAAGAAGCCGTTCGAGACCATCGACCTCGCTTACGGCAAACAGGTGCTGTGGCCCGACCATTGCGTGCAGGGAACCGACGGCGCCTCGCTGTCGAAGGAACTCGCGATCCCGCAAGCCGAGCTGATTATCCGCAAGGGCTTTCACAAGGACGTCGACAGCTACTCGGCGTTCACCGAGGCCGACGGCAAGACCACCACGGGACTTGCCGCCTATCTGAAGGCGCGCAAGGTCGAGCGGGTTTTCGTGGCCGGGCTCGCCACCGATTTCTGCGTGGCGTGGACCGCGCTCGATGCGCGCAAGGCCGGCTTCGAGACCTATGTGGTGGAGGATGCCTGCCGCGGCATCGACACCCAGGGATCGCTGGCCAAGGCGTGGGACGACATGGCCAAGGCCGGCGTCAAGCGCATCCAGTCGGCGGACATCGCATAGGCATATCCCGCGAGGTCCGCATGGCCGAGCCCGCGGCCCCCGTTGAATTCGACTTCGTGCGGCGCCCGCCATCGCCACGAATGGCGGGCATGATTGTCGGGATCACGGGCTATCGTGAGACGGTCGCAGGCCGATTCTTCCACTGCCAGACGGCGCCGCTGATTGTGCCTTTCATTGTCAGCTTCGGCTCGCCCTACCTGATCGCGCTTGCGCGTCGGCCCGAAGCGTCCGACCGGCAGCTCAGCTTCGCCGCGGGCCTGCATTCAGGGCCGGTCTATATCGAATCCGATGGCCGCGCCGAAAGCGTGCAGGTGGATTTCACGCCGCTCGGCGCCTATCGCTTCTTCGGCGGCACCATCACCGAGCTCGCCGGGCGGATGGTCGATCTCGGCGACGTGCTCGGCCAGGAGGGACGGCAACTCCGCGAGCGTCTTGGCAACACGACCTGCTGGCAGCGGCGCTTCGACCTGATCGAGGACTTCGTGTTTCGTCGTGCGAACCATGCGCCATCGCCTGAGATCGCGTCCGCCTATCGCAGGCTGGCGCGATCCGCGGGCACGATCAGGATCACGACGCTTGCCGCCGATATCGGCTGGAGCCGCAAACACCTCGTCGACCGGTTTCGCTCGGAGCTCGGCCTCGCGCCCAAATCGCTAGCGCGCATGATGCGCTTCCACCAGGCCTGCCGGATCGCGCAGCGCGGCGGGCCCCGCGCCTGGGCGGCGATCGCGGCAGAAACCGGTTATGCCGACCAGGCCCATCTGGTCCGCGAGTTCGTCGAATTCGCCGGGGAACCGCCGACGGCATGGGCGCGCCGGCTGGCGATGACCGACGGCCGGCTGACGCATTCCGGCGACCTGCTGGCGGACCGGTAACAAACCTTCAAGCCGGCGACGCATCGCCTTGCGCATAGTGGCGCCATCCGGCGACCAACAAGGGACACGCGCAATCATGAGCAATATCGAACCGCCCCGCATCTACCCGACGATCCGTTGCAGGGATGCCGAGGCGATGGTCGACTGGCTGAAGGCGGCATTCGGGTTCAGTGAGTACGTTGTCTACCGCCACGACGGAGTGATCCATCACGCCGAGCTGGCCTACGGTTCCTCGATCCTGATGCTCGGCCAGAGCCGCGACGACGACTATGGCAAACTGGTCGGGGACATCGGCGGCCGCCGCACCGATTCGATCTACGTCGCGGTCGACGATCCCGATGCCCTGCACGCGAAGGCCAAGGCGGCGGGGGCGAAGATCGAAATGGAACTGCGCGACACCGACTATGGCAGCCGTGATTTCGCCTGCCGTGATCCGGAAGGAAATCTCTGGAACTTCGGCACCTATTGGCCGAAGGCGCACGAGAAGCCGCCGTCGTGAATCCACGATAGCGCGCTCATCGCTCGCAGGTTGGACGGATCAGACCGTGATGTCGGCGCTGGGGGCGGCCTTGGCGCCGCCCTTGGAGACGCCGACCAGCGCCGGACGCAGGATGCGCTCACCGATCATGTAGCCGGCCTGCACGACCTGCACCACGGTGCCGGACGGCACCGACGCGTCAGGCACCTCGAACATCGCCTGCTGGAAGTTCGGATCGAACTTCTCGCCGATCGGGTCGAACTTCTTGACGCCGTTCTTCTCCAGCGCGTTGAGCAGCGAACGCTCGGTCAGCTCGACGCCTTCGAGCAGCGCCTTCAGGCCGGGATCGGCGGCTTCCTTGGTCTCGGCCGGCACCGCATCGAGCGCGCGCTGCAGATTGTCGGCGATGTCGAGCACGTCGCGGGCAAAGCCGGTGATGCCGTAGGTCTTAGCGTCGGCAACCTCGCGGCGGGTGCGCTGACGGAGGTTCTCCATCTCGGCCAGCGTGCGCAACGTGCGGTCCTTGGCCTCGGCGAGTTCCTTGGCCAGCGCCTCGGCCGATCCCGCCTCGGGATCGTCGGGCATGATGTAGGGCTTCGAAACCACGGGCTCACCCGTCGGCGCCGAATTCTCGCTGTTGTCATTGGCCCGGTTCGGATCGGTCATGGCTTGCCTTCTCGAAAACTCGCGTCGGTTCAAATCTTGGGGATTGCTTGCCGGGATATCGTGCTTTGGGCGGCGAAAATCAAGCGCAACATACCGCCGTCGGGCACCCGGATATCCAATCCCAGTGAAGGAAACCCGTCAAATGCAAACCAAATCCGCTCCTGTCAGCCGCCCAGCATCTTGCTGACGATGCGCGCCGCATAATCCACCGTCGGGATCACCCGCGCATAGTTCAGCCGGGTCGGCCCGATCACGCCGAGCACGCCGACGATCCGGCCCTGGGCGTCGCCATAGGGCGCGATGATGGTCGAGGAACCCGACAGCGAGAACAGCTTGTTCTCCGAGCCGATAAAGATCCGCACGCCCTCGCCGCGCTCGGCGCGACCGAGCAGATCGATCACGCCGCGCTTGGTCTCGAGATCGTCGAACAGCGACTTGATGCGCTCGAGATCGTCGAGCGCATGCAGGTCCTCCAGCAGATTGGCGTGGCCGCGCACGATCAGCTGGCGGTCCTCGCTCTCGCCGCCGGACCAGCTCGCGATGCCGGCCGCGACGACCTTCTGCGTGAGCTGGTCGAGCTCGGCGCGGTTTTGCGTCAACGCGGTCTCGAGCTCGAGCCGCGCCTCGGCCAGCGTCCGGCCGCGAATCCGCGCATTGAGGAAATTGGTCGCCTCCGTCAGGGCCGAGGACGGCACGCCCGGCGGCAGCGCCAGCACGCGATTTTCGACCTGGCCGTCTTCGCCGACCAGCACGACCAGCGCCTTCTCCGGCTCCAGCCGCACGAATTCGATATGCTTCAGCCGCGCGTTCGACTTCTGCGTCAACACCACAGCCGCGGCACGGGTCAGGCCCGACAGCCGCGTCAACGCCTCGCCGAGCGCCGCCTCGACGGATTGCGCACGGCCGACGGCGGCAAGCTGGGTCTGGATCGACTGGCGCTCGGCCTCGGTGAGGTCGCCGACCTGCATCAGGGCATCGACGAAGAAGCGCAGGCCGAGCTCGGTCGGCAGCCGGCCCGCCGAGGTGTGCGGTGCATAGATCAGGCCGAGCTGCTCGAGATCCGACATCACATTGCGGACCGAGGCCGGCGACAGCGGTAATGCGATCAGGCGCGAGATGTTGCGCGAGCCAACCGGCTCGCCGGTGGCGAGATAGCTTTCGACGATTTGACGAAAAATGTCGCGCGAACGCTCGTTGAGCTGGGCCAGCCCGGCATGCGGCGCGATCAGGCCGATCGGATCGTGATGAGTCACACTCCAGTCCCTCACAATTGCTACCTAATTTGTCGCTCCGGGAGGCCGGTGACAAGCGCGCATTCAACCCCTTGATACCGGGGCGTTCCAGTACCGAAAACCCTTGCCGCTACCCCTTCCCCCTCCTACAAGCACGCCCAGCCATATCTCTGGGATTTTTGGAGGATTTCATGCGGCCAAGCCGCCGTGCACCCGATGAACTGCGTCCCGTGTCGCTGGAACGCGGCGTCGTCAAATATGCCGAGGGTTCCTGCATGGTGAAGTTCGGCGACACCCATGTGCTGGTGACCGCGACCTTGGAAGAGCGGCTGCCGCCATGGCTTAAGGGCCAGGGCCGCGGCTGGGTCACCGCCGAATACGGCATGCTGCCGCGCGCCACCCTGGAACGCACCCGCCGCGAGGCCTCCGCCGGCAAGCAGGGCGGCCGCACGGTCGAGATCCAGCGGCTGATCGGCCGCTCGCTGCGCGCGGCGATCGATCTCGAAGCGCTCGGCGAGCGTCAGATCACGGTCGATTGCGACGTCATCCAGGCCGATGGCGGCACCCGCACCGCCTCGATCACCGGCGCCTGGGTGGCGCTGGCCGACTGCATCAACTGGATGAAGACCCGCAACATGCTGAAGGCCAACGTGTTGCGCGATAATGTGGCGGCGATCTCCTGCGGCATCTACCAGGGCACACCGGTGCTCGATCTCGACTATGCCGAGGACTCCGAGGCCGACACCGACGCGAATTTCGTCATGACCGGCGACGGCCGCATCATCGAGGTGCAGGGCACCGCCGAGAAGACGCCGTTCACGCAGGACGAATTGCTGGCGCTGATGGCGCTGGCGCGCAAAGGTGTCGCGCGTCTGGTCGACTTGCAAAAGATCGCGGTGGCGTAGTCAGATTGGTCATGCATCGCCGAATCACCGGAAGGCTCGTCATCGCCACCCATAACCCCGGCAAGCTTGCCGAGATGCGGGAACTGCTGGCGCCGCACGGCGTCGAGGCGGTGTCGGCCGGCGAGCTCGGCCTCGTCGAGCCCGAGGAGACCGGCGACAGTTTTCGCGCCAATGCGGCGATCAAGGCCATCGCCGCGGCGAAGGCGACTGGATTGCCGGCCTTCGCCGACGATTCCGGCCTCGCGGTCGACGCGCTCGACGGCGCCCCGGGAATCTACTCGGCGCGCTGGGCCGGTGACAGCAAGGACTTCATGGCAGCGATGACGCGGATCGAGCGCCTGCTGCAGGAGCGCGGTGCTGCTGCGCCGGAGCAGCGCAAGGCGCATTTCGTCTCGGCGCTGTGCGTGGCGTGGCCCGACGGTCATCTCGAAGAGGTCGAGGCCAAGGTCGACGGCACCCTGGTCTGGCCGCCGCGCGGCACCGCCGGCTTCGGCTATGATCCGGCATTCTTGCCTGACGGACATAGGCGGACCTTCGGCGAGATGACCAGCATCGAGAAGCACGGCCTGCCGCCGCATGGTCTCGGCCTGTCGCATCGCGCCCGTGCCTTCGTGAAGCTCGCGGAGATCTGCCTTGAGCCACGCTGAACGAACAGCATTCGGCGTCTACGTGCACTGGCCGTTCTGCCTGTCGAAGTGCCCGTATTGTGATTTCAACAGCCATGTCCGGCATGCGCCTGTCGACGAAGATCGTTTCGTGCGCGCCTTCGCCCGCGAGATCGAGACCACGGCCGCGCGGGTGGCGGGACGCGAAGTCACATCGATCTTCCTCGGCGGCGGCACGCCCTCGCTGATGCAGCCGCAGACCGTCGGCGCGGTGCTCGATGCGATCGGCAAGCACTGGTCGGTCGCACGCGACGTCGAGGTCACGCTGGAGGCCAATCCGACCAGCGTCGAGGCGACGCGCTTTCGCGGCTATCGCGCAGCCGGCGTCAACCGCGTGTCGCTCGGCGTGCAGGCCCTCGACGATGCCTCGCTGAAGGCATTGGGCCGCCTGCACACCGCGCGCGAGGCGCTCGACGCGGTTGCCATCGCGCGCTCGGCGTTCGATCGCTATTCATTCGACCTGATCTACGCCCGCCCCGACCAGACGCCGCGGATGTGGGCGGATGAATTGAAGCAGGCGATCTCGGAAGCCGCCGAGCATCTGTCGCTCTATCAGCTCACGATCGAGGAAGGCACGCCGTTCTTCGGGCTGCACGCCGCCGGCAAACTGCAGACACCGGATGAAGCGACCGCGCGCGCGCTCTACGACGTGACGCAGGACGTCTGCGCCCGCGAGGGCTTGCCGGCCTACGAGATCTCCAACCACGCCCGCACCGGCGCGGAGTGCAAGCACAATCTGGTCTACTGGCGCGGCGAGGAATATGCCGGCATCGGTCCCGGCGCGCATGGCAGGCTCGACATCGATGGCGTCAGGCATGCGACCGCGACCGAGCGGCGTCCCGAGGCCTGGCTGCTGAATGTCGAGGAACGCGGTCATGGCGTCGTCAGCGATGACAACCTCAACAGCGAAGAGCGCGCCGACGAGTTCCTGCTGATGGGGCTGCGGCTCGTCGAGGGCATCGACCCGAAGCGCTATGCGCAGCTCTCCGGCCGCGCGCTCGATCCGCAGCGGATCACGCTGCTTCGCGAGGAAGGCGCGATCGCGGTCGATGCCGACGGCCGGCTGCGCGTGACCAAGTCCGGCTTCCCGGTGCTCGACGCCGTGGTCGCGGACCTCGCCGCCTAAAGCCTGATGAGAATAGGTTGAGTTGCAAGCGTCGGAAGTTCACCTCTCCCCCTCGGGGAGAGGTGAACCAAGGCCTCGCCAAGCCGAACTTTTCCCGCTCTAGGCGCACGCCGCCAGAATATCGAAAACAACCCCATGCAAAGCAGCTGGCGGGTGCCGGCGCTCGACGAGGCAGCTCGACCGCCTGACGACAATCAAGCCCCAAAACTCTTCGGCGAGCCTGCCACCGGCGTGCCGCCGCCGGACGCCACCTTCATGACCGCAAGGCCGCGTTCATTGGTGCCGTCGGAGCGGAAGCGGAACAGACCATCGATGCCGGCAAAGCCGGACGGATTGGTCAGCGTCTCCGGCGCGAAGCGCTGCGCCCCTTGGGTGCGGGCCAGCGCCGCCATCAGCGCCACCGCATCATAGGCCAGCGTCGAGGTGCGAACCGGTTCGCCGCCGTACTTGGCGCGGTAGCGACCGGCGAAGCTGCGGAAGCCGGAGGGATCGGGGGCCGCATAAAGGCCGCCCTGCAGAGCGGGGCTCGCAAACACCCGCGGATTGTCCCACAGCCCGGTGCCGAGCAGCTGGATGTTGCGCAGATTGGCGCCGGCCGCGGTCAGCGCATCGGCGGTCGCGACCACCGAATCGCCATCGTCGGCAATCAACAGCGCATCGGCCTGGCCAAGCGCCTGTGCCACCGTCCGCGCCGCGGCCGCGCGATCGGCGCCATATTTCTCGAATGCGACGACGCGGCCGTTCTTGCGGCCGGCCGCCTGCTTGAACGCGGCCTCGACCACGTTGCCATAGGCATTGTCGGGCACCATCGCGGCGAACGAGCGCTTGCCGATGCCCGCGGAGTAATCGACGATCCGGTTGATGTCGGACTCCGGCAGGAAGCTCAGCAGATAGACTCCATGGCCGGCCACGCTCGAATCTGTGGAGAACGCGATCACCGAGGTTCCGCGCGGCCGCGTCAGCTGCGCGACGGCCGGCACCGAGGCCGCGAACAGCGGTCCCAGAATGATCTCCGCGCCTTCCGCCAACGCCTGTTGGGCCCCCTGCCCGGCGCCCTGCGGGCTGCCACCATCGTCCTTGATCAGGAGCTGGATGTTCGGGTTCTGGAATTCCGCCAGCGCCATTTCGGCCGCGTTGCGCATCGACTGGGCGGCGAGGCCGGCATTGCCGGCGGCTGACAGCGGCAGGATCAGGCCGATCTTGACCTGCCCGGTGCCGACCGCCTGCGGTTGTTGCGGTGGGCCGGACGGACCAGCCTCGGGGTTGCCGCTGGTAAATTGGCTCAGGCTCTGCTGGACGCCCGAACAGGCCGTCAACAGCGGCGCGCCCAAAAGGAGGCCAAGCGCGGTCCGCCGGGTCGTGCCCGACGGCAGTGACGTGCGGTAATGCGGGCCTGCCATCGTCTCTCTTCTCTTGGCCGACCGTGATCGGCCAGGACTCCATCCGGCTCGGATGAGGCGGGTGGATTCAGGCATATTGTCGGCGAATAGTTAACTAAAACAAAAGGATTATGTCCCCGCGGCGCCGTTGCCGCGGCTTCCATTTCTCTCGCCGGCAGCCGGCCGCCCACAGCGATCCGGATGTGGCGCAAGGGCTGCCATCCCTCTAGATTGGCATTATGCGCGCAAAAGCCAGTTCCCTCCACAATCCGGACGCCACGGCGGGCGCTGCGGCCAAGACTTTTTCGATCGGCGGCCAGCAACTGGCCGCGCCAAGGGCTGCACCCGGCCTCCATCTGGTCGCGACCCCGATCGGAAATCTCGCCGACATCACCCTGCGCGCGCTGGAGACGCTGGCCGGCGTCGACGTCATCGCCTGCGAGGACACCAGGATCACCCGCCGGCTGACCGAACGTTACGCGATCAGTGCCGAGCTGGCACTCTATCACGAGCACAACGCGGCGCAGGCGCGGCCCAAGATCCTGGAACGGCTGGCGCAGGGCGCCGCGATCGCACTGGTGTCCGACGCCGGCACGCCGCTGATCTCCGATCCCGGATTCAAGCTGGTGCGCGAGGTCTGCGCCGCCGGGCATGCCGTCATTGCAGTGCCCGGACCGTCGTCGGTGCTGACGGCGCTATCGGTCGCGGCGCTGCCGACCGACCGCTTCTTCTTCGAGGGATTTCTGCCGGCCAAGGAGCACGCGCGCCGCGCAAGGCTGAGCGAGCTCGCCCGGATCGATTCGACGCTCGTGATGTTCGAATCGGGCAATCGCGTGCAGGACACGCTGCGCGATCTCGCCGCGGTCATGGCCGGGCGTGATGCGGCGATCTGCCGCGAGCTGACCAAGCTGCACGAGGAGGTCAAGCGCGCGCCGGTCGCCGAGCTCGCGGCCAGCGCCGATGCCCTGGAGACCCGCGGCGAGTTCGTGCTGGTGATCGGGCCGCCGGCCGACGATGCCGGAGTGATGGACGAGAATTCGCTCGACGATCTCCTGCGCGCGCAACTCGCCCGCGGCAGCGTCAAGGATGCGGTCGCCCACGCAGTCGAGCTGTCGGGCCGCCCCCGCCGCGAGGTCTACGCCCGCGCGCTCGAGCTTGCGAAATCGACCGGGGACGGCGATGGCGAAGCCCGGTAGTGCCAAGACTGACAGCGCCTCGCCCGAGCGCGTCGCCGCATTCCGCACCGGCATCTCGGCCGAAAGCCGCGCCGCGGCGCTTCTGATCGCCAAGGGCTATCGCATCCTGGCAAGGCGCTTCCGCACCCCCTATGGCGAGATCGACCTCGTCGCACGCAAGCGCAATCTCATCGCCTTCGTCGAGGTCAAGGCCCGCGCCAGCCTCGATGAAGCCGCCTATGCGGTGACGCCACGCCAGCAGCAGCGCATCGTCAACGCCGCCCAGGCCTGGCTGATGGCGCATCCCGAACATGCCGAATTTGACCTCAGATTCGACGCCGTGCTGATTGCGCCGAAGAGCCTGCCGCGCCATCTGTTAGCGGCATTCGACGCAAGCCCTTAAAGTTACCTCAGACCTCGCGGGACACGCCTATGAAATTGAACGTCGCCGTCCAGATGGACCCTATCGCGCGCATCAACATCCGCGGCGATTCCACCTTTGCGCTGCTGCTCGAGGCGCAGAAGCGCGGCCACGGCATCTCCTATTACACGCCCGACAAGCTGTCGCTGCGCGGCGAGGAACTGGTGGCGCCGGTGCATCCGCTCACCGTGCGCGACGAGGTCGGCAATCACTTCACGCTGGGTGAAGCGAAGCGCGAGGCGCTCAACGGCTTCGACGTCGTGCTGCTGCGGCAGGATCCGCCGTTCGACCTCGCCTACATCACCTCGACGCACTTTTTGGAACGCATCCATCCGAAGACGCTGGTGGTCAACAATCCGGCCAGCGTGCGCAACGCGCCGGAAAAGCTGTTCGTGATGAACTTCCCGCAGCTGATGCCGCCGACCCTGATCTCGCGCGACCTCGACGAGATCAACGCCTTCCGCGACCAGCACGGCGCCGTGGTCATGAAACCGCTGCACGGCCATGGCGGCGCCGCCGTGTTCCGCGTGATGCCGCAGGACATGAATTTCGGCTCGCTGTTCGACATGTTCTCGGTCACCTTCAAGGAGCCCTGGGTGATCCAGCGCTTCCTCCCCGAGGTGAAGCATGGCGACAAGCGCATCATCCTGGTCGACGGCGAGTTCGCCGGCGCCGTCAACCGCGTGCCGGCAGCCGACGATCTGCGCTCCAACATGGTGCGCGGCGGCGCGGCCAAGGCGACCGAGCTGTCGGATCGCGAGCGCGAAATCTGCGCCACGCTCGGACCGGCGCTGCGCGAGCGCGGCCTGCTGTTCGTCGGCATCGACGTGATCGACGGCAACCTCACCGAGATCAACGTCACCTCGCCGACCGGCATCCGCGCCATTCAACGGCTCAATGGTCCCGACGTCGCAGCGATGATCTGGGATACCATCGAGAAGAAGCGGAGCTAGAGTCTCCGCGTCCGTCAGGCCGCACCCCATGGCATCGGAACTCGGCAAGCTCGTATCAGGGGTGTTCAACTTGTTATTGGGGGCTGGCAGCCAGCCCGCCCCTGCGCCGGAGACGGAAGCCGCGCCCGCGAAGCGGGACTTCCGTTCGGTCGTGAAGCTGATCCACGCCGACGAGCTCTCCGGATTGACGGCCTTCCCGAGATATCAGGACTTCCAAGGCATTCAGCTCGACCAATACGAACGCGGACACGGCCGAATAGAGAAGCTGAAGCACGACCACCGCGATGCCATCGCGACGCTTGGTAAATTGATCGAACTCGATCGCGGCGATCTCACAGCATATGAACATCTGTCCGTTGCTGTCGCACCGTCGTTCTGGCGCAAAGTTCGCAAGATCGCTCTGCAGCCTCCAAAATACGAGCAGACGGTCGCCGGCGCCGACGAGGGCGAGGTCATTGACGGACATCTCGTCGTTCGCTCCGGATGGCTGACCAGGAAGGTAACGGTCAGATACCAATGTCCGACGCGAGTCCGGCACCGCGAGGAGCTCGACGCCCTGCAAGGGAAGGTTTCCAGGTTCAGCGCCTCGGAAAACCAGGCCATCGACGAGATTGCAAGCAGCCGATTTGCACATCCCGTCCTGTTCATTTCGCACCGATGGGAGGCCACCGGGCACCCTGATCCTGTCGGAAGCCAGCTACACAAGCTTCAGGCCCTGAAGGACTGCTTCATTATCTACGACTACACGTCGTTTCCGCAGCAGCCGATGAGCGAACCGGAGGCCAACGACCTCAAGATGGTCCTGAAGGACATGGGCGAGCTCATTCGCAACGTTGTCGTGCTGGATCACCCGGATTACGCCACGCGCGGCTGGTGCATTTACGAGTACATTGCCTCGTGCTTCGAGGGCTCTGTCATTTGCGACGAGATCGGCGATCCAAAATTCGCAGCACTGAGGGATTGGGTCGCGACGCGTGAGCCGATCCCTCAGAGAATGTTTCATGACGGCGCCGAGTCCATGGTCGCAAATTGCAAGGAGGAAGCGATCCTATCCATCGTCAACGAGATCCTGCCGAGCTTCAAAGCCGCCGAGTTCACGGTCGATCAGGATCGAGAAATCGTCCAGCACCTTCTGACCGCCCTGCTCAAGAACAAGTTGCCGCCGAAACGCTGCCTGAATCCGGAGCTTGGCGAGAGTTCGTCCTCGCCCTGGACCGATGAGGAGCTCAAGGACGCGTTCGACAAGACACTGCAGTGGGAAAGACTGAGCACCATGGACGCGGGTCGATCTCGCGTGAAGGTCGCGGCCTCGTTGCAGGAGACAGTGAGCCGTCGCTACCAGGTCGAGATCGAGGAAAGCTATGGATCGACGATCATGGGGATGGGCAGCCCTCTGTCGCAGTTTTTCGGACGCGGTCGCCACCGGAACGCCGATGTTGCCGTCTGGGATGCCATCCGGGCACGGCGCGCTGCCAAATAACCCCTGCCTTGTGCGCCGCACATGCCGGTTGAAATCCGCCTAGATTTCAACCGCGCGTTCGTTCGCCTTATTCTACTTGCCAGCTTGCGCCGGCACGGGCAGCATCCTGTTGCCTGCGTCAGGTCAAGCGGCGGGCCAACGCGGGCGACAACGCGACAATCTCATAAAAATTGTGGAGGAAGAACGTTATGACGCTCAATGTCTCACGACGATCCTTGCTCGCGCTCGGCGCCGGTCTCGGCGCCAGCACAATTCTCGGCGGCACCGCGCAGGCGCGCGCGCCGAAACTCGGCACACAGACTCCCTATTGGCACCGCTTCGTGCTCGGCGACGCCGAAGTGACCGTCGTCTCCGACGGCCCGCTTCCGCTCGGCGATCCCTCCGGCACCTTCACCGGCGTGCCGAAGGAAGAGGTGAAGAAGATGCTGTCCGACAACTTCCTCTCGCCCGACAATGTCGTGCTCGAGCAGAACTCGCCGATCGTCAACATGGGCGACAGACTGATCCTGTTCGATACCGGCATGGGCACTTCGCAGGCGTTCGGTCCGACCACCGGTCGGCAGCAGAAGAGCATGAAGGAAGCCGGCATCAAGCCGGAGGACATCGACGCCGTCGTTTTGTCGCACGCGCATATCGACCACATCGGTGGCATCGTCGATGCCGACAACAAGCCGCTGTTCCCGAATGCGCAGTACTACATCGCGCAGAGCGATCTCGATTTCTGGACCGACGAAGGCAAGATGGGCAGTCCGTTGAAGGACTTTGTCGTGCACGCCCGCAAGAACCTGCTGCCGGTGCGCGACCGCATCGTGTTCTTCAAGGACGGCCAGGAATTCCTGCCCGGCGTCCAGGCGATCGCGGCGCCCGGCCACACCGTGGGCCACACCATCTTCATGGTGAGTTCGGGCGGCAAGTCGTTCGCCTTCCTCGGCGACCTCTCGCATCACGCGGTGCTGCTGCTGGAGCGGCCGCGGATGGAATTCTCCTACGACACCGATCCGAAGCAGGCGGCGGCCTCGCGGGTCAAGCTGCTGGAGACGCTGGCCGCGAACAAGACACCTGTCATGTCCTATCACTTCGCCTGGCCGGGCTACGGCCACGTCGCCAAGGCCGGCGAGGGCTACCACTATTATCCCGAGCCGATGCAGATGACGCTGTGACCGCGCGACATCCGGGGGCGGCGCCGTGTCGCCCCCGGATGTTCTCTTAATGTTCTTGCGCTGGAGGGCCCGCTCCGCTACCTTGGGTGGCGGAAGACAGGGGCAGCATGGTCCAGCGGGTTTCCACCGTCGCATTCGAGGGGATCGAGGCCCGTGCGGTCGACGTGCAGGTGCAGGTCGCGCCGGGACTGCCGGCGTTTGCGATCGTCGGCCTGCCCGACAAGGCGGTGTCGGAGGCGCGCGAGCGGGTGCGCTCGGCGCTGATCGCTTCCGGCCTCGCGCTGCCGGCCCGCCGCATCACCGTCAACCTGGCGCCGGCCGACCTGCCCAAGGAAGGCAGCCATTACGACCTGCCGATCGCGCTCGGCCTGATGGCGGCGATCGGGGCGATCCCGCCGGATGCGCTGAGCGGCTTCACCGTGCTCGGCGAGCTCGGGCTCGACGGCTCGATCGCCGCCGTCGCAGGCGTGCTGCCCGCCGCGATCGGCGCCAATTCGCGCGACGAGGGGCTGATCTGCCCGGCCGCCTGCGGCTCGGAGGCGGCCTGGGCGAGCCCTGACATCCAGATCATCGCGGCGCACTCGCTGATCCAGATCGCCAACCACTTCAAGGGCACGCAGCTGCTGTCGCGCCCGCAGCCGAAGGTGCAAGACCAGAACGAGGCGCGCGAGGACGCGCTGCTCGATTTGCGCGACATCAAGGGCCAGGAGAGCGCGAAACGCGCGCTCGAAATCGCGGCCGCCGGCGGGCACCATCTGCTGATGATCGGCTCGCCCGGCGCCGGCAAATCGATGCTGGCGGCGCGGCTGCCCTCGATCCTGCCGCCGCTGTCGCCGTCCGAGCTGCTCGAGGTCTCGATGATCGCCTCGGTCGCCGGCGAGATCCGCGACGGCGCGCTGACCGCGCGGCGTCCGTTCCGCAGCCCGCATCATTCCGCCAGCATGGCGGCGCTGACCGGCGGCGGCATGCGCGCCAAGCCGGGCGAGATCTCGCTCGCGCATCAGGGCGTGCTGTTCCTCGACGAATTGCCGGAGTTCGACCCGCGCGTGCTGGATTCGCTGCGCCAGCCGGTGGAGAACGGCGAGGTTTCGGTGAGCCGGGCCAACCATCGCGTCACCTATCCGGCGCGCTTCATGCTGGTGGCGGCGATGAACCCGTGCCGCTGCGGCCACGCCTATGAGCCCGGCTATTCCTGCAGGCGCGCACCTGTCGACCGCTGCACCGCCGACTACCAGATGCGGATCTCCGGCCCGCTGATGGACCGCATCGATCTCCGGATCGAGGTGCCCGCCGTGACCGCGGCGGACCTGATCCTGCCGCCGCCGGCGGAAGGCTCGGCCGAGGTCGCCAAACGTGTCGCGGCCGCGCGCGACATCCAGCTCGCGCGCTATGCCGCGGCCGGCATGCCGCATGTCCGCACCAATGCGGAAGCCCCGAGCGCGCTGCTCGAGACCATCGCGCAGCCGGATGCGCAGGGCCAGAAGCTGCTGCGCGAGGCAGCGGACAATATGCGCCTCACCGCGCGTGGCTATCACCGCGTGCTGCGGGTGGCGCGCACGCTCGCCGATCTCGACGGCACGGATACGATCGGCCGGCTGCACCTCGCCGAAGCGCTGTCCTATCGTGCATTGGCCGACGATCTGCGCCGCGCGGCGTGAGGCGAACCCAAGCCTGTCCCGATTCGTGGTTGAATCGCACGCGTCAACGTGACGGTAACCACTCTCATTTACGCTCCGCAAACCATAAGCACCGCGGTCCGCGGCATGCTTGGGTCGAGCGAGTTGTGTCATGTTGCGTATGAAGGTTTTGGCCTCGGTGGTCCCCCTTGCCGTGGCCGCGGTTCTTGCCCGCGCCGAGTTGCTGCCGGGTCCCCGGCCCTGCATCGAGGTCGGCGGCGCCACGATGCAGATCGCATCGATCCCTTGGCAGGCCCAGCTTCACGTCAGCTTCACCGACAACCCGAGCCTCGCCACCGTCCGGGTCCGGATTGCCGACAGCGCCGATGCCGCCGACTTCACCGTGATCGACGACATCGACGATGCCGAGGCCGGCGGCTGCGAGAGCAACGCGGTGCCGCAGCTGATCGGGATTTCCAGCGAACCCACCGCGGCAGGCCCCGTCATCTATCTCTCGCATGACGGTCCGTTCGACTACCGCGTCTTCGTGCAGTCGAAGACGTTTTCGGCGCGCGATGCCGCGGCCCTGATCGTCAGCGCCCGCGGCGGCCATCGCCGTCTCGAGGCCGCTTCGATCGAGCCCGACACACCCGTCTCGAACCGCATCGTGGCGGAGTTAACCTCGCGCTAACCCTGTTGTCAGGGCAACGCGAAACGGCCACCAACTTCAAGCACTTTGCAAGGTGACCGACGCATTTTCATCGGCGAATCTCGCTGTCTCAGGGCCACGATTGATGGGGCGTTTCTTCCGGATCAAGTTGCGCCTTCGCCGCTTCCTGCGGCGCCACTCCTGGGTCGCGACGATCATCCGTTCCTTCACGATCTTCTCCATCGCATTCGGCGGCGCGTTCGGATTCATCTCGGGCGCGCTCTCGCAACAGAGCGGCTACGATCCCAACGCCTTCGCGATCGGTGTCAGCTTCCTGTTCGCGCTCGCCTGCCTCTGGATCGTGACGCTCGGCATCCGCCTGCGGCTGATGCGCGCGCGGCTGCGCACCATCGCCCAGCACAATGAAGCGATGGCCGACCGCAATTGGGAGCTGCAGGAGGCGGAACAGCGCGCCAGCACGCTGTTCGAGGCCCAGGACGACGTCATCGTGCTGCGCGATCTCGACGGCCTGATCACCTACGCCAACGACGCCTATTGCGAGCTGGCGCAGCTTTCGCGCAGCGAACTGATCGGCAGCACCGCGACGCTGAAGGTGCTCGAACAGGGCGACACCGCGCTCGAATCCAACGGCACGCGGGTCTACGACCAGAAGATCGACGGACCGTTCGGGCCGCGCTGGATCGCCTGGCGCGAGGGCCTGGTGCGCAACGATGCCGGCGCGCCGGCGGAGATGCAGAGCGTCGGCCGCGACGTTACCGACCGTACCGAGAGCGAACGCGCACTGACTGAGGCGCGCGATCAGGCCGACGCCGCCAACCGCGCCAAGTCGCGCTTCCTCGCGATGGCGAGCCACGAGATCCGCACCCCGCTGAACGGCATCATCGGCATGAGCGGCCTGCTGATGGACACCCAGCTGACGCCGGAGCAGACGACCTATGTCAAGGCGGTCAAGACGTCAGGCGATGCACTGCTGGCGCTGATCGAGGAGCTGCTCGACTATTCCAAGATCGAAGCCGGCAAGATCGATCTCGAGCACCGCGCCTTTGCGCTGTCAGGCCTGATCGAGGACATCACCGAGCTGCTGGCGCCGCGCGCGCAGGCCAAGGGCATCGAGATCGCGGCCTATGTCGACGAGCGGCTGCCGCTGCAAGTGACCGGCGACGCGGCGCGGCTGCGCCAGGTGCTGCTCAATCTCGCCGGCAACGCCATCAAGTTCACCGCGACCGGCGGCGTGGCGCTGATCGTCGAGCCCGGGATCTGGCCGAACGAGATCAGCTTCCTGGTCCGTGACACCGGCATCGGCATCGCACCGGAGGCGCAGCAGCGCATCTTCCGCGAGTTCGAGCAGGCCGACGACCGCATCGCGCGCAGCTATGGCGGCACCGGCCTCGGCCTCTCGATCAGCGACCGCATCGTCAAGCGCATGGGCGGCCGGATCGCGCTTGCGAGTACGCCGGGCGCGGGCTCGACCTTCGAGGTGTCGATCCCGCTCGCCGCCGCCGACACCGGCGAGGCCAGCGGCTTCACCGCACCCGATCTCGCCGGCCAGCCGATCATGCTGGTCGCGCCGCACAGCATAGAGGTCTCGCTGATCTCGCGACGGTTGCAGCGCTGGGGCGCGCAGACCTGCATCGTGTCGGATGCCAGTGTCGCCGAGGCGCTGCTGCCGGAACGGAACTGGCATGCGGTCCTGATCGACCACACGCTCGGCACGCCGGCGGTGGAAGCATTTGCCAGCGCCGCCCGCATCCACGCCGCCCATCGCATCGTGATGGTCACGCCGGCGACGCGGCAGGACCTTGCGGCCTCCGAAGCAGCGATGCTTACCGGCTATCTGGTCAAGCCGTTGCGCGCGTCGTCGCTCGCCGCACGCCTGACCGCGTCACCCGACATCGCCGCGCCAAGCCTCGCGATGCCGAACCCCGTGACGTCAGGCCTTCCGATCGAGGCAGCAGTCGAGTCCGCGCCCACCGCGCCGGCATCCGCGCCGCCGGACAAAGGGCTTTCGATCCTGGTCGCGGAAGACAACGAGATCAACGCGCTCCTGATGCGCTCGCTGCTCACCCGGCTCGGCCACGACGTGGTCATCACCACCAATGGCGAGCAGGCGATGGAATCCTGGCTCTCGGCGACGTCGGCGGGCACGCCCTATGATCTCGTGTTGATGGATATCCAGATGCCGCGCCTCAACGGCATCGAGACCACCAAGCAGATCCGCGCCCAGGAGGCCGGCGGGCTGTCGGGCCACGCCGTCCGCCGGACGCCGATCCTGGCACTGACCGCGAACACGCTGGTGGAGGACCGCTATGCCTGCTTCGAAGCCGGCATGGATGGTTTTCTGATCAAGCCGCTCGACCGCGAGAAGCTGGAAGAAGCGCTCGCGACCCTGGCCGCCGCACGGCATATCGCGGCGTAAGCCACAAACTCACTGTGGCCCGTTCGCGGTGATACGGCGGATCCTACAGCCGCCGCAGCGCGACCGACTGCACGACGTGGTCGGCGCCCTTCTTCAGGATCAGGGTCGCGCGCGGCCGGGTCGGCAGGATGTTGTCCTCGAGATTGGCGAGGTTGGTGCGCTCCCAGATCGCGATCGCGGTTGCGGTGGCTTCCTCGTCCGACAGCAGCGCATAGCGGTGGAAGTAGGAACGGGGATCGGTGAACGCGGTATCGCGCAGCGCCAGGAAGCGCTTGATGTACCAGTTGCGCAGCACGGCTTCGTCGGCGTCGATATAGACCGAGAAGTCGAAGAAGTCGGACACGAACGGCACCGCCTTGCCGTCGCGCGGCAGCCGGCCGGTTTGCAGCACATTGACGCCCTCGACGATCAGGATGTCCGGCTGGTCGATCTCGACCCATTTGTTCGGCACGATGTCGTAGGTCAGATGCGAATAGACCGGCGCGCGCACGCGGCGCCGTCCGGCCTTGATGTCGCTGAGGAACGACAGCAGCGTCGGCAGGTCGTAGCTTTCCGGAAAGCCCTTCTTCTGCATGATGCCCTGACGCTCGAGCACCGCATTCGGGAACAGGAAACCGTCGGTCGTGATCAGGTCGACCTTAGGCCGCGGCGACCAGCGCGCCAAGAGCGCCTGCAGCACGCGGGCCGTGGTCGACTTGCCGACCGCAACCGAGCCCGCGACGCCGACGATGTACGGCATCTTGCGATCGCGGATGTTGAGGAACTGGCGCTGCGAATAATACAGCCGCTGGGTCGCATCGACATAGATCGAAAGCAGACGCGACAGCGGCAGGTAGATGTCCTCGACCTCCTGCAAATCGAGGCGGTCATGCATCGAACGCAGGCGGTCGAACTCGCCCGGCTCCAGCGTCATCGGCGTATCGTCGCGCAGATGCGACCATTGCTGGCGCGTGAAGGTACGGTAGGGATTGTATTGCTGATCTGGTGCCCGGATGTCCATGAGGCCCTCCCCGTGATCAATCGCGCTTGCGCGATGCCTTCTCTTCCAGTCCGGACATCACGGTGCGCTTCTCCAGCGCAGCCTCGACATCCTCCAGCTTCACGCCGCGTGATTTCAACAGAACCAGCAGGTGAAACACCAGATCGGCGGTTTCGGCGATGAGATGATCGCGGTCATCCTCGACCGCGGCGATCACGGTCTCGACCGCCTCCTCGCCCAATTTCTTGGCGCAATGCTCCGCGCCCTTGTCGAGCAGCTTGCGGGTATAGGACGCCTCGCCGCCCGTCGCAGCGCGGGCGTCGATGGTGGCGGCCAGATCGTGGATCGTGAAACGCGACATCAACTCAACTCAAGCATGCGCACCGGCACTGCTGTTGTGCCGTCCCTGCGTTGGGACTTAGCAT
>CALRXG020000012.1:0-30240 GCA_943372075.1 Bordetella parapertussis | reverse complement strand
GGCAGCGTGCCGGCGATCGGTGCAAAACCGTCGAAGGCCGGCCCGATCGAACTGGCGATGCGGTTCGCGACCTCGTCATCGGCGGGCACGTCGGCGACGTGCGCGATTACCTTGACATCCTTGGGTGTGGGTCTGGTCATGCCGCGTTTTCTCCTTTTGCTTTTGCCGGCGCGCGGCTGTGCCCCGAGCCAGGAATGGCCATATAGCATGCCGCTTGATGACCCATTGTATCGAGATCGCTGAGTTTTGGCGTGTCGTTTGCGCAGAGCGGCTCCGCAAACGGACAGCGGGTGTGAAACCGGCACCCCGATGGCGGATCGATCGGGTTGGGCGGGTCGCCCGAGATCGGCGGCACCTCGGTGCGCTTGTCGGGATCCGATGACGGCATCGCCGCCAGCAGCGCGCGGGTATAGGGATGCGCCGGCGCATCCCACACCGCATCGACCGGGCCAAGCTCGACGACCTCGCCGAGATACATCACCAGCACGCGGTCGGAGATATAGCGCACGACGTTGAGATCGTGGCTGATGAAGAGATAGGTCAACCCGAATTCGCGCTTCAGGTCGGCAAGCAGATTGAGCACCTGCGCCTCGACCGATTTGTCGAGCGCTGAGACCGCCTCGTCGAGAATCACGAGCCGCGGCGACAGCGCGAGTGCGCGGGCGATGTTGACGCGCTGGCGCTGGCCGCCCGACACCTCATGCGGATAGCGATTGGCGAAAATCTCTGGCCGCAGACCGACCTTGCCGAGCAGCTCGCGCGCCAGCGCCCGCGCCGTCTCATCGGCCATGCCGTGGACCTTGGGCCCGAAAGCGATCGACTCCTCGATGGTGAGGCGCGGATTGAGCGAGGCGTAGCTGTCCTGGAACACCATCTGCACGCCACGACGCAGATCGCGCAGCGAGAGCGACGGGCCGACCTGCCGACCATCATAGATGATGTCGCCGCCATCGCGGGGCATCAGGTGCATCAGCAGCCGCGCCGTGGTCGACTTGCCGCAACCGGATTCACCGACGATGCCGACGGTCTCTCCCTTCATGACGGCGAAGGTGACGTCGTCGACGGCGCGCACGGTCTTGCGCGGGCTGAACAGCCCGCCGCGCACCGGGAAATGCTTGGTCAGCCCGTTGACCTGCAGCAGCGGCTGCGCGGCACCGCCGAGGTCGGCGACCGGCTCCAGCATGTCGATGGAGGTTATTGTGTCGATCATGTCGAGCACGCTGGGATCACCTCTCCCCACCGGGGAGAGGTCGGCGCGCAGCGCAGGGTGAGGGCCCTAGGTCCCACGGGAGGCCGTAACCCCTCACCCAGATGGCATCTAACGATGCGATCTGACCGCTCCCACAAGGGGAGAGGTGGACCGTCGTTGCGGAGAGAGGCCGCGAGCATTTTCATCGTTAGTTCCTGATGTCCATGGCGCTGCGCATGCCGTCGCTGAGCAGATTGAAGCAGATCGAGACCGCGAAGATCATCGCGCCCGGCAGCGCCGCGACCCATGGATTGACATAGATCGCGGTGCGCAGCGTGTTCAGCATCAGGCCCCATTCCGGCTCCGGAGGTTTTGTCCCCAGCCCGAGGAACGAGAGACCGGCGGCGAGGATCATCGACACCGAGATCAGGCCGGTGGCGTAGACGAAGATCGGGCCGAGCACATTGCCAAGCATGTGGACCCGCATGATGGTGAAGGGACCGGCGCCGGAGGCGCGCGCCGCCTCGACGAAATCCATGTTGCGGACACCGGTGGTGACGCTTTCGGCGACGCGGGTGATCTGCGGCACGAACACGATGGTCAGCGACACGATCGAATTGGTGATGCCGGCGCCGAGCGCGCCCGAGATCGCGATCGCCAACAGCACCGAGGGAAAGGCGTAGAACACGTCGACGGTGCGCATGATCGCGGTGTTGAGCTTGCCGCCGACATAGCCCGCGACGAGGCCGAGCGAGGTGCCGATCACGAAAGCGAGAATCACCGGCAGGATGCCGATCACCAGCGACAGCCGCCCGCCATAGATCAGGCGCGCCAGCATGTCGCGCCCGAGCTCGTCGGCGCCGAGCGGATAGCCCGGCGTGCCGATGTGGCGGAGGCGGCGGATCATCGAGCCCTGATAGGGATCGGCGAGATGCAGCCACGGCGCCAGCAGCGCCGAGGCAAAGATCAGCAGCAGGATGATGGCACACGCCATGCTCACCTTGTCGCGCCTGATCCGTCGCCCGACCGTCGCCCAATAGCCGCGCGCCTTGCTCGCGGGTGCGGCCTGCAATGCAGTATCTGACATCGCACTCATCGGAAGGCTCTTGGTTGGAGCATGATCTTCGCGAAGAACCGGTCTGCACTTTTCCGGATCATGCTCTAACTCCGCTTGATGCGCGGATCGATCGCGGCCTGCGCGATGTCGACCAGGAGATTGAGCAGTACGAAGAACAGTGCCAGCACCAGGATCGTGCCCTGCAGCAGCGGCAGATCGCGCTGGAAGATCGCCGAGTTCAGCAGCAGGCCTGAGCCGGGCCAGGAAAACACGGTCTCGATCAGGATCGAGCCGCCGAGCATGTAGCCGAGTTGCAGGCCCATCACGGCGAGCGCGGTCGGCGCCGCGTTCTTGATGACGTGGCGGAATACTTCGGTCTCGCGCAGGCCTTTCGCGCGCAGCGCCTCGACGAAATCCTGGCTCAGGATATCGCCGGTCAGCGCGCGCACCGTGCGGGTGACGATGCCCATCGGGATCACCGAGGTGGTGATCGCCGGCAGCACCAGATAGCGCAGATGCTCCCAGTCCCATGCCCAGGCTGCGGAGCCGCCGGGGCCTGCCCCGACCGCGGGCAGCCAGTTGAGTTGCACCGAGAAGATGATGACCAGCACCATGCCGAGCCAGTAATGCGGCAGCGACACGCCGGCGATGGCGATCGAGGTCGCGACCTTGTCGATCCAGGTGTCGCGGAAATAGCCGGCGATCAGGCCAAACAGCAGGCCGAGCGTGAAGCCGATCATCGCGGCCGCGATCGCCAGCATCACGGTGTTGCCGACCGCGCGCATCACCTCCGAAAGCACAGGACGCCCGGTCGCGATCGAGTTGCCGAGATCACCATGGATCGCACGCCACAGCCACAGCCCGAATTGCACCGGCAGCGGGCGATCGAAACCGTAGGCCGAGCGCAATTGCGCGGCGAGCTCCTGCGAGGCATCGGCCGGCAGCACCGCAACCAGCGGGTCGCCGGGCGTGATGTGCACCAGCAGGAAGCACACCAGCGCAACGCTGAGCACGATCGGAATGACGTAGACGATCCGTCTGGACGTATAGGCGAGCACGTTTGCGTTCTCTCTTCCTTCTCCCCTTGTGGGAGAAGGTGGCGCATAGCGCGCGCCGGATGAGGGGTTCTACCCGCGGATACAGTCATCGCATGACAAGGAGGAGCATCCGCGGAGACAACCCCTCACCCGGCTTCGCTCCTGCGAAGCCACCCTCTCCCACAAGGGGAGAGGGCGCACCGAGTATGTCGCTAGTCGTTCACGGCGCGACCGTGACCGGCGAGAAGTCGACGAACCAACTCTTCGGCTGCACGAAGCCCTTGATCTTCGGGCTCATCGCCCGTGGCGCGACGTCGTGGGCGACGAACAGGAAGGTTGCATCATCGACGGACGCCGCATGTAGCTCCGCGAGCGCCGCATCGCGCGCCGCCGGTTCGAAGGTCTGGCGGGCCTTTTTCACCAGCTCATCGAATTTGGGATTGTTGTTGAAGCCCCAATTGTTCGAGACCGGCGGCGCCATGCCCGATTGCAGGAAGCGCACCAGCGCGAAGAACGGATCCATCGCCGCGTAGGTGACGTTGATCGCGTTGCTGCCGTTGGCCGACGCGTCGTTGGCACCGCGCCGCCAGTTGGTGAACAGCGTGTTCCACTCGATGACATCGAGCTGCACATCGAAGTAGCACTCCGCCAAAGCCTGTTGCAGATATTCGTTCATCGGCAACGGCAGCATCTGGCCCGATCCCGACGCCGAGGTCTGGATCTTGACCGTCAGCTTCTTGTTTGGGCCGAAGCCCGCCTCCTGCATCAGCTTCTGCGCCGCCGGCTTGTCATACTTGATCTGGAAGGTCGGGTTGCCGCGCCACGGATGACCCGGCTCGAAGGTGCCGGTGGCCGGCACCATCAGGCCCGCGAGCAAGCCGTCACGCAACCCTTCGCGATCGATGCAGAGATTGGCGGCCTTGCGGACGCGGATATCATTCCAGGGCGAGCCTTCGACGCGGGAGAACTGCCACGGCCAGACATGCGGCTCCTCGTTGGAATAGAGGTTGAAGCCGCGCTGCTTGATCTCGGGCAACGCGTCCGGCGCCGGCGCCTCGATCCAGTTGACTTGCCCGGACAGCAGCGCGGCGGTGCGCGCATTGGCCTCCGGCATCGGCAACAGCACCATCTTGTCGGTCTTCGGCACGCGGGCCTTGTCCCAGTAATTCTCGTTCTTCACCAGTTCGAGCCGCTCGCGCGGGGTGAAGCTCGACATCTTCCAGGGACCGGTGCCCGAGGCGTCCTTGGCGAACGCAGCCCATGCGGCCTGCGACTTCGCCTTGGCGTCGGCGCCTTCGGCCTTGTCGTAGAACTGCTGCCACTTGGCCGGGCTCGCCATGAACAGGTTGGTGAGGTTGATCGGCAGGAAGCTGTCCGGCTCCTTCGTAGTCAGCTCCACCGTCATGTCGTCGATCTTGCGCGCCGAGACCAAGGTCGGCATGCGCGAAGCGGTGACGCCGACCTGGCTCGCGTCGTATTGCGGCGCGTCCTGCTTCAGAACCTTGTCGACGTTCCAGACCACCGCGTCGGCATTGAACGGCGAGCCATCATGAAAGGTGACGCCGGGACGCAGCTTGAAAACCCACTTGGTCTTGTCGGCATCGTCGACCTTCCACTCGGTGGCGAGGCCCGGGATCATCGCGCTGGCCTTGTCCGACGACGACAGGTCCCACATCGTCAGCGCGTCATACATCGTCAAACCAGTGAAACGATTGCCTTCGAAACCCTGGTCGGGCTGCCCGAGCGTGCGCGGAATATCGGCAGCCGTCATGCCAATACGCAGCACGGACTCAGCGCTGGCGATCCCCGGCAGGCAATTGGCCATCGCGAGCGCCAGCATCATCGCTGCCGCATTGGTCTTCCTGTTACGCATCTGAGCAACCCCTTCGAGACTGGTGACGTTTTGGTGATTATTTGTTGGGCAAGCGTATGCAATGCCTGTGCCAAGGGGAATAGTTCTTCAGCAAATAACCGCCGGGCGCGTCATTTCTTCCCATCTCGCGCCTGCACCGCACAAAGATGCCTATTCTGGCATCATGCTTGCAACATTCGGCTCCGACATCTTACCAACGGAGCCTTTATATGCGTGCCCGCAATTCGATCCTGACGGCGGCTGTGGCGCTTGCCCTGATCACGGGCTGGCCTTCCTGGTCCGCGCACGCGGAGTCCATTGTGCGCTACGGCATTTCGATGGCCGACATTCCGCTGACAACCGGCCAACCGGATCGCGGCGCCGGCGCCTATCAGTTCACCGCCTACACGATCTACGATCCGCTGGTCGCCTGGGAGATGGACGTTGCCGACCGGCCGGGCAAACTGGTGCCGGGACTTGCCACCGAATGGAAGGTCGACGACAGCGACAAGACCAAGTGGCGCTTCACGCTGCGCAAGGGCGTCAAGTTTCACGACGGCAGCGACTTCAACGCCGATGCGGTGATCTGGAATCTCGACAAGGTGCTGAATGACAAGGCACCGCAATTCGACAAGCGGCAGAGCGCACAGGTCAAGACCCGCCTGCCTTCGATTGCGAGCTATGCCAAGATCGACGATTCCACGATCGAGATCACGACCAAGACGGTCGACTCCTTCTTTCCCTATCAGATGCTCTGGTTCCTGGTCTCGAGCCCCGCGCAATATGACAAGCTCGGCAAGGATTGGGACAAGTTCGCGAGTCAGCCCTCCGGCACCGGCCCGTTCAAGCTGACCAAGCTCGTGCCGCGCGAGTTAGCCGAGCTGACGAAGAACCCGGACTATTGGGACAAGAAGCGGCTCGCCAAGGTCGACAAGATGATCCTGATCCCGATGCCGGAAGCGTTGACCCGCACCAATGCCCTATTGGCCGGCCAGGTCGACCTGATCGAGACGCCGGCACCGGACGCCGTGCCGCAGCTCAAGGCCGCCGGCATGAGGATTGTCGACAACGTGACGCCGCATGTCTGGAATTATCATCTGAGCGTGCTGCCGGGCTCCCCCTGGACCGACATTCGCCTGCGCAAGGCGCTCAATCTCGCGATCGACCGCGATGCGGTCGTCGGCCTGATGAACGGGCTGGCCAAGCCCGCCAGCGGCCAGGTCGACCCGTCGAGTCCGTGGTTCGGCAAGCCGACCTTCGAGCTTAAATATGACCTCGCCGCCGCGAAGAAGCTGGTCGAGGAAGCCGGCTACTCCAAGGACAAGCCGCTGAAGACCACCTTCATCATCGCCCAGGGCGGCACCGGGCAGATGCTGTCGCTGCCGATGAACGAATTCCTGCAACAAAGCTTCAAGGAGATCGGCATCGATATCGACTTCAAGGTGGTCGAGCTCGAGACGCTCTATACGCATTGGCGCAAGGGTGCTGCGGACGAGATGAATGCCGGCATCACCGCCAACAACATCGCCTACGTCACGTCGGACCCGCTCTACGCCATCGTGCGCTTTTTCCATTCCAGCCAGGTCGCGCCGGTCGGCGTCAATTGGGGCGGCTACAAGAACCCGAAGGTCGACGCGCTGATCGACGAAGCCAAGCGGACCTTCGACACTGCCAAACAGGACGAGCTGCTGGCGCAGGCACATGCGCTGATCGTCGACGATGCCGCGCTGGTGTGGGTGGTGCACGACACCAATCCGCATGCGCTGTCGCCGAAGGTGAAGACCTTCGTGCAGGCGCAGCACTGGTTCCAGGATCTGACGCAGATCGGGTTGGAGTGACCTTCTCTGCCGTCGTTCCGGCGAGGGCCGCGACCGATAACCACGAATGGGTGTTGTGAGAAAACCGTCTGGTCGATTGCCTTCTGCGTCGGCCGCGGCGTATGGGTCCCGGCCCTCGTGCGCAATTGCGCACCAGGCCGGGACGACATCGGATGTGTGGCAACTATTTCGTCGTCAGCGCGAACGCGCCGTCCCAGTCGTCCGGCGGCGGCTCGGTCTGGAAGGCGCGAATCCGCGCCTCGTAGAGACTGTAGAGATATCGTAGCGTGTGCGCCTCATCGGTCTTGCGCCCGCGCTCGATCGCGGCGAGCGCGCCGTCCCAATCGCGGCTGCGGTAGCAGGCGAGCATCTCGATGGTCAGGTTGCGGAGCCGCTGGAAGCGACCGGAGTTCGCCACGTCTTCGCGACCGGCGATCGCGTAGATCACCTCGGGCTCCTTCTTGCCCTTGACCATGATGAAGTCGAGCTCGAGGATCGCGAATTTCTCTTTCACCGCGAGCGCGGTCTTCGATCCTACGATGATCGGAAAGCCGTACTCCTTGGATTGCCCCTCCAGCCGGGAGGCGAGGTTGACGCTGTCGCCGAACACCGAATAGTCGAAGCGTACGTCGGAGCCCATATTGCCGACCACGCAGGTGCCGGTGTTGAGACCGACGCCGATGTTGAGCGGCACATAGACATGTCCGCCATCCCGCGCCTCCTGCTCGCGTTCGCGGTTGAGGTCGCCGATGCGCTCCAGCATGTCGAGCGCGGCGTCGCAGGCGTTGAGCTGGTGCTGCTTGTCGTCGAGCGGCGCATTCCAGAACGCCATGATGGCGTCGCCCATATATTTGTCGATCGTGCCCTTGCGAGCGAGGATCGCGTTGGAAAGCGGGGTGAGAAAGCGATTCATCAGCGCCGTGAGGCCCTGCGGATCTCTTTTGTAGGTCTCCGAGATCGAGGTGAAGCCGCGCATGTCCGAGAACATGATGGTCATCTCGCGCTCCTCACCGCCGAGCACCAGCCGTTCCGGCGATTGCGCCAGCTGCTCGACCAGCGCGGGCGACATGTACTGCACGAACTGCGACCTGATCTGCCGGCGCTGCTGCTGCTCACGCACAAAAGCGGAGAAGATCAGCGTGAGGTAGATCGCCGTGGTCGACATCAGCGGGTAGGTGAAGTCGATCAGCAGCCGATGCTGGACATAGAAGTACCAGGAGGTGCCGATCAGCACCGAGGCGAACAGCCCGCCGACCGCCACCAGCGTCACCGGGCCGAATTTGGGAGCGAAGGCGATCACCAGCAGGCCCATGATCAGCGCGGCGAGGAACTCGATGCTGATGCCGTAATTCGGCTGCGAGACGACGTCGCCGGTCAGCGCGCTCTCCAGCACCTGGGCATGAACCTCGACGCCGGGCATTGCCGGCGTCACCGGCGTCGTCTTGATGTCGTTCAGCCCGATCGAGGAGGTGCCGATCAGGATCAGCTTGCCGGCGATCTTGTCCGGCGCGACGCGTCCCTCCAGCACGTCGATGGCCGAAACATAGATCGAGGGATCGCGCGGCGCGTAATGGATCCAGAGCTGGCCATTGCGATCGGTCGGGATCGCAAAACCCTTGACGCCGAGGCTCTGGATGCCTGCCTCATCGGCCTTGATCAGGATGGTGCCCGAGCCGCTCGCGACCCGCAGCATCTCGAAGGTCAGCGACGGCATCGTGATGCCCTGGGCGACCATGATCATCGGCACGCGCCGGACGATGCCGTCGCGCTCCGGCTTGATCGTGAACAGGCCACGTCCGGCCGCCGCCTCCTCGAGCACCGGCACGTTGCGCAACAGTCCCGGAAACTGGAACATGAAGCGCTGCGGCTCCTCGCCGAGCATCGCAAGTCCGGTCACCGGCAGCTTTTCGTTGAGGTCGGCGCGGACGTTGGGGCCACCGGATTCACCGAGCACCACGCGCGAGCTCTTGATGGCGTCGGCCAGGATGCTGTCGTTGCTCGGCAGCTGCCGCAGCCTGGCGCGCATTTCCTCGTCGAGGCTGCTGAAGGTGTCGGCCGCGATGTCGGGATTGAGACGGTCCGGCTCGGAGAACACCGCGTCGAACGCGATCACCACGGCGCCCAGCCGGGTGAGGTTGATCACGATGTCAGCGATCCGTGTGCGCGGCCACGGCCATTGCCCAAGCCGCGGATCGGCGAGGCTCCTCTCGTCGATATCGACGATGGTGACGGGGCGCGCCGCCTTGATGCGGGGTTGAAGCACCTGGAAGGTGTCAAACGTCCTGACACGAATCTCCTGAACCGGAGCCGGGTCCGCGGCGCGCAGCGCGGCCACGCCAATCAGGAGCGCTACGCAAGCCAGCCGCGCATAACCGAAGCGCCGTCCGAACCACCTTCGTATCGCCCACAGCCGTTTCATGCGGTCTGGATATCACGGTGGCGCGAGCCGATCACGCGCGGACTTTCGCGACCGCCGGCACGGCCGCCATCAAGCGATGCCGCCGGGATGCAGGATGAAATCATTGATGTGCAGGTTCGATCGATTGACGTTCGTCAGCATGATCGAATCGTTGGCATCGAGGTGGATCAGCGTGCCGCTGGCGAGCTGTTCGACGGCGGCATTGTTCAGCCAGGCGTTGAACGAATCAGCATCGCCGGCGACGAAGGGCGAATAATCGAATAGGTTGATCTTGTCGACGCCAGGCTTGAAATCGGTGATCGTGTCGTTGCCGGTGTCGGCTCTGAACACGAACTGATCGGCGCCCCCGCCACCGGTCAGCGTGTTGGCATGGCTGGTCGCGAAAATCACGTCATTGCCGGCGGTCCCCTGCAGCGCGATGTTCGGCCCTGATGTCGTCAGGTTGAAGATCAGATTGAGCGTATCGCTCGCGCCATGGCCGTCGGTCACCGTGAGCGCGATCTGGTCGGTCACCAGCGGCGTATGGCCGGGGTCGTTGAAGGTAAGACCCGTCGACCCAAGTGCCGTGTTGATATCGGAGAGATGGCCGAGCAACGTCGTCGGCGTCACGCTGTTGCCGGAACCAGGCGGCGTCGACGCGGCCAGGGTGAATATCTCGCTGGCCGCCGCATCGGCGTCCGTGACCGTCAGGCCGGTGATCGTTTCGGTCCCGTCCGGATTCTGGACGAGGCCGATATTGTCGGGATGGATAATGGGCGCGTCATTGGCACCGATCACGTCGACGGTCAGCGTCGCGACCCCGACGGCGCCATGCGCATCGATCGTCTCGACATTGAACGTATCGGCGAAGGTCCCCTCGCCCAACGCGTTGATCGCAGCCGAGTCGGGAACGTAGGTGTAGGTGCCGTCCGCATGCACGGTGAGCGAGCCATAGAGACCCGCGATCGGCGTGTTGACCGCGAGATGGCTCGAATTGAGCGCGGCATAGGTCAACGTCGCGGTTTCGCCATGGTCGACATCATTGCCGTGGAGCGTGCCGGTAAGCGGGCTGAACGTGTCGTTGGCCGCGGTATCGACCAGCGTTCCGGCAAGAACGTTGGCGAGCGTCGGCGCGTCGTTTGAACCATCGATCGTGATGGTGATCGGCTGGGTGACGACGCCGCCATGATGGTCGTCGATCTGGATCGTGTAGGTCAGAGTCAGCGTCTCGCCCGCGGCGAGATAGTCGAAATTCTTGTCCGCCGCCGAGAACGTCCAGGTCGACGCTCCCGTCACGCCGCCCGTCGCGTCGGTCAACGTGCCGAGCGAGAGCCAGTTCAGGATGGTGGACTCGTCCTCGGTCAGGCCCGTGGTCGCGCCGGCCTCGGCTACGCCGATGATGGTCACCGCATGGGTGTCGCTGAGATCGGCATCGGTGAAAGTCACTTTGCCGGACGCGACATCATGCGTCAGCGAGCCGGTCATGTCGGGAATTTCGGTGATGGCCGCCGCCTGGGTTGGCGAAGTGATCACCGGCTTGTCGTCGGTTCCGGCGATCGTGATGGTGACAGGGAGCGTGACGACGCCGCCATGATGATCGTCGATCTGGACCGTGTAGGTCAGCGTCAGCGTCTCGCCCACGGCGAGATAGTCGAAATACCTGTCGGCGGCCGAGAACGTCCAGGAGCGCGATCCCGTCATGCCGTCGGTCGAATCGACCAGCGCCCCCAGCGACAGCCAGCTCAGCACGGTGGCCTCGCTGGCGAGCCCCGTGGTGACACCGGCCTCGGTGACGCCGGTGATGGTGACGGAGTGGGTGTCGGTCAGATCGACGTCGGTAAATGTCACCGTGCCGTGCGCCGTATCTGGAACGGCGGAGTTCGTCGTCCATGGCTGCTCGACGATCGAACCGACCTGTGCCGAGGACGTCACGACCGGCGTGTCATTGGTACCGTTGATCGTGATGGTGATCGTGTTGTACCCGGTCTCGTTGCTCAGCGCGAAATTGTTGTCGACGCGCACGGTGTAGGTCAGCGTCAGGGTTTCGCCGGCGGCCAGGAAGTCGAAGGCGCCGTCGGCCAGGCTGTACGTCCACCTTGCCGAGCCGAAATTGCTGTTCAGCGGATTGGAATCCAGCAGCAGCGGGATCTCAACGGCCTTGACGGCCGCCAGTTGCGCCGCCGTGAGCGACGAGGCGACGTCGTTGCCGCTGGCGTCGTGGTAGCCGAACGCGCTGAAATAAGCCGTCGCAGTCGGCGTGTCGCCGAGATTGACGTCCACCCACGAGATCCCGCCCGTCACAGTGTCGGGCACCCCGCTATGGGTCACCCCGGGCTGCTCGGTGAACTCCGCATTCTGCGTCAAGACTTTCGGCGGCCCGGCGACGTGCTGGGACCCTGCGGCAACGGCCTGCGGGATGGTGATGCCGGAGATCGACAGCAGCATGGTTGTCGGCACGACAATGTCGCCGCCAGCGAGCTTGAAACCGATCGTGACCGGGATGACACTGTCAGTGAAGTTCGTCGTGAGCTTGGTGTTGGGATTCGAATTGTCGGTGAACTTCAGCGCGAAGACGTCCGAAATGAGCTTCTGCGCATCGGTCGAAAGTTGCGCCGACGAGACGAAGCTGACGCTGCCCTGGCCGTTGACGATGGTCTGGGTGCCGGCCTGATCGACGGTCGCGATCGGATTGAGCGTCGTCTTGTCGAACAGGATGTACGAGCCCGTGGTGCCATCGGGTTCGACCAGCACCTGGAATTTGGCTGGCGGGACGCCGCCGGTGCCCTGCACGTCGAAATCGATCTCGACCAGCACCGCGGTGCCGCGGATGCCCATGGTCGCGACCGGCGTGTCGACCTTCATGTCGCCGTGCTTGGCGGTCGCACCGGCAACGAACGAGATTGTGCCCGAAACCAGGCTCATCAGCGACGAATTGCTCGACCCGTTCGGGTCGTAGATCATCTCGTTCAACACCATCTTGGCGTTCGGTCCGAGACCGAACACGGTGCCATCGATGAAGGTGATGCCGAGCGTCGAGTCGCCGCCGGACTGCACCACGTCGCCCTTGTTGACGTTGTCGCCCTGGTTCAGGACGACCGCGACGCCATTGCGAATGGCTGTGGCGCTGCCGGTCAGCTTGGTGACGTGGCCGATGACCTTGGCCGGTTCCGCGGCGCCGCCGGCCTGCGCGTACTGGGTGTAACCGGTGAGCGCGTTGACGAGGTCGCCGGTGAGATGCGCGCCTTCAGGCGACGCCAACGCCGCGCGGTTCTCGCCCTTGAAATAGTCATGCAGAACGAGTTCCCGGTCGTCCTTCGAGATGACGAGGTCGAGCCCGGTCCGTTTGAAGTCGCCGGTGAACAGCAATTGCCCGTCGTCGACCGTGATCGCGCCGGGCGGCGCGTGGGTGGCGACGCTGTCGACATGAACCGACCCGCCACGGGCATAGGCGTCCGTGTTCGGCAACAAGCCGTCGAATTTATCGACAAAGTTCACGGGCGGCTCACCGCACGATGGTTAAAATTCTTAAGGTATCCAAATGAATGCTTATGCATATCACTGGATAAAGCCTGGCGAAACCATATCGTGCTTGCGCACGGTGCTTCGGCCGCGCCTTCCTGCCGGGCCAGCTCCGGGCCGCTGTCTCGCGACTCCTGTAGTTTGGACTTTGTCAACGGTATCATGAGGTGGGATATCGGCCAAGATGGGTATTGAGCAACGTGTTCGTGGTATCGATCGACATCACTCTACTTGCCTCTATTTCCCTGCGGTCCCGAGCCGGGATTTAACCGCAAACTTCCGGCTAAAGCTGTGAAATAGCTTACAAATTACAGCAGTCCTGCGCGCGGACAGCCGATTGCCCGAATCCAAGCGTGAGGCGGCGCGAGGGCGGAAAAGGTTCGCTGGTTCTCTTCACGAACCGATAAAGTTTTCGGGACCCTGACCACGCGACCTTCAGCCTCTTGCCCGGTTTCCCCACATCTTAAGCGGATTCAAAGGGCCGTCTGCCATGTTGGTGGCATTGAAACGATCCGGTCACGTGCGCGGTGCAGCATGCGCCCGCCGATGCCCGGACAGGGGTGTCACATGGGATTTTCGCTTCGCTCGCGCACGCTGCGTGCCGTCATGCTGGGGTTCGGCCTGGCGCTGGCCGCCCCTATTGCCGAGCTCAACGCCGCGTCGCTGCTTTCACCCGGCCCGGCAACATTGATCAGGCAATCGACCGAGCCGTTCGGCCAGCGGACCAGCCTGCTCACCGGCGGCGGCCTGCACGACAAATGGCTCGGCGTGCAGCGCCGGCTCGCGGGCGAGATGGTGCAACTCGCCATCTGCGAAGGCGACCGCGAGGGTTGCGCGTCGCAAGAGGCGTTGCGGTTCCTGGCGATCGTCGATGCCGGACGGGCGCGGGACGGCCGAGCCCGGTTCGGCGAGATCAACCGCGCGATCAACCTGGCGATCCATCCCGCCAGCGATCTGGCCGCTTATGGCGAGCCCGATGTCTGGGCCACGCCGCTTGCCACCTTCGCTCGCGGCAGCGGCGATTGCGAGGATTATGCGATCGCGAAATTCGTCGCGCTGCGCGAGGCCGGCGTCGCGGCGGACGACCTGCGCATCGTCGTGATGCACGATCTGCTCGGCGGCGAGGACCATGCCGTCGTCGGCGCGCGGCTCGCCGGCCATTGGCTGATCCTCGACAACCGCCGCATGGCGATGATCGAGGATTCCGATATCAGGAACTTCCGGCCGACCTTCGTGATCGACCAGCATGGCGTCAGCCGCTACGTCGATACGCCGCTCGTCACCGAGGCCGCGTGGCGGCCGGCCGCACCGGCGAATTGAACCGAACTTTTCAAACACATTCCGTCATTGCGCGCGAAGCGACGCAATCCATCCTTCCGCGGAGGGATGGATTGCTTTGTCGCTATGCTCCTCGCAATGACGGCAGGCGGAGCCCTGGCCCGCTCAGAACATCAGGTTGTCCTTCACCAGAACCCAGCGGCCCCCCTTGACCTGCTGCACCTGGGTGATGGTGTTGGCGAGATGATCGGTCTTGGAGAACTTGGTCGGCGGCGAATTGAAGATGTCGAGGAATTTCTCGCCTGACTCCAGCGAATCCAGCATCTTCTGTCCGGTGAGATCCTTGCCTGCCTTCTGGGCGTAGAACGCAAAGGTCATCACTGCGTTGTAGCCGATGATCGCTTGCGTATTGGCGTCGGTGTTGAACATCTTCTTGTAGTTGACCAGCCAGTCCTTCACCTTGCCCTTGGCCGTGTCCTCATAGGGAATTTCGAAGCCCGAGGCGGCGTAGAGGCCTTCGACGGCCTCCTTGCCGAGCGCCGGCACTTCGAGCACGTTGGTCGGCGTGGCGCCGAGGAAGGTCACGTCCCAGCCGAGCTTCTTGGCTTCGTTCATCGCGCCGATGGTCTCGCGGATCACGGTGCCGAGCACGACGAGGTCGCAGCCATCGGCCTTCATCTTGGCGATCTGTGCCGAGAAGTCGGAGGCGCCGCGCTTGTAGCTCGTGATCGAGGCCGGCTGCACCTTCATCGCCGCAAGCTGCTGGGTGAAGCCGTCGAGCACGTTCTTGCCATACTCATCGTCCTGATTCATGATGCAGGGCTTCTTGAAGTTCTTCCATTCCATCATGTATTTGAGCGCGGCGCGCGTGCTCTCGACATAGGGCAGCAGGTTATTGAACTTCAGCCGCTCCTGCGGCTTGTTGGGATCGAACTTAAAGGTGAATTCCGCCGCCGTGAGCGGGAACAGCTGCAGCACGCCGGCATCGAACAGGATGTCCTGCGCGGCGAGCGTCGGTGCCGAGCCCATCGAGCCGATCATCGCAAAGATCTTGTCGCGCTCGACCATCTTCTGCGAGGCCAGCACGCCCTTCTTCGGATCATAGCCATTGTCTTCCAGGATCATCCTGATCTTGCGGCCGTTGATGCCGCCACTGGCGTTGATCTCCTCCACCGCCATCTTCATGCCGTTCGACACCGGCACACCCCAGACCTTGATCGGGCCGGACAGGTCCTGATGCGTTCCGATCACGATCTCGGTCGGTGAGATACCCTCATTGGTGACCTTGGTCTGGGCTGCGGCCGGCAGACAGGTCAGCGCCAGCGCGCTGACCGCAAGGCCCAGCGCCTTCAGCGATTTCGACATTGCAGTCTCCTCCTTGCAAAGGCCCATGGTGAGCGAAGGGTCGGGCCTGCTCGCTCCTTCGCGACGTTCGTCGTCAGCTACGCGACCGCCCGCTCGCCATACATGGCGTCGATCTCGGCCGCGTAGCGCTTGTTCACGAAGCTGCGCTTCAGCTTCATGGTCGGCGTCAACTCCTCGTCCTCCGGCGTGAGCTGGCGTTCGATCAGGTAGAATTTCTTGACGGTCTCGACCCGCGCGAATTTGACGTTGACCGCCTCGACCTCGCGCTGGATCAGGTCCTGGATCTCGCGAGCCCGGCACAGGCTCGCGTAATTGGTGAAGGGGATGTCGTGGTCCTGGGCGTACTTCTCGACATTCTCCTGATCGATCATGATCAGGCAGGTGAGATATGGCCGCTTGTCGCCGATCACGACTGCGTCCGAGACATAGGGCGAGAATTTGAGCTGGTTCTCGATCTCCGACGGCGTGATGTTCTTGCCGCCGGACGTGATGATGATGTCCTTCATCCGGTCGGTGATCTTCACAAAGCCTTCATTGTCGATCGCACCGACATCGCCGGTGTGCAGCCAGCCCTTGGCGTCGATCGTCTCGGCGGTCTTCTCCGGCTGGTTGAGATAGCCCATGAACAGGTAGTCGCCCTTGATCAGGATCTCGCCCTTCGGGCAGATCATCACCTCGCCCCAGGGTGCGGCCTTGCCGACCGAGCCGAGCTTGATGCGGTCCGCCGGCATCATGGTCGCGACGCCGCAATTCTCGGTCTGGCCGTAGACCTCGCGCATGTCGATGCCGAGCGCGAGATACCAGCGGATCAGATCCGGCGAGATCGGCGCGGCCCCGGTCAAGGCGATCCGGCAACGATCGAGCCCGAGCATGCGGCGGATGTTGCGGAACACCAGCCAATAGGCGGCGCGGTTGGCGAGCCGCAGCGACAGTGGCGGCGTCTCGCCCTCCAGCCGGCACTCGGTCATCCGGTTGCCGATCGCAAGCGCCCGGGCGTACATCCAGTTCTGGAACGGGGTCGCGTCTTTCAGCGCGATGGTGATGCCCGAATAGAACTTCTCCCAGATCCGCGGCACCGCGAGGAACGCGGTCGGTTGCACCTCGCGCAGATTGTCGGGCACAGTTTCCGGACTCTCGGCAAAATTCATCACCGAGCCCAGCGCGAGCGAGATGTAATAGCCGCCGACCCGCTCGGCGACGTGGCAGAGCGGCAGGAACACCAGCCGCTCCTCGCTGTCGGTCGAGGGGTACAGGTCGTTGGCGTAGCGCATCTGATGCGTCACGCTGCGGTTGGAGTGCATCGCGCCCTTGGGCGGGCCTGTGGTGCCCGAGGTGTAGACCAGGATCGCGAGATCGGAGGCGGTGCGGCTGCCGGTCATCTCATCCCACAAAGCGTCATTGCCGTGCGCGTGATTGCGGCCGAGCGCGGTGAATTCGGCGAGCGACAGCACCATCGGATCGGAGAAGCCGGAGAGGCCCTCCATGTCGAACACGACGATCTTGTCCAGCGTCGGACAGCGCGACCGGCAGCTCAGCACCTTGTCGAGCTGCTCCTCGTCCTCGACGAAAATCACCCGCGTGCGGGAATCATTAACGAGGTATTCGACCTGCGCCGCCGAATCGGTCGGGTAGATGCCGGAGGAGACTCCGCCGGCGCACAGGATGCCCATGTCGGCATAGACCCATTCCGGCACCGCGTTGGCAATGATCGAGCCGACGTCGCCGGGACGGAAGCCGCTCGCATGCAGGGCGAAAGCGATGTCTCTGGAAATCTGCAGCCATTCGCGCCAGCTGGTCGGCTGCCAGATGCCGAACTTCTTCTCGCGGATCGCGGGCCTGTCGCCACGCGTTTGCACCGCGAGCAGAAAGCTCCTCGCGATCGTGTCGGCAACCGTCAGCACCGCCGGTCCTGCCATGCGCGCTCCCTCCTCTGCCGCCTGCCTCACGCGCCGGCCCTTGCCGGTCTTGTTCACGAGACAGGGCTGAAATCTAGCTCCAACTCTGTTTCAGTACCAAGCCTTCCTCAGCGCTCTCAGCGCCACGTCTTTTTCTTCTTCCAGCGCCGCTCGCCCCTCGCGCCGGCTTCCTTGGCGCCGAGATAGAACTCCTGGATATCGGGTGAATTCATCAGCCGCTCGCAGGTGTCGTTCATGACGACGCGGCCGATCTCCAGCACATAGCCGTAATGCGCCGTCTCCAGCGCGATCTTGGCATTCTGCTCGACCAGCAGGATCGACATGCCCTGCTCCTGATTGACCCGGCGGATGATGGTGAAGATCTCCTTCACCAGGATCGGCGACAGCCCGAGCGACGGCTCGTCGAGCAGCAGCAGCGTCGGCCGGTTCATCAGCGCGCGGCCGATCGCCAGCATCTGCTGCTCGCCGCCCGAAAGCTGCCCGGCGGGCTGGCCGAGCCGCTCCTTCAGTCGAGGAAAATAGCCGTAGACGCGTTCGAGGTCCTGCGCCACACCGTCGCGGTCCTTGCGCAGATAGGCACCCATCATCAGGTTCTCGCGCACCGACAGGAACGGAAACACCTCGCGTCCCTCCGGCACATGGCTGAGGCCGAGCCGCACGATCCGGTCAGCCTCCATGCGCTGGATCGGCTTGCCGAGGAATTCGATCGAGCCTTTCTGCGGGTCGAGGATGCCGGAGATCGTCTTCAGCACCGTGGTCTTGCCGGCACCATTGGCGCCGAGCAGCGTCACGATCTGGCCGCGCGGCACCTCGAGGCTGATGCCGCGGATCGCCATGATCGGTCCGTAATAGCTCTCGATGTTGGAGAGTTTCAGGATGATCTCGGGCGTGCTCATGGCATCATCCTCATGCGCCCAGATACGCTGCGACGACGTCGGGATGGTGCTGCACCTCGGATGGCGAGCCCATTGCCAGCACGCGACCGTAATTCAGTGCGATCACGCGATCGGATACGCGGTTGACCAGCGTCATGTCGTGCTCGACCATCAACACCGTGATGCCGAGCTCGCTCTTCATGTCGCGAATCCAGAACGACATGTCGTCGGTCTCCTCGACATTGAGCCCGGACGACGGCTCGTCGAGCAGGATCAGCTTCGGCTCCGAGCATAGCGCGCGCGCCAGCTCGATCACCTTGCGAACGCCGTAGGGCAGGCCCGAGATCAGCTTGTCGCGGTAGGGCTCGAGATCGAGGAATTCGATCACCTGCTCGACGCGGCGGCGATGCGCCTTCTCGCCGGCGCGGACGCTCGGCAGGAACAACAGCTCCTGCCAGAGCCGGGTGGTGGAATGGCGATGGCGGCCGACCAGCAGATTGCTCAGCACGGTCGCATTTTCGAACAGCTCGATGTTCTGGAACGTGCGCGCGATGCCGAGTTTCGCGATGTCGTACGCCGGCTCCTGGGTGATGTCCTGATCCTCGAAGAAGATCCTGCCGGAGGTCGGCGGATAGATCCGCGAGATCAGGTTGAAGATCGAGCTCTTGCCGGCGCCGTTGGGCCCGATGATCGAGAGGATCTCGCCCTTCTCGACCGCGAAGCTGACGGCATCGACCGCCTTGAGGCCGCCGAAATGCAGCGACAGGTTTTCGGCGCGGAAATAGCTCATCGGTTTCGCTCCGACTTCACATAGATCTTCTGCCGCTTGAAGGTCGCGCGCTTGTACAGCGGGAACAGCTGGAAGAAGAGCTTGATCTTGAGCCAGCGGCCGTAGAGCCCGAGCGGCTCGAACAGCACGAACGCCACGATGATGATGCCGTAGATCGCGCCCTTCAGCCCGTTGGCGGAGGCGAAAGCAGCGACCGCGTCCTGGATGTGTGCCGCGCGCTCCTGGCCGGCGCCGAGCGTGGCGGCGATGCCAGCGATCACGCCCGGCATGTCGTCCTTCAGATAGGTCAGGAACGGATCGATCATGACCAGGAAGATCGCGCCCAGCACCGCGCCATGCAGGCTGAAGGTGCCGCCGATCAGGATCACGATGATGAACTCGATCGAAAGTTGCAACGTGAACATCTCGGGCGAGATGAAGGAGAGCTTGTGCGCGAACAGCACGCCGGCAAAGCCGGTGATACCAGCCGAGATCGCAAACGACTTCACCTTGTAGAGCGCGACATTGATGCCCATGCTGCGCGCCGCGGTCTCGCTGTCGCGGATCGCTACAAAGGCCCGCCCGGTCGGCGAGCGCAGCAGATTGAGCGTGCCGACGATGGTCAGCACCAGGACCGCAAGGCAGAGATAATAGAAGACCGGGCCGTCGCGCGACACCGTGGTGCCGAACAACTGCATGGTCTTGACCCGCATGCCTTCATTGCCGTTGGTCACGCTTTCCCAGCGCGCCATGATCTCCTCGACGATGAAGGCAAACGAGATCGTCGCGATCACCAGATAGATGCCCTGCAGCCGCAGCGCCGGAAATCCAACCAGCGCGCCGACCACGCCGGTCAACAATCCCGCGGCGAGGAAGTAGACCGGAAACGGCACGTTGAACTGCTGCAGATAGGCCGCGGTGTAGGCGCCGATCGCCAGAAACGCGGCGTGGCCGAGCGAGGCCTGCCCGGTGAAGCCGGTCAGGATCATCAGCCCGACACCAACTGTCGCGTAGATGCAGACGAAGACGAGCTGGCTCACCAGATAGCTTGAGAGCACATACGGCGCGATCAGCAGCACCGCCAGCAGCAGGCCGTAGGAATAGACGTAGCCGGAATGCGGAAACAGCCTGATGTCGTCTTCATAGTCGGTCTTGAAGAGAAACCGCATGCTTCCTCCTCAAACCTTTTTTCGGACGTGAAGGCCGAACAGGCCCTCGGGCTTGAGCAGCAGCACCGCGAGCAGCACGATGTAGGGCGCGACGTCCTTCCATCCCTGCGGCAGATAGAAGCCGGCCATGCTCTCGATCACGCCGATCAGGACACCGCCGACCACTGCGCCCGGGATCGAGCCGAAGCCACCGAGCACCGCGGCTGGAAATGCCTTCAGCCCCAGCACCAGGCCGACATTGGAATGGATGAAGGTGATCGGCGCCAGCAGCACGCCGGCGCAGGTCGCGACTGCCGCCGAGATCGCCCAGACGATCGAGACCACGCGCTTGACCGGGATGCCCATGTAGTAGGCAGCCAGCATGTTCTCCGAGCTGGCGCGCATTGCGGTGCCGAGCGTAGTGCGATTGAAGAACAGATAGAGCAGCGCGCACAGGATGATGGTCGCCGCGATCACGGACAGCTTGTCATAGGCGAGCACCAGGCTGCCGATCCGCAGCACGCCCTGGCTGAACGGGGTCTCGATCTTGAAGTCGTCGGTGCCCCAGATCATGCCGGCGACCGAGCGCAGGAAATAGCCGAGCCCGATCGTCGCCATGATGATGGAGAACTGCGGATAGCCGAGGATCGGCCGCACCACGAGCCGCTCGGCCAGCATGCCGAACAGCGCCATGCAGATCACCGCGCCGGCGAAGCCGACCCAGTAGTTCAGCCCAAGCAGGCCGATGAAGGTGAAGGCGAAAAAGCCGCCCAGCATCATCAAATCGCCTTGCGCGAAATTGACGACTTCGGTTGCCTTGTAGACCAGCACGAAGCCGAGCGCGATCAGGCCGTAAACGCAGCCGAGCGCGATGCCGCTGACGAGCTGCTGAACAAAGTCCAGCATCGTTCCCTCCCCGATGCCCGGCGGTTCTTGATCCGACCGCTCGTTGCATCCCGCCTTCGCGCCCTTGTGCCGGAAGCGCTGAAAGCCGCCTATGTCCGTCCCGATTGAGCCAAAAGGCCCGATCCGTGTCAACAAACCGCTGATCCGCCGCCATCATCATATTTGCGGAGAAATGCCGCAGCACGGACTAATACGGGTATCGTGTTCGATTTGCCCGCTGCGATTCACCCCACCGAAACGGTTTTTGTCCAAGCTTGCGCAACTGACGAGCGAAATCCCGGATCGCCACCACATCATGACATCGGAACTGGCCGCACTCGCCGTGCGAGGGTTAACCAAGCGTTTTGACCGCCCGGCGGTCGATGCGCTCGATCTCACCGTCCGCGTCGGCGAGTTCTATGCGCTGCTCGGACCGAACGGCGCCGGCAAGACCACGACGCTGCGCATGGTGGCCGGTCTGCTGCGGCCGGATGCCGGCGCGGTGTCGATCTTCGGCATCGACGCGCTGGCCGATCCGGTCGCCGCCAAGCAGATCATGGCCTGGGTGTCCGACGAGCCGATGATCTACGACAAGCTGACGCCGCTGGAATACCTCGAATTCGTCGCCGGCCTGTGGGGCATCGACCCGCGCACCTCGGAGAGGTCGGCGCGCAATCTGCTGACCTCGCTCGGGCTCGAGCCGCATCTCAACGAGCGCTGCGAAGGCTTCTCCAAGGGCATGCGCCAGAAGGTGGCGCTCGCCGGCGCGCTGGTGCACGATCCCGGCCTGATCATTCTCGACGAACCGCTGACCGGCCTCGACGCGCTGTCGGCACGCCATGTCAAGGGACTGTTGCAGGAGCGCGTCCGCGCCGGCTGCACCGTGATCATGACCACCCACATTCTCGAAGTCGCCGAGCGCATGGCCGACCGCATCGGCGTGATCGCGGCCGGCAGGCTGATCGCCGAGGGCACGTTGGCGGAGCTGCGCGAGCAGAACGGCCGCAACGACACCAGCCTCGAGGACATGTTCATCGCGCTGGTCGATACCGAAGCGGTCGCCGCGTGAGCTCGACCGCCCATCTCACCTGGTTCGCCCGCCACGAATTCCGCCTCGCCTGGCGCGAATGGCTGGCGATGATGACCGGCAGCCGGCGCCGGCGCAATCGCGCCGTGATCGGGCTCTTGATCTTCGCGGCGATCCTGCATCTGCCGGCCTATGCGGTCGTCGCCCGCTATGTCGACCTCAGGTTTCCGCTCGATCCGTCCTCGCTGATCGTGCTGACCGCGACGATCTTCCTGTCCTGGGCGCTGATGCTCTCGCAGGCGATCGAGTCGGTGACGCGGGTGTTCTATGCCCGCGCCGATCTCGATCTGATCATGTCGTCGCCGGCCAAGCTCACCAACATCTTCTCGATCCGGATCGCCGCGATCGCGCTGACGGTGAGCTGCATGGCGCTGCTGCTTTCGACGCCGTTCATCGACGTTCTGGTCTATCTCGGCGGCCCGCGCTGGCTCGCCGGCTTCGGCGTCGTCGTTGCGATCGGGCTGTCGGCGGCGGCGGCCGCGATTGCCGTCACCGTCGTGCTGTTTCGCCTGATCGGACCCGGCCGCACGCGGCTCGTGGCACAGATCGTCTCCGCCGTGATCGGCGCCGGTTTTGTCATCGCCTTGCAGGTGGTCGCGGTGCTGTCCTACGGCACGCTATCGCGGTTTGCCTTCCTGACCTCGGATACCGCGGCACGCATCGCGCCGACGCCCGACAGCCTGCTGTGGTGGCCGGCGCGAGCGTCGCTTGGCGATCTCGAAATCATGCTGCTGCTGCTTGCCGCGGCGCTGGTGATGCTCGGCGTCGTGATGGCGGTGTTCGCGCCGCGCTTTGCCGACACGGTGACGAGCGTCGCTGCCAATCCTGCCGCGGTGACGCGGGGGCGTGCTCGCGCGTTCCGAGCCGGCTCGCGGCAGCAGGCGCTGCGCCGGAAGGAATTCCTGCTGCTGCGCCGCGATCCCTGGCTGCTGTCGCAGAGCCTGATGCAGATGCTCTATCTGGTGCCGCCGGCGCTGATGCTATGGCGAAGCTTCTCCGGCTCGTCGACCGCGATCGTGCTGATCACGCCGGTCGTGGTGATGGCCGCGGGCCAACTCGCCGGCGGGCTGGCCTGGCTGACCATTTCGGGCGAGGACGCGCCCGACCTGGTTGCGACCGCGCCGCTGCCACCATCGCGGGTGATCCGCGCCAAGGTCGAAGTGGTCCTGATCGCGATCGCCGCGATTTTTGCGCCACTGGTGGCAGCGCTGGCGTTCGCCTCGCCGCAACAGGCCCTGGTGACGGCGATCGCGATCATCATCGCGACCACATCCGCAGCCGCCGTTCAATTCTGGTTCCGCGCGCAGGCCAGGCGCAGCCAATTCCGCCGGCGCCAGACCTCCTCCCGCGTCGCCACCTTCGCCGAAGCGTTCTGCTCGATCGGCTGGGCCGCAACCGCGGCACTCGCCTTGACGATCCCGGCGGCGGCCGTCGTCAGCGGCATTTTGACACTGCTGACACTCGTCATCGCCTGGAAGCTGAGCCCGCGACGCTGATCTCGGCCTCCCGATCCCCGATGCGCCAGTCACGGCTGGCGCTGCTCGACCGTCTCTCTCGTGCGCAATGCGTGACGGCCGTCACGTCTTTATCATGGCCCGGGCCTAGCTTGCTGCCGGAGGAGTGTGCCCCGGCATTCTGCGGGCGAAGGTAGACTTGCACCTCCGGTGTATTTCAGCAAGATTGCAACTACGAAGTTGTTCCGCCGAGGGAGAGCATCATGCGCGTTTCGCAATCGAGCGGGGCCCTTCGCGTCAAGGCGATCGCGGGCACCCATGTCGTCCTGATGGCGCTGGACATGGACGAAAGTGCGAGGCCCGGCCTGCGCGGTTTCGCCATCAAGCGCGGTCATGGCGGCCAGGCCCAGCAATGGCTGGAAGGCATCAAGTACTTCAAGGACCTGGTGCCGAACCCGAAGCCCGGCGACAGCTTCCCGTCGCGGCAGCAGCCGTTCCAGTCGTTCCTGTGGTCCGACTACACCGCAAGCCCCGGCGTCGATTACGACTTCACGATCATCGCGCTCTACGGCGACCTCCACAACATGGAGGAACGCTACACCTTGAACTTCTCGATCACGACCGAACCGGAGTATGACGGCAAGGGCCAGGGCGTCTGGTTCAACCGCGGCATCATCGCGAGCCATGCGATGGCGGTCGATTTTCACAATGCCACGCTGACCGAGGAGATGGTCAACAATGTCAGCGACGACGGCCAGCTGCTCGACCGCGAGACGCAATGGCTTTCGCGCGGCCTGGCCGAGGCCTGCCTCAAATACATCAACAGCGCGGGGTCAGGCGACCAATTGCGGGTTTGCGCCTACGAATTCACCTATCTTCCGGTGCTGGCCGCACTGAAACGGGCGCATGATCGCGGCGTCGACGTGCAGATCATCTATCACGACACCAAGCATGATGACGATCCCAACCGCAAGGCGATCGCAACGGCCAAGCTGCCGGCCGCGATCGTGCATCCGCGCACCCGGACCGCGATCCCCCACAACAAGTTCATCGTCAAGCTGGCCGCGGGCAAGCCACCGCTGGTGTGGACCGGCTCGACCAACTTCACCGACTCCGGCTTCTACGGTCAGACCAATGTCGGACACGTGACCGCCGACGCCACCACGGTGAAGACCTATCTGAACTACTGGACGGAATTGAAGGACGATCCGGTGCACAGCGTCGCGCTACAGAACGCGATCGAGCTGACACCCAACCCGCCGAATGTGATCGCCGAGTCCTCCACCGTGCCATTCTTCTCGCCGCGGATCGCTGACAACATGCTCGACTGGTACGGGCAGCGCATCGACGATGCCGGGTCGCTCGCGATGATGACGATTCCGTTCAACGTCGCCGATACCATCCTCACCGCGCTCGGCAAGACCGGCAACGCGATGCGGCTGGTGATCCTGGAGGATCCGCCGAGCGCGGCGGTGGACGCCGCGGAGCAGCGCAACCGCGGCAAGCTCGCCTTCTCCAACGGCGCGATCCTGGGCAAGTCGTTCATCAAGTACAAATCGAGCTTCGGCGGCGCGAAGGTGACCCCGATCCCGAATTCCAATCTCGACAAATGGTTCATCGACGAGGAACTCGATCGTCCCACCAACAAGGGACATGTGTTCTTCGTCCATGCCAAGGTGCTGATCGTCGATCCGCTGTCGAATGACCCGCTGGTCTGCTCCGGCTCGGCCAATTTCTCGGCGAGTTCGCTGACTGCGAACGACGAGAACATGCTGCTGATCCGCGGTGACACCAGGGTCGCCGACATCTACGTGACCGAACTCGATCGCATCTTCAGGCATTTCCGCTCGCGCGACATCATCAACAAGCAAGCCGACGCGGGTCAGCGCGAGGAATGGCTGTTGCTAGACACGACCGACGGCTGGATTGGATCGAACTTCCAGAATGGCAACTACAAGAACAATCGCCGCCTGCTGTTCTTCCCCGAAGCCGCCACCAAGCCATGGAGCACCCCGGCCGGCGCCGACCCCGATCCGTTCAAGGATGAGGACGAAAGGGTGCAACAGAAGCGCGCCAAGGCCAGCGCCAGGAGGAAGCAGGCCGGCGGCGCGGGCAAGAAGGTCGGCAAAAAAGCTTCTGCCAAGAAGAGCACTGCCAAGAAAGCCGTGAAGAAAGCCGTGAAGAAAGCCAAAGCCAAGACAGCCAAGGCGTCCAAAAAGAAGGCTGCGAAGAAGTCGGTAAAGAAAGCCGTGAAGAAGGCCGCGAAGAAGACCTCCGCAAGAAAGAGCGCGGCGGGCAAAGCCTCCAAGCGAAAGGCCGGCAAAGCGAAGAAGGCCGCAAATTCCGCGAGGAAGAAGAAGTCCACCAAACGGAAGGCCTCGAAGCGCTGAGGTACGCTCCGGACAAGTGCGAAGCGGCGTTCCCTCGCGGCAAATCGGTTTGCACGGAGATCGCGACTTGAAGAAAAGCCAGACGCGATGGTGGTTCAACCTGGACGCATCGCGCCTTGGATGCGCGGCGCATCGGTCACGGCCGGCCCGGCGCGCAGTTGCCGACTATGGTTTCATCACCTCGATCACGGCCGCGGCGAAGTCATCCGGTGCTTCCTGCGGTATGTTGTGGCCAGCCCCCGGGATCACGCGATACGCCAGGCGGGCGGTGTACTTGGCCGCGCTGGCGCCGCCGTCGGCGGCGGCCGTGACCCCGTCATCGGCGCCATCGAGCGTGATGGTGGGGACTGCAATCACAGGCAATGCCGCCAGGCGTCGCTGCAGATCGGCATATTGCGGGTCGCCTTCGACGACGCCGTAGCGGTGGCGATAACTATGGATCACGACATCGACATAGTCCGGATTGTCGAATGCGGCCGCCGTCCGTTCGAAGCAGGCCTCGTCGAATGCCCAGCTCGGCGACCATTGCGACCACAATATCCGCGCGATGCCGCGCCGGTTGGCGGCCAGCCCGGCGCGGCCGCGCTCGAGCTGGAAATAATACTGGTACCAGAGCGGCACCTCGCGCTCCGGCCGTGCCGGCACCATGGCATGCGCGATGTCCTGGATCATGTAGCCGTTGGTGCAGACCAGCCCGATGCATCGTTCCGGCCACAGCGCCGCACCGATCGAGGCGGCACGGCCGCCCCAATCATAGCCGGCGAATACCGCGCGCTGGATACCAAGGGCATCCAGCAGCGCCATCATGTCGGCGCCGACCGCCGCCTGTTCACCCGAGCGCGGGGGCGCCTTGTCGCGGAATTGCGTCGGCCCATAGCCGCGCAGATAGGGCACGATGACCCGGCAGCCCTGCGCCGCCAGCAGCGGCGCGACGTCGACATAGGAATGGATGTCGTAGGGAAAGCCGTGCATCAGCAGCACGGCCGGACCGTCGGCCGGGCCAGCCTCGTAATAGGCGATGTTGAGCACGCCGGCGTCAACGTGACGCAGCGGTTCGAGCCGTTTGGTCGATGGCGCCCTCGGCGCGGCGGCATGTTCGGTCACGGCGAGCTTCCTCATTCTGGCGCTTTGAGTGACATGATAGCGCGTCCTGCCGGATTGTTCGCCGGGATCGCATTGCAATCCACGTCATGGAGCGATGCGCGCACGTCATCATGACGGCACGCCAATTCAGCGATAACCTCTCTTCGGCGGATATTGCCGCACACGGAACAGGTCATGCTGAGATTGCTCGCCGCGCTCATGCTGTTCGGAACGTTGGCCAGCCACGCCCTCGCGCAGGACGCCCCGCGCAGCGAATGCCTGGCGATGGCCAATGCGCCGCCGCGCGCCATCCCGGTGGCCTATCGCCGCGTCGCTGCCAAGACCACGAGCAAGGCCGACGAAGTCGCGATCACCTATGCCGGCCATTCGACCTATTATATCGACACGCCTGAAGGCGTCCGGATCGCGACCGACTACAACGGCGTCTACCAGACCGGTCGGCTGCCCGACGTCGCGACCATGAACCGGGCGCATGCGACGCACTACACGCTGTTTCCCGATCCCAGGATCGCCCATGTGCTGCACGGCTGGGGCGAGAACGGCCAGGCCGCGCATTATTCGGAGCGGATCGGCGACGTCTACATCCGCAACGTCACCACCGACATCCGCCGCTATTGGGGCGAGGACGCCGGCGGCGAGATGATCAAGGACGGCAATTCGATCTTCATCTTCGAGGTTGCCGGCCTCTGCATCGGCCATCTCGGCCACCTCCACGTCAAGCTCGATGACAGCCAATTCGCGGCGATCGGCCGGCTCGACATCGTAATGGTGCCGATCGACGGCACCTATACGATGTCGCTCGACGGCATCTCCGAAATCACCCGACGGCTGCGCGCTTCGGTGGTGCTGCCGATGCACCGCTTCGCGACCCCGCTCGACGAATTCATGCGCCTGATCGGCAAGCAGTTCGAGATCGACCGCCGCGGCGGCGAACGAACTTTAAGGATTTCGCGCGACACGCTGCCGGCGACGCCGACAGTGATCATCCTCGACGGCGTATGACGTCTCTGTTCAAGAAGAAGCAAACCAAACGGGAGTGAAAATCCATGGCCAGCACTCTGCCCGCCTCTGCGAGCGGGCTCTATGCCGATCCGCGCGAAGACTGGCTCGCCCAATACACCGAGGCGATCATCGATCCCGACAGGCCGATCGTCGATCCGCACCATCATCTCTGGGACCGCGGCGGCTTGCGCTACCTGATCGAGGACATGCGCGACGACATCGCTTCCGGCCACAACATCGTCGCGACTGTCTATGTCGATTGCCGGTCGATGTATCGCGCCAACGGCCCGGAGGCGTTCCGCCCGGTCGGCGAGGTGGAGTTCGCCAACGGCGTCGCCGCAATGGCGGCAAGTGGCGGCTACGGCAAGGCCGCGATCTGCGCCGGCATCGTCAGCCACGTTAATCTTTTGATCGGCGATCAGGCCAAGGCGGTGCTGGAGGCGGAGATCGCAGCCGGCAATGGCCGGTTCCGCGGCATCCGCCACTCCTCGGCGTGGGACGAAGACCCCAATGTCGCACACATGTATGCGAACCGGCCGAAGGGCATCTTGCTCGATTCCACCTTTCGTAGGGGGTTCGCCTGCCTGGCGCCGCTCGACCTCAGCTTCGATGCCTGGTTGTTCCACCCGCAGATCGGCGAGTTGACCGATCTCGCCCGCGCATTCCCCGACACCAGGATCGTGCTCGACCATTGCGGCGGCCCGGTCGGCACCGGCCGCTTCGCCGGCAAGCGCGAGGAGACCTTCCCGGTCTGGAAGGCCTCGATCCGGGAGATCGCCAAATGCCCGAACGTCGTGGTCAAGCTCGGCGGGCTGGCGATGTGCCTGCTGGGCTACGACTTTCATCTCCGCCCCAGACCGCCGTCGTCGGAGGAACTCGCCACCGCCTGGCGTCCCTATGTGGAAACCTGCATCGAAGCGTTCGGTCCCAACCGTTGCATGTTCGAAAGCAACTTCCCACCTGACAAGGGGCAGTGCAGTTATCAGGTGATCTTCAACACCTTTAAACGGCTTGCTTCACAATATAGCGAAGTCGAGAAGACGGCGTTGTTCTTGAAGACGGCAAAGGATGTCTATCGGCTCGATATCGGGTAAACTTCCGACTCATGGATGACGGCATCACCATCCGGCCGCTTCGAGAGGCTGATGCGGAAGCGGTGGTCGCACTTTACGCAAAGGCAGCTGCGGTGGAACCGCGGCTAGGGCCTGTCGCGCTGCCGCAATGGGACCAGTTCCTGAAGCTGCCGCAAAACCGTGGCGGACGCGACTTTCGTGTTGCCGAGCGAAATGGGCGGCTCGTCGGCCTCGCCGAGTCCTCGTTGCGCGACCAGGGCGCGTATCACAGCCGGTTCCTCAAGATCGTCGTGGCGCCCGAGATGCGGCGTCGCCGGATTGGCCTCGCGCTGTTTGACGACATCATCGCGATCGACACCGATCCCGATCTGATCGTGCAAACATTGGTGAGCAGCGACTGGCCGGCCGGTATGGCCTTCGTCGCCGCCTTCGGCTTTGTTCATCTTGAGTCCGAGATCGGCATGAAGTGCGTCGAGCCCTTGCAGCCGGCCCGCACGCTCGCTGCCGCCCGCGCGACCATCGAGCAGGTCAGCGACGTGACCGCCTGCGCCGCCGAGGTCGCGCGTATCCATAACGCCGCCTACGCCTCGGATGCCGCGTTCCGCCTGTACTCGCCGGAGGAGATGGCGCAGGTCCTGACCGAGACCGAGGTCTGGATCGCCTCGGAAGATGGACAGATGTCCGGCTTCTGCCTGACCGAGCCGGAGCGGAACTCGATGTGGATCGAATCGGTCGCGGTCGATCCGGCGCGGCAGGGACGCGGGCTCGGCCAACTGCTGGTCTATCGCGTGCTCAGCGCACACGACGTCTCGGTCGAACATCCCTGCTGGCTCAACGTCTCGAGCCGGAACGCGCCCGCGCTGAAGATCTATCGCCGGCTCGGCTTCAAGCCGCAGCACGAAACCTGCCGCTTCAGCGCCACGCGAGGCGAGCTGCTCGCCGCGCGGGAGCGGAGGTTTCGCTAGAGCGTTTTCGAGCGAAGTGGATACCGGTTCGCGTGAAGAAAACGCGTCAAGACAAGAACC
>CALRXG020000011.1:0-31654 GCA_943372075.1 Bordetella parapertussis | reverse complement strand
GATCAGCGTGTTGAGCGCCTGCTTGGTCATCCGCAGTCCCATCGGTGATACCCGCAGCATCTCCTCGGCGAAGGCGATCCCGCGCGCGAGCAGCCCATCCGACGCAACGATGTCGCTCACCAGGCCGATCGCCTGGGCGCGCTCGGCCTTGATGAACCGCCCTGTCAGCAGGAACTCGGAGGCGACGGACAGGCCGACGAGGCGCGGCAGCAGATAGCCCGATCCCATATCGCAACCACCGACACCAATCTTGATATAGGCGGCATTCATCCGCGCATCGGGTGCGGCGAAGCGGACGTCGCAGGCGAGCAGGAAGGAGAATCCGGCGCCGCAGGCCGCGCCGTGGGCCAACCCGACGATCGGTTGCGGACAGGACCGCATCAGGCGGATCACGCCGGAGTAGTTCTGCTGCATCTTGAGCTGGCGCTGTGGCCGGCCCTTGCCGGGCGCGGCGAATGCATCCGTTCCGAGGTCCGCTCCGGCGGAAAAATGCGGCCCGTTGCCGCGCAGGATCACGACGCGCGTCGCAGGCCGGTCGTGCAATGCGGAGAAGTAGCCGGTGAGTTCCGCGATCATGCCAGGTGAAACGGCGTTGAGCTCGGCGGGGCGGTTCAGGGTCAGGATGTCGATCGGACCCCGGGTCTCGACGGTGATGGTGGTCGGCTCTGTCACGGGTGCGCTCCCATAGTCGTTGATCGCCAGTTGATAGCTAATCGTAATATAGTGTACGATAATCGGATGCAATCCGCACCGGCGCCCTGGCGGGCCAGGCGACGATAAGACATGAGGGAGCCTCGAAATGCCATACCAGTCCGTGTTCAGGCCGGATCTGTTCAAGGGCCAGACCGTCATCGTGACCGGCGGCGGCAGCGGGATCGGACGCTGCACCGCGCACGAACTCGCGGCGCTCGGCGCCAACGTCGCGATCCTCGGGCGGACGATCGAGAAGCTCGTCGAAGTGCAACACGAGATCGAGGAGGATGGCGGGCAGGCGATGAGCCATGCTTGCGACATTCGCGATGAGACGATGGTGGTCGGCGCCGTCGACGCGGTGCTCGCGCGCTACGGCCGGATCGACGGGCTGGTCAACAATGCCGGCGGACAGTTTCGCGCGCCCTTGAAGGCGATCTCGACCAAGGGGTTCGAGGCCGTGGTGCGCAACAATCTGACCGGCGGATTCATCTTCATGCGCGAGGTCTATAACCGCCGGATGGAGGCCAATGGCGGCGCCATCGTGAACATCATCGCCGACATCTGGCACGGCTGGCCCGAATTCGGCCATTCGGCCGCGGCTCGTGGCGGCATGCTGACGCTGACCGAGACGGCGGCGTGCGAATGGTCCGGTTCCGGCGTGCGGGTGAATGCGGTGGCGCCCGGCGGCATCGTCTCGAGCGGCTTCGATACTTACACGCCGGAGATGCAGAAGAAGCTGCACGACTTCACCGAACGCGTGCCGCTGCAGCGGTTCGGCACGGAAGCCGAGATCTCCGCCGCCATCGCCTATCTGCTGTCGCCGGCGGCAGCCTACATCACCGGCTCCTGCCTTCGCGTCGATGGCGGAACGCCGAATGCACGCACCACCTGGAAGCTCGAACCGCACAGCCGCAGCGTCCCCTTCGAAGGCTTCCATCGCGTGAAGCTTCCCGAAGTGATGAAGCGCAAGGCCAGCGCATAGCCGGCCTCAATCGACCGCGATGATCAGCTTGCCGTGGTTTTCGCCGCGGTAGAGCTGGGCAATGGCGCCCGGCGCATGGTCGAGGCCGGGCAGGATTTCCTCGTCGTGAACGATCTTGCCGGCAAGCGCCAACTCGGCCAGCTGCGCCGCCGCGTTGGCGAATTCGGCGAGATGATCGAAGATGATGAAGCCCGACCAACGCAGACGGCGGGTCAGGATCTCACGCTCGGGACGGGGTCCGGTAGGAACCGGCGTCCAGGATGCGTTCGCGGCGGTGCCGCACTGGATCACGCGTCCGCGCAATCGCATGGTGCGGATCGCGGCATCCGCGATCGCGCCGCCGGTGTTGTCGAAGAAGATGTCGTTGCCATCGGGGCAGGCGGCGCGGATCGCTGCGGCGAGGTCGGCTGCCTCGCGGTAGTTGATCATGTCCTGGTAACCGTAGCGTGCCTTTGCGTGCGCGGCCTTGTCGGCGGAACTGGTGAGGCCGACCGCACGGCAGCCGGCGATTATCGCGAGCTGACCGACAAAACTTCCAACACTGCCTGCCGCGGTCGACACCAACACATGCTCGCCGGACTTGGGATCGCCGAGGCCGTGAAAGGCGAGATAGGCGGTGATGCCATTCATGCCGAGCACGCTGAGATTGGCGCTGAGCGGAAGGCGCGACGGCATGACGCGGCGCAGCACGGCGTCCTGCGTCGTGACGCAATAGCGCTGCCAGCCGAACCATCCATAGACATGCTCGCCGGCCCGATAATCCGGAACGTTGCTCTCCAGGATTTCGCCGACCGCGAGCGCGCGCATCGGCGTGTCGAGCGGCACCGGCGCGCTGTAGTTCCCTTCGTCATTGGCCCACCCGCGCTGCGCCGGATCGACCGAGAGGTAGCTATTCCGGATCAGCATCTCGCCCTGGCCGGGCGCGGCCGCCGGCACCGTCACGATCGAGAAATGCTCCGGCTGCGGTATCCCGCGCGGCCGCGCCGTCAGGCGGACCTGTGGATTTTCGCGAACGGACATGCGTGGCCCTCATAATTAGTACGCTTGTGTACGATATGACTATACGGTAGAAAACCTGCGGGAGACAAGGAAATCCGGACGGCAGCGCCGTCCGCAACGCCGGCAACAAAGCGCAAGAGGCAAAGACATGGCAGGGCTCTATTTCGAGCAATTTTCGGTCGGGCAAACCTTCGTCCATGAGATCAGGCGCACGGTGACCGACATGGACAACATCCTGTTCTCGTCGCTGACCTACAACCCCGCGGCGGTGCACATCGACCATGAGTATGCGAAGGGCACCGAGTTCGGCAAACCGCTGATGAATTCGATCTTCACCCTCGGCCTCATCATCGGACTGTCGGTGCAGGATACGACGCTTGGAACCACGGTTGGCAATCTCGGCATGGAGGATACACGGTTTCCGAAGCCGGTGTTTGCCGGCGATACGCTGCGTGCCGAGACCAAGGTCGTCGCGGTGCGCGAGAGCAAGTCGCGGTCGACCCAGGGCATCGTGGCCTTCGAGCATCGCGGCTTCAATCAGCGCGACGAGGAGGTGATGTATTGCCGCCGCAACGGGCTGATGATGCGGAGGCCGGCATGAAACTGCGCTCGCTTCTGTTCGTGCCGGCCGACAGCGAACGCAAATTCGCCAAGGCCGACGGGATCGGCGCCGATGCATTGATCCTCGATCTCGAGGATTCAGTCGCGCCCGGCCGCAAGGTGCTTGCGCGCGACGCCGTGAAGCGCCTGCTCGGCGGCGGTCCGAGAAACTGGTCCTTCCTGGTGCGGATCAATCCATTCGGCACCGGGCTGACGCTCGAGGATCTGGCGGCTGTGGTTCGGCCCGGGCTCGACGGCCTGCTGCTGCCCAAGGTCAACGGCATCGAGGACGTCGATCTGATCTCGCACTATGTCGACGTGCTCGAGGTTGCGACCGGCGTTCCGGCTGGTCACGTCAAGCTGCTCACGGTCGCGACCGAAACTCCGGCTGCGATGATCGGCTTCAGCGGCTATGCGCGCAAGAACAAGCGGCTGGTCGGCGTGACCTGGGGCGGCGAGGATCTGAGCGCGGCGCTCGGTGCGCTTACGCCGCGGGAAGCCGATGGAAGCTGGACGTTCCCGTATCAGGTGGCGCGTGCGCAGTGCCTGTTTGCCGCCGGCGCCGCCGGAGCGGCCGCGCTCGAAACCCTCTATGTCGACTTCAGGGATCAGCAGGGGCTCGCCGAAAGCTGCAGGATTGCCCGACGCGACGGCTTCGTCGGCCGCATCGCGATTCATCCGGATCAGGTCGCGACCATCAACACCTGCTTCACGCCGTCGGACGACGATCTGGCGCATGCGCGGCGCGTCGTCGCGGCGTTCGCGGCTGCACCCGATGTCGGCACCGTCGGGATCGACGGCAAGATGTATGACATTCCGCATCTGGTCGCCGCGAAACGGACCTTGGCGTCGGTCGGGGAGGGCAGTTCGAATGGATAGATCCTTTGCCAATCAGCTTGATGTGCCGGAGGACCACGCCGCCATTCGCGAAGGTGTTCGCGGCGTCGTATCGCGCTTCGACGACGAGTATTGGCTGACTCGCGATGACGACGGCGAGTTTCCCCGCGAATTCCATCGTGCGATGGCGGATGCCGGCTGGCTCGGCATCACGATGCCGGAGGAATATGGCGGCGCGGGCCTCGGCGTCACCGAGGCCGCGATCATGATGCATGAGGTGGCGAGCCATGGCGGCGGCATGACGTCGGCCTCGGCCGTGCATATCAATCTCTTCGGTCCGCATCCGATCGTGGTGAAGGGCACGGACGACCAGAAGCGGCGCTGGGTGCCGCGGCTAGTGACCGGCGAGGATCAGTGCTGCTTCGGCTTCACCGAGCCTGATGCCGGGCTCAACACCACACGCATCAAGACCTTTGCCGAGAAGGTGCCGGGCGGGTATGTCGTCCATGGTCAGAAGGTCTGGACCTCAACCGCGCAGGTCGCCAACAAGATCATGCTGCTGACGCGGACCACGAAGTTCGAGGACTGCAAGCGGCCGACCGACGGCATCACCATCTTCTACACCGACCTCGATCGCTCGAAGATCGAGGTGCGCCGGATTCCGAAGATGGGGCGCAAGGCGGTCGATTCCAACGCCATCTTCATCGACGGCCTGTTCATTCCGGAAGCCGACCGGATCGGCGAGGAAGGCAAGGGCTTCTCCTACATCCTGCACAGCCTCAATCCCGAGCGCATCCTGATCGCGGTCGAGGCCATCGGGATCGGGCAGGACGCGCTGCGCCGCGCAACACGCTATGCCAGGGAGCGCGTGGTGTTCGATCGTCCGATCGGGCAGAATCAGGCGATCCAGCATCCGCTCGCCGAGAAATGGATGTACCTGGAGTCGGCCTGGCTGATGGCGATGCGCGCAGCGTGGCTCTACGATTCGGGCAAGGCCTGCGGTGCCGAGACCAACAGCGCGAAGCTGCTGGGCGCGCGTGCCGGCCACGACGCCGCATGGCAGGCGATCATGACCCATGGCGGTTTCGGCTATGCCAAGGAGTATCATGTCGAGCGGCTGTTCCGCGAAGTCTCGATCACCCGCCTGGCGCCGATCACCGAGCAGTTGATCCTGAGCTTCATTGCCGAGAAGGTGCTCGACCTGCCGAAGAGCTATTGACGTAGAAGGACGCGGGCGCAGAAGCGGCCTGCGTCAGAGATTACGCGAGATCAGCTCGCGCATGATCTCCGAGGTGCCGCCGTAGATGCGCAGCACGCGCGCGTCGGCAAACAGGCGGCAGATCTCGTATTCGCGCATGAAGCCGTAGCCGCCGAAGAATTGCAGGCACTGGTCGACGAGGCGGCCGTGCATCTCGGTGGTCCAGAGCTTCGCGGTCGAAGCCGCGTAGGTGGTGAGCTCGCCGCGAACGTGCTGGCTCAGGCATTGGTCGACATAGGCCCAGCCGACCTGGAGGTCCGATTTCAGATCGGCCAGCTTGAAGCGGGTGTTCTGGAAGGTTCCGACCGCCTGACCGAACGCCTTTCGTTCCAGGACATAGGCCTTGGTGATGTCGAACGCTTTCTGTGCCGACGCGATCGAGTGAAGCGCGATCGTCAGCCGCTCCTGCGGCAGCTCGCTCATCAAGGCCGCCATCGCGCCGCCTTCGGACCCGAGCAGGTTGCTGACGGGCACGCGCACCTGGTCGAAGAACAGCTCCGACGTGTCGGAGGAGAGATGGCCGAGCTTGTCGAGATTGCGACCGTGCCGGAAACCCGGACGATCGGTCTCGACCAGGACCAGGCTCATACCGCGCGAGCCGCCATCTGGATTGGTGCGGGTTACGACGATCACGAGGTCGCACATCTGGCCGTTGGAGATGAAGGTCTTCTGGCCTGAAATGACGTACTCGTCGCCCTCTCGGACCGCACGGGTTCGAACGCCTTGCAGATCGCTGCCGGTGCCGGGCTCGGTCATGGCGATGGCGCAGACGGTCTGGCCGGCGATCATGCGCTGCAGCCATTTCGCCTTCTGCTCCTCGGTGCCGTAGCTCAGCAGGTAGCCGCAACAGACGTCGTTATGAACCGAGAAGTCGGTCGCGGGACCGGCGAAGCCGGAATAGGCGAGCTCCTCGATGACGACCGCGTTGTGGCGAAAGTCGCCGCCGATGCCGCCATACTGCTCGGGGACCTGGGGGCAGAGCAGGCCGGCTTCGCCGGCCGCCGGCCACAGCGCGCGGTCGATGATGCCAGCCTTCTCCCATTCCTGGAATCGCGGTTCGATCCTGGCCGCAGCAAAACGGCGGACACTGTCGCGCAGCAGCGCGTGCTCTTCGTCATAGACCGGGCGATTTGGCAGCATGTCCTTCGAACCGTCTGTTGGAACTAGAAGGCGACCTGGTCGCCGCCCTTGAGCTGGAGGATGTCGCGCGCCTCGTCGGGGCTCGCGATCTCGAGGCCGAGGCCTTCGATGATCTTGCGCACCTGGGTCACCTGCGCCACATTGGTTTCGGCAAGACGGCCGGCGCCGATCCACAGGCTGTCTTCAAGGCCGACCCGGACATGACCGCCCATCGACGCGGCCATCGCCGCGACCTGCATCTGGGCGCGACCGGCGCCGAGCACGGACCAGCGATAATTGTTGCCGAACAGGCGATCGGCCGTCCGCTTCATGTGCATGACGTCGTCCGGATGCGAACCGATGCCGCCGAGCAGGCCGAAGCAGGTCTGGATGAACAGCGGCGCCTTCACCAGCCCTTCGGTCCAGAAGTAGTGCAGATTGTAGAGATGGCTGGTGTCGTAGCACTCGAACTCGTAGCGCGCGCCGGAGCTGTTGAGCGTCTCCAGCGCGTAGCGGATATCCTTGAAGGAATTGCGGAACACGAGGTCGTGGGAGCCTTCCAGCATCTGCGGCTCCCAGTCATGCTTGAACTCCTTGTAGCGCTTCAGCATCGGGAACAGGCCGAAGTTCATCGAGCCCATATTGAGGCTCGCGACCTCCGGCCTCCATGTCGCCGCCGGACGAACCCGTTCCTCGACCGTCATGTAAGGCGAGCCGCCGGTCGTGAGATTGACGACGACGTTGGAGCTCTGCTTGATCACGCGCAGGAAGGGCTCGAAGGCTTCGGGCGATTGATCGGGACGTCCATCGACCGGGTTGCGCGCGTGCAGATGCACGATCGCAGCCCCGGCCTCGGCGGCGCCGAGCGCGGCCTCGGCGATCTCAGCCGCCGTCACCGGCAGATGCGGCGACATCGAGGGCGTGTGGATCGATCCGGTGACCGCGCAGGAGATGATGACCTTGTGGGACGCCATTGCTCTGTTTCTTGGCTTGCCGTCAGCGCGCGAATTTGTGGAAGTCCGGGTCGCGCTTCTCGTTGAAGGCATTGACGCCTTCCTTCGATTCGGCCGTGTCGTAGAACAGCTTCACGGCATGGAGCGCGAAGTTGCTGATGCCGCGGATGTTGTCGGAATCGGCGTTGAAGGAGCGCTTGGCCAGCGCGATCGCGGTGGGCGAGCGCTGTGCGAGCTTGTCGGTCCAGTCCTTCACGGCAGCATCCAGCTCCGCCATCGGGACGACCTTGTTGACGAGGCCCATTTCGCAGGCCTGCTTGGCGCTGTAGCGTTCGTTGAGGAACCAGATCTCGCGCGCCTTCTTGTCGCCGACGTGACGTGCCAGGAACGCCGTGCCCCAGCCGGCGTCGACCGAGCCGACCTTGGGGCCGACCTGTCCGAACTGGGCGTGCTCGGCCGCGATGGTCAGGTCGCACAGCGTGGCGAGCACGTTGCCGCCGCCGATCGCAAAGCCGTTGACCCGGGCGATCACCGGTTTCGGCACATCGCGGATCAGGCCCTGGATCTCATCGATCGGCAATCCAACCACGCCGCGGCCGTCATACTGGCCCTCATGCGCGGATTGGTCGCCGCCGGTGCAGAATGCCTTCTCGCCTGCGCCAGTCAGCACGATGCTTGCGACGTTGCGATCATTGCCGGCGAGCTGGAATGCCTGGATGAGCTCCTCGAGCGTCTGGCCGCGGAATGCGTTGTAGACCTTCGGCCGGTTGATGATGATCCAGGCGGCGCGGTCGCGCACTTCGTAGACGACGTCGGTGAATTGTTTCGGATCGGTCATGTCGTTTCCTTCCACAGATCAGATCATGTTCATTCCGCCGGAGACGGAAATGGTTTGTCCGGTGATGAATTTGCCGTCGTCGGATGCCAGCATGGCGACGATCCCGCCGTAGTCGTCGGGCTCGCCCATTCGCTTGAGCGGAATGCCCCGCACCATGGCATCCTTCCATTTCACGGCATGCTCGCCTTCGCCGAGCACCGCCGCCATCATCGGCGTGTTGGTCGGGCCCGGACAGACGGCATTAAGCAGCACGTTCTTGCGCGCCAGCTCTCGCGCCAGAGACTTGGTGAAGGAGATCAGGCCGCCCTTGCAGGCGGAGTAGACGGCCTCGTCGCTGGTACCGACCCGCGCGGCATCGGAGGCGATGTTGACGATGCGTCCGCCGCCGCGTTCAACCATCAGCGGCGCGATCGCCTTGTGGGTGTTGAGCGGCCCGTAGAGATTGATCCGGATGATCTTGTCCCAAAGCTCCCGGTCGGTCTTCAGGAACGGCATCGGGCGGTCCCAGCCGGCATTGTTGACCAGCAGCCAGATCGGGCCAAGCTCGGCTTCGACCTTGACGACGGCCGCCTCGACCGATCCGGCATCGCCGACATCGACCGCATAGGTCTTGATGACGGCCTGCGGCGCGAGTTTCGCAGTCTCTTCGCCGCCCTGCGGGTTGATGTCGAAGATCGCGACCTTGCAGCCTTCTTCCGCCAACCGCAGCGTCAATCCCCGTCCGATGCCCTGTCCGCCGCCGGTCACGACGGCAACCTTTCCCGATAGGCCCTTCAACGCTGATCTCCCTTGTCGTTTGTCGTTCTGTCGCTTCGTGCGGTTTCGGTGGTTCAGGAGGAGGCGGCTATGTGGCAGACCCGTTCTTCTGAATGTCGAAGCCGCGCTGTGAATACATCTGCCGGGCGATGATCGTCTTCATGATCTCGATCGAGCCGCCGGCGATCTTCACCACCCGCGCGTCGGCATAGGCGCGGGCGATCGGATACTCCCACATATAGCCCCAACCGCCGAACAGCTGCAGGCACTCGTCGACGGTTTCGCAGTGCAGTTCCGAAGTGAACATCTTGGCCATCGCGGCGTCCACCGGATCGAGCTTGCCCTCCATGAACAGCGCGATGCACTTGTCGGTGAAGACCCGCGCCACCGCCGCCTTGGTCTTCAGCTCGGCGAGCTTGAACTGGGTGTTCTGGAAGTCGGCGAGCTTCTGGCCGAAGGCGCTGCGTTCGGCGGTGTATTGCAACGTCCAATCGATCACGGTTTCGGTCACGGTCGCCGAGCGGATCGCCTGCGCCAACCGCTCCTGGGCCAGCTTGGTCATCATCTGCGCAAAGCCGCGACCTTCCGCGCCGAGCATGTTGCTGGCGGGAATGCGAACATGGTCGAAGAACAGCTCGGAAGTGTCTTGCGCCCGCATGCCGAGCTTTTCGAGATTGCGGCCGCGCTTGAAGCCCTCGCGGTTGCTCTCGACGATGAACAGCGTGACGCCCTTGGCGCCGGCCTGGCTGTCGGTCTTGGTCGCCAGCACGACGAAGTCGCAGAGCTGTCCGTTGGAGATGAAGACCTTCTGGCCGTTGATGACGAAATCGTCGCCGTCGCGCGTTGCGCGGGTCCGGATCGCCTTGAGGTCGCTGCCGGCGTGTGGTTCCGTCATGCCGAGCGAGCCGATCGCTTCGCCCGACACCATCTTCGGCAGCCATTTGCGCTTCTGCGCCTCGCTGCCGAAAGACAGCAGATAGGTGGCGACGAGATCGGTGTGGATCAGGAAGCCGGGGCCGCTGGCGCCGGCGCGCCAGAGTTCCTCGAACACGACCACGTCGAAGAGGTAGTCGAGGCCCATGCCGCCGTATTCCTCGGGGACCGTGCAGCAGAGCAGGCCGGCGGCGCCCGCCTTCAGCCACAGCTCCCGCGGCACGATGCCGTCCTCTTCCCATTGGGCGTGGAACGGCACGATCTCGCGGTCGACGAAGCGACGGACCGTTTGCCGGAATATTTCGTGCTCTTCGCGAAAGATCGTCCGCTCGATCATTGTCAAACCGCGTCCCGTCTGATTTAGTTTGCTAGTGTACAGTATGTGGTTTGGGTATACAACCGAACGCGGGATCAGCGCAAGCCTGATCGTACACCAATGAACTTTAATCGGGAGACCAGGGATGCCGATCGGACCGGAGCTGAAGCAGTTTCGCATGGAGCTGGCAGGAAACGGCGTCCTGCACCTGATCTTCGACATGCCCGGCCGCTCGATGAACGTGTTCTCGAACGCGGCGATCGAAGAGCTCGGTGTGTTTGCGGACTGGCTCAGGCAGAGCGACGTCGCGGGCGTCGTGATCAGTTCCGGCAAGTCTTCCGCGTTCTGCGCCGGCGCCGATCTCGCCGAGCTCGAGACCGCCTACGACATGATCATGGCGGCGCCGCCGGGCGAACGCGATCGCTTGGCCTTCGACCATTTCTTTCGCCTGAGCCACGGTTTGCGCCGGCTCGAGACCGCCGGCAAGCCGATTGCGGTGGCGGTCGCCGGCCTGGCATTGGGCGGCGGCTGTGAATTCGCGCTCGCGGCCCATCACCGGGTGCTCGCCGACCACCCGCAGGCGACCTTCGGCCTGCCGGAATCGCTGGTCGGATTGCTGCCGGGCGGCGGCGGAACCCAGCGGCTGCCGCGCCTGATCGGAATAGCGGCCGCGCTTCCGGTGCTGCTCGACGGCGCCAGGATCAATGGACAGGCGGCGATTGCCGCGGGTCTTGCGCATGAGTTGGCGACGCCGGGCGAGGAAATTGCGGCGGCAGAGCGATGGGTCCTGTCGCGTCCGGCGGCCGCACAGCCCTGGGATCGTCCCGATTGGCGATCGGCCACCGCGCAGCGCGTCGCAGGCGAGATCGACGGGGCGCGGACCAAAATGCTGGCCGACACGCTCGGGCACTATCCGGCCCCGGTCGCGATCCTCGATTGCGTCGCGCAGGGATTGCCGCAGGACTTCGACACGGCGATCAGGACCGAGATGCAGATCTTCGCAAGACTGATCCAGCGTCGTGAGCCGCGCAACATGATCAGGACGTTGTTTCTCGGCAGGCTCGACTACGAGCGATTGAGGAAGAAGGGGCTCGATCCAAAGGTCACGCAAGCGGTAACGGCGGTCTCCGACGCGCTGGCCGCGCAGTCGGAGCCGGGACAGGAGCTTGCGGAGGCGTTCGCCCGGGCCGGCTTCCGTGTCGACGGACAGCGCAAAGCCAGCTTCGACGGCCGGATCGCAGGCGGCGCCTATTGGCACGACGATGAGCCGAAGACCTGGGGCAAGGAGCTGCTGCGCGCACGGCTCGTGGCCGCCGACTCCGCCGCCGCGCGCTGGCGCTCCGAACTCGATGAACCGGAACGCCGCGCCGCCGACTACGTCCTGGTTATGCAGCAAGGTTTTCCGGCCTATCTCGGCGGCCTGTTTGCGGTCGGGTTGAACTGAACCGGATTGAGAAGGAGAGATGATCGTGTCAAGACCGCTCGATGGCATCAAGGTGCTGGATCTCTCGAAGGTGCTGGCCGGGCCGCTCTGCGCGCAATATCTCGGCGACCTCGGTGCCGAGGTCATCAAGGTCGAGGCGGTGGGGCAGGGTGATGAGACACGAGGATGGCCGCCGTTCCCCGCGCCCGGTCTCGGCACGGTGTTCCTGAGCGCCAACCGCAACAAGCGCAGCATTGCGATCAACATGAAGTCGGACCAGGGACGCAAGCTAGTGCATACGCTGGCGAGGTCCGCCGACGTCGCCATCGAGAGCTTTGGCACTGGCGTGGCCGAGCGGCTCGGCATCGACGCGGCGACGCTTTGCGCGCTCAACGACCGGCTGGTCCATTGCAGCATCTCCGGCTTCGGCCGAACCGGTCCGCTCAGGAATTCGCCTGGCTACGATGTGATCCTGCAGGCGTTCGGGGGCATCATGTCGATGACCGGCGACGAGGGCGGCGGCTATATCCGCAGCCCGATCTCACCGATCGACCAGATGACCGGCGTACATGCCTTCAGCGGCATCCTGGCCGGCCTGCTTGCGCGGCAGAAGTCGGGCAAGGGCAGGGCGATCCAGGTCTCGCTGTTCGATACCGCGCTCGGATTGCTCGGCTACAATCTGCAGACATATTGGCAGCGCGGCACGCAGCCGGCCAAATGCGGTTCGAGCCACGAGTCGCTGTGTCCCTACCAGGCGTTCGAGGCCGCGGACGGGCCGATCATGATCGGCGTGGCCAACGACAATCTCTGGCGCAAGTTCTGCGCGATCGCGGGCCTCGGCGCGATCGTGGACGATCCGAAATTCCGGACCAATGCGGAGCGGGTCAAGCACCGCGCCGAAACGCTGCATCATGTGCAGGCCATCATCGGGACCCGAACGGTTGCGGATTGGAACGATGCCTTGAACGAGGTCGGCATTCCCTGCTCGCCGATCAACACGCTCGCCCAGTTGCTGGACCATCCGCATACCAAGGCCGACGAACTGATCATGCAATACGATCATCCGGCGGCGGGTCGCCTGAACTGCGTCGGTCACCCCGTCACATTCGTCGGCGAAGCGCGTGCGCCGGGCCTGCCGCCGCCGATGCTCGGGCAGCATACCGACGATGTCCTGAAGGAGATGGGCCTATCGGACGCGAGCATCGCGGAGCTGCGCCGCGACGAAGTCGTCAGTTGATCAGCGCGATCCTTGTCGGCGCTGTCGGGGGCGGGTCTGCCGGGAAAGCCCCGACAGACACCGGGCTCGACGCTACTCCTCGAGAAGCTTCCATGACGTTTTCTCGAAGATGGCCATCCGCAGGCTGCGATAGGGGGCATAGTTCTCCTTCGAATTGGAGAGCTCGATGCCCGGCAGCAGCATGCCGACCCGTTCCTTGTTGAAGCTCGTCGCCTGGGCCAGCAGGTTTTGGCGTGTCAGATTGTCGCCGCATCGTTGCAGGCCCTTCGCGATCGCCTGCGCGTTGATGTAGCCGGACAGCGCGATGAAATCGTTCGGACTGTCGTTCGGCGCCCATTTCTTCATGAAGGCGACGTAGTCCTTTACGTCCTGGTCATCTGCCCAGGCCGGATCGCCGGCCTGCTTGGTGAACTGGGTCGTGTAGGCGCCCTGAACGTTGTCGAGGCCGGCCGGCATCAGCACGCCCTGGATCGAGTTGACGGGACTGGCCAGGAATTGCGCCGGCTTCCAGTTCAGCTCGTTCAATTTCTTGATCGCTTGCGCGGCAAACTTAGGCGTCGCAAAGTAGATGATCGTGTCGGCGCCCGCTGCCTTGAGCTTGAGGATCTCGGAGTCGACGGTCGGATAGCTCAGCTCGTAGGGCGCCTCCGCCACGATCTTCGCCGTGCCATCGGCGCCCAGACCCGCCTTGAAGCCGGTGAGGTAATCCTTGCCGTAATCGTCGTTCTGATAGAGCACCGCGACCTTCGCGTTCGGCATCTTCCTGGCGATGAAGTTGCCGAAGGTCGCGCCCTCCATCTCGAATGGCGGATAGAACGGCACGGTCCAGGGGAAATTCTGCGGGTCGTTGAAACGGCGGCCACCGGCCGAGATGAAGACTTGCGGGACCTTGTTCTGGTTCAGGTACTTCTGAACGGCAACGTTGGGGACGGTCCCAACCGTACCGACCTCGGCAAGCACGCCGTCATCATCGACCAGCTTACGGGTCTGCTCGATGGCCTTGGGCGGACTGAACGCATTGTCCAGCGAGATCAGGTTCACCTTCCTGCCGTTGATGCCGCCGCGCTCGTTCAGCATCTGGAAGTAGCCGGTCATGACGCGGCCATAGCTCGAGAAGGCCGATGCGGGCCCGCTATAGGGCACGGTCTGGCCGATCTTGATTTCGGTATCGGAGACGCCGGGGCCATATTGTTTGTCGGCCGCACCAGCCGCGCTGGCGAAAACGAGCGCGGACACGCCGACCAGAATCGCAATTCTCATGGCTTCTTCCCTGCCATTCGAGCCATGTTGTCTGGCTGCAGTATGTACAAGAATATACTATATATTAGAGAACTGAAATATGCGACGGCGCGTCACGCCCGACTTTCTCCCGGAAGCCAATTCTGCAGAGCAAAACCGTCGTGATCGCCGCGCGACGCGACACTGCCATGCCTTGAATGCGGCCGCGATTGTGCTAGATATGGTACGTAAGTGTACTAATTACATAATGCCGCCGATCGACAGCGGTGGAGGGAGGAATCATGGCTGCCTCGGGTGCAACGGCGCTGGCTGCGCTCAAGATCGGCGGACGGGTCGCCTTCGAGCGTCTGGTCCGGCCGAAGGCCCGCCGTGCGGAGGATGTCCCGTGCTCGCCCGAGGCCATCACGCCGGAATGGCTGACTGCGGTCCTTTGCCAACAGACTCCGGGGGCCGTTGTCACCGACGTCGCGGTGAAGGCATCGAGTGCGGGGACGCACGAGCGTCATCAGTTGATCGTGAGCTACAATGACGCCGGCCAGCGTGCGGGCCTGCCGAGGTCGATGTTCACCAAGTCGCTGCCCAGCATCGTGACCCGTATGATCGGTGGCTTCAACGGCACCGCGCGCGTCGAAGGCCGCTTCTACACGCAACTGCGTCCGCAGCTCGAGATCGAGGCGCCGGTCGGCTATCATGCCGCATTCGACCGCCAGACCTATGCCTCGATGCTCCTGCTCGAAGACATGGTGGCGACCAAATCGGCGACCTTCTGCAACTACAAGACCTACGTCGATCGCGATATGGCGGAGGACATGGTCGATGTTCTTGCCGCGCTGCACGCCCGCTTCTACGGCGATGGCGAACTTGCGGCGCGCTATCGTTGGGTGGCCGGCTATCCGCGCTGGTTCACCATCGGCGCGGAGAAGATGAGCCTGGAACATTATACGCGGAAGGCCTTCGATGCCGCCGCGCATGTGATTCCCGCAAGCGTGCTGGCGCAGCGCGATGCGGTCTGGCCTGCGGCGATCCGGGCGCTTGCAGTTCATGACAGCGAGCCGCAGGGGCTGATCCATTCCGACGTGCATATCGGCAACTGGTATCGGACCAAGGCGGGCAAGATGGGGCTGTGCGACTGGCAATGCCTTGCCCGTGGTCACTGGACGCGCGACTTTTCCTATGCCGTGACGGCCGCCTTGACGCCGGACGACCGCCGCAACCGGGAGAAGGATCTGCTCCGCCGCTATCTCGACCGGTTCGCTGGATTGACGGGGACCAAGCCGGATTTCGACCAGAGTTTCCTGCATTACCGGCAGCAGATGGTGCACGCGCTCCTGATGTGGACGATCACCCTGTGCCATTCGCCCTTGCTGCCGGCGATGCAGTCGGAGCAGACGACGCTGGCGATGATCGGACGAATTTCGACGGCGATGGCCGATCTGGACTCGCTGCGCAGTTGATCGGTCTTGCTGACCGAAAATCCAAGGATCAGCCGCTCGCAAGGCGCTGAACGGGCACCGGGTGCGGGTTCAGGTGGACGAGACCGTCATCGTCGTCTTGAGCGTTGGCTCGTCAACTTGCCCAATGGTCTCGCGCGCAACCGCGACGAAGCGTTCGACAACACAGTTGATCGGATCGTTCCGCCAGACCAGCGAGAACGGGATGGTCAGAGGCGGGCTGGCAAACGGTCGGACGCCTACGCCGCTCGGCACCAGCCCGACCAGGGACAGCGGGATGAAGCCAATTCCCGCTTCAGCGGCGACAAGCGTCAGGATCGCTGACGCACGGGACATTCGCGCTGCGATCCTTGGCTTGATGTCCGCGCGTGCGAATGCGGACAGGATCCGATCGCCGAAGCGGCTTCCGTCCTCGGGGAGAATGATGGGCTGCTCCCGGAACTGTTCGGGGCAGACGGAAGGGCTGTCGAGCAGCGGAGAGGACTCGGGCATGCATGCAAGCACGGCGTCATCGCCGATGCCGAGGCTCGAGATCTTCGGGTGCGCCTGCAGGTCCGGCACGAACAGGCAATCGAAGGTGCCGTGCAGCAAGGCACGTTCAGAGCCGTTGGACGATTGTTCGAGCAGAATGGTGTCGGCATCCGGATAGCGATGCCGAAAATTCTGGATGATCCGCGGCATCGGCGAACTGAGCGCCATCTCGGAATAGCCGATCCGTAATCGCTCCCTTGAAATGCCGCCAGCTGCCCGGGTCTTCTCAGTGAGGGCTTCGATCTGCTCGAGCAGGCCCTGGCCTTCTTGCCGCAATACGCTTCCGGCAGGCGTCAGCCGAACGTTGCGCCGGTTCCGATCGACAAGACGCACGCCCAGGACATCCTCGAGCCGCTGCAATTGATCCGTCATCGACGATTGGGAAATATTCGCCTTCCGCGCTGCTCGACTGAAGCTCAGCTCGTCCGCCAGATGCAGGAAATAGCGAAGTTGACGCAACTCGATGGGTGGCATCCTCACCTTGCAAACGTCTTATCGGATTGACCGATAAGTCTATCACCGCAGATTCGAAAGCGTCAACGTTGAGCGGCATGCTAGGCGTGACGACAAGAGAGCTATTTGCAGGACGGCGAATTGAATCGTCGCCTGCGGGAGGAACGATGAAGGCTGCTTTTCCAGTCTCGCTGGGGGAAGTCGATCCAGCGTGGTTGACGGACGTGCTGCGAGCGGATCGGCTGATCGCGCAAGGCGAAAAGGTCGATGGTTTCGAAGCCACACCGATCGGATTAGGATTCGGGCAAACCGGCGAATCCGCGCGCCTGACTTTGCGTTACGCACGATCGGAAACGCCGACAAAAGGGCCGGCCAGCCTGTTCGCGAAATTTGCCACCACCGATCCGGTGAGGCGGAAAGCGTCCAAGGCGATCGGCCTCTACCAGAGAGAGGTCAACTTCTACAACGTCCTGCTGAAGGCCGCGAGCGTCCGGGCGCCGGCCTGTTACTTCGCCGAAACGACAGGCGAGGGCGAGTTCTTCGCGCTGCTGCTCGAGGATTTTCCAAACCACCGCCCGGGTGACGAGACGGTCGGCCTCAAGGTCGAGGAGGCCCGCCTTGCGATCGACCTGATGGCTCAGTTGCATGGCCCGTACTGGGGCAAGATGGCGAAGGTGGATCTCGCGCCGCTGGTGATGCCGTCGCGCGACAGGTATGTCATCGCCTGGAACGAGATGGAGGCGCGGTTCGGGGAGCACGTGCCGGATTGCTTCCGCGAGGCGCGCGAAGTCTATCTCGACGCGATCGTGCCGCTTCAGCAATGGCTCATTTCCCAGCCATCGACGCTGGGGCACGGTGATCTTCGCCTCGACAATCTGCTGTTCGGGCACGACGGCAACGATCCGATCGTCGCGGTCGACTGGCAGGCCGTGCGCCCGTCCAAGGGGATGAGGGATTTCGCGTATCTCGTCAGCCACAGCATGAACGTCGACGACCGGCGCGCCAATGAGCTCGAGTTGCTGCGGCGGTACGTCGAGCGGATCGGATCGTTCGGCGTCCGCTATTCGTTCGAGGACGCACGCGAGGACTATCGCAAGGCGATGCTGTTCGATTTCTGCACGGTCCTCTACATCGTCGGCATCAACATCAACACCCACGAGCGGGCGTTGAGGCGCAAGCACGCCTTGATGACCCGCGCCGTCACCGCGATGCTCGACTGGAACGTGCTCGATCTGCTGCCGGCATTCCGCTGAATGCCGACCGCAGACGCCGGTCTGACACGTCCGCATTCCAGCTTTCATAAGGGAGCGAGCAAACGAGCGTGGCGCATTGCCAGGCGAGAGGGCAGCGTGGGGGGATATCAATGACGACAATAACTGGCGTAGATCCAATCGTAACCGTGGACCGGCTCTACACCAAGATCGCGTGGCGGATCGTTCCGATCCTCATCTTGATCTTCTTCTTCGCCAATCTCGACCGGGCCAATGTCGGATTTGCGGCCCTGCAGATGCGGCAGGAGCTGGGTTTCAGCAATGCCGCTTATGGCCTTGGCGCCGGCATCTTCTTTATCGGCTATTTCCTGTTGGAGATTCCAAGCAATGTTGCGCTGCAGAAGATTGGCGCCAAGATCTGGTTCGCCCGCATCGTCCTGACCTGGGGCATGGCCACCATCGCGTTGGCTTTCGTGACGGATACCACCTGGTTCTACGTCCTGCGCTTCGTGATCGGCGCAGCGGAGGCGGGGACTGCGCCGGGTGTCATGCTGTATCTGTCGCAATGGGTTCCGGATAGCCAGCGCGGCCGCTTCAACTCGCTCTACTGGGTCTCGGTGCCGATCGCCTTTGTCGCGGCGGGGCCGCTCTCCGGCCTGATCATGACGCTGTTCCACGGCGTGGCCGGATACTCGGGTTGGCAATGGCTGTTCGCGATCGAAGGTGCGCTGACCGTCCTGGTCGCGCCGTTGATCGTTTTCGGCCTGGCGAACGATATCGGCGATGCCAAATGGTTGACCGACGATGAGAAGCGGGTCGCGCAGGACGCGGTCGCCGCGCTCGCGAAGACGGCCGGTGCGCACACTTACAAGGATGCGCTGCGGAAGCCGGAGACGCTGCTGGCATGCCTGGCCTATTTCTGCCTCCTGATCGGCTACTACGGCATCGCGTTCTGGCTGCCGCAACTGATCAAGCAGACCGGGATCTCCGATACCATGACGATCGGCTGGCTGTCGGCTTTGCCCTGGCTTGCCGCCGGTCTCGCAGTCGTCTTCGTCGGACCGTTTTCCGATGCTCCCGGGCGACGCCGCGCGGTGCGGACGATCGCCATCCTGATGACCGCGATCGGGTTCGCGATGAGTGCATATTTCAGCGCCAGCGTTCCGCTGTCGCTGTTCGGCCTGACGATGGCGGCGGTCGGCATCCTGTCTGCGTCGACCGTGTTCTGGGCCAACCTTGCCCGTATCTACATCGGGGGCGCCGCGGCGGTCGGCTTCGCAACCATCAATTCGATCGGAAATCTCGGCGGCTTTGTCAGCCCCTACATGCTGGGCCTGGTCACCGACGCGACCGGTTCGACCGTCCTTGGCATGTACGCCATCGCGGCCAGCGTCGCGATCTCGGGTGTCCTCATGTCGGTCTGCTTCAGGAAATCCGATGCATGAAACCGTGCCGGGCGACCGAGCCGGCCAAAGCGAAGGGAAAATCAAATGATCACTGCGCAGGATCTCGAATATCACTTCACCGACAAGGATGACTACACCTGGGGAGAAACGTACTACCTGCCAGTGTCAATTCCCGAAGAACGCATCTTTGGCCACATCTATGTCTGCGTGCGTCCCGTTCTTGGATGCATGCAGAATGACGTGCGCTTCATCGGCGCTGTCAGCGAGACCGAGTTCGAGGCGCTGTATGTCGACACCCGCTTCCATCTTCCGGCGCCGGAACGATTCTCGCACATTCACGGTCCAAACGGGCTGAGCGTGCAGGCGGTCAGGCCGCCCCGCGATTATCGCATCGACTATGTCGGCCGCGAGGGCACCGAGTTGCACATGGATATCATCGGGATCATGGATCCGTTCGATATCCACGATCCCGACCAGAACCCGCTCGCCGGCAAGACCGAACAGGAGCGGCTGGCGCGGACGTCGATGGGGAGCGGCTACAAGGGCCATTACGACATGCACGGCCGCTTCAAAGGCACGCTGAAGCTGCGCGGCAGGGAATACCCGATCAATATCGTCGACAGGATGAACCATAGCTGGGGTCCACGGCCGGAGCTGGAGATCCCGCCAATGAATTCGCTTTGGGCCCAGTTTGGCGAATTCCTCGGGTTTCGTTTCCACATGCATCTGGATCCCGAGAAACCCGCCGGCGAGGACCAGCGCTTTGCTCACGGCTATCTGCTCGATCACGGCGAGGTGATGGCGATCATGAATGTCGAGATGACGATGACGCGGCTCGGCATCACGCCGATCGTGATCGATGCCCTGGTGACGGATCAGCGTGGCCGCAAGCATCAGCTGCGCGGCGTCCCGCTCGCCGGCGCACCCTGGCGTGCCTATGGAAATGCGATCTGCTGGATCGGCTTGATCAGATGGGAGCTGGACGGACGGATTGGTCACGGCTCCGCCCAGGAAAACCATTCGCTTGCCGTCGATGCCCGCTTGCGCGGCCGCCGCTGGACCGACCGCATCCCCGCGATCACGAGTTGACAAGGGAAGGCGGGCGATCCGGTCTCGCCGATCGTTAGGATGCGCGAGGTGAAATCAGTGTCTCGTTGACGCTTTCGATCCGCAGCGCGTCGATCGACTCACCGGTCACCCTCGTCACGGAGCAATGCCCGATCGTGAATTTCACGGCCGTGGTGAGGCCGAGAATGTGGAGCAGCACGGTCTTGATCGGCATTCCGTGGCTGAAGACCGCGATCGTCGACTGTTTCGAATCGGCCAGGATCGCCGCGAATGCCCGCAACACTCCGTCGCGGAATTCATCGTCATCTCGTCCAAAGAAACGTGCCGGAGAGATCTGAAATTCTTCCCAGCGTCCCGGATTCTCTTTCCTGATCGTCTCCGGCGAGCGGTAGCGGTCCGTGTAAAGGTCGACTTCCGCGAGGCCGTCGATGGTCTCGATTGCGAGGTCGAGCCGTTGCGCGAGTGGTGACGCGGTGTCCTGCGCGCGCATCTGAGGACTGCTGACGATGCGGCCAACGCCGTCGTTCGCCAGCCGGTCCGCGAGCTGCGCCGCCTGGTTCTTGCCCACTTCGTTCAGCGGCGGATCATGCGGCCGTAGCGGATGGCCTTCGTCGGGCATTCCATGTCGGATCAGGATCAGCTTTGTCATGATTGCTCCGTGGCTGCGCGGGATGCCGCAGCGCACGGCCCGGATTAGGATTTGCGGCGAATACCAGCATATGATAAGCCAGTGTACTAATCGAGTGTCAAACTCGAGTACGTCCACCAGGACGGGGAAATGCTGAAGGCCGGTGCCGGGCGCGATCAAGTATCCGCCGCGCGGTGCCGAGCAATGGCAGGAGGGCCCTTTGCGAGGTCAAGCGCGCAGGCTGGCGGCGCATCGGACAGGCATCTGCCGTCCGGTGATGCATCGTGACAAGGAAACGCGCTCGTGATCGCGCTGCTGATCGCGAATTCGCTGGCGCTGGCCTCGCTGCTGATCATGCTGTCGAGCGGACTTGCCCTGATCTACGGCCTGCGCGACGTCATCAATTTCGGCCATGGCGCGATCTACATGCTCGGCGCTTATCTCGGCTACACGATCGCCCTCGTTGGCGGGTTCTGGCTGGCACTGTTGCTCGTTCCGATCCTGCTGGCGCTGCTCGGGATCGCATTCGAGTATCTGGCGTTGCGGCCGCTGCAGCGGCGCTCGCACATCGAGGTGGCGCTGGTCACCCTCGGCCTCGGCATCATCGTCGGCCAGATCATCATCTACGTCTATGGCGGGGAGGCGCGTAGCGTCGAAGCGCCGAACATCCTGTCCGGTTCGGTGACGGTCCTGAAACTATCCTATCCGGTCTATCGCCTGTTCCTCATCGTGATGGGCCTCGGCTCTTGCGCGTTGCTGGCCCTGTGGCTTCGCTACACGTCGTCGGGCCTGTATGTGCGCGCGGTCAGCCAGGATCCGTCGGTGGCACGCATGATGGGCATCAATGCCGATCGCCTGAGCCTGCTGGTGACCAGCCTCAGCACCGCGTTCGCCGGCATCGCCGGCGTGCTGGCCGGGCCGTATCTGTCGGTCGATCCCGGCATGGACGTCGTGATGATCGTGAACTGCCTGATCATCGTGGTGATCGGCGGCACCGGCAGCATCGGCGGCGCGATCATGGCGGCCTTGCTGTTCGGATTCGTCCAGGTCGCGGGATCGGTATTCCTGCCCAACCTTGCATCGCTCGTGCCTTACATCCTGCTCATGGTGGTGCTGTTGATTGCGCCGGGCGGCATCGGACGCGGGAGGGTGCTGGGTTGAGCAACGGCGCTATGACCGACGACCTGCACGCACCTGCGACGGCAACGTTCGGCGGCCCGTTCTCCCGGCGAGCGTTCGCAATCCTCGTCGGGCTGATCGGGCTCGGCGTCGGCGCCGTCTTGCCGACCTACCTCGCCAGCGATTTCGTTCTCCGTTTGGGCGGTGAGGGTCTGCTGCTCGGGTTGCTCGCGCTCAGCGTCGCCTTCCTGATGAACCAGGCCGGGCTGGTGGCGCTCGGTGCGGCCAGCGTCTATGGCGGCGCCGGATATCTGTTCGCGATCGGCATGAGCGACTGGGGGCTGACACCGACAATTGCGTTATGCGTCGCGTTCCTGGTCCTTGTCGCCTACGCCACCATGCTCGGGGCGTTGATCGTCCGGACCAAGCCGCTCGCCTTCATGATGCTGACGCTCGCCGCCGGCGAGATGATCAGCCACGCCGTGTTGCTCGAGGGATTGCGCGACTACACCGGAGGCGCGGACGGGCTCGTCGTGCGGATCAACGGATCCGTGCTCGGCATTGAAGCCGCGCGCTTTGCCGATCCCGCTCAATTCTGGTCGCTCGCCTGGATCGTGACCGTGCTGACCGGACTGGCGTTCTGGGGGATCGCACGGTCCCGTCTCGGGTCCGTGCTGCGCGCCATCCGGGAGAACGAGGAGCGCATGCGCTTCTCGGGCTTCAACACATTCCTTCCGCGGCTGACCGGATATGTGCTGGTCAACGTCGTGGCGGCAATCGCGGGCTTCCTCCACGTGCTCAATGCCGGTTTCGTCTCGCCCGAGAGTCTTGGCCTGTCGGTGAGCACAAACACGCTGGTCGCCGCGCTGATCGGCGGCATCGCCAGTTCGCTCGGGCCAATCCTCGGCGGACTGATCTTCTCCTTTGCGCAGGACGAGTTCGGGGCGCGCGGGCTCACGCAGCTGCTGACCGGCATCGCCATCGTGCTGTTCATCGTCGTGTTCCCGCGCGGCGTCGTCGGAGGGCTGTCGGGCCTGTCGAAACGGCTCGGCTGGCGGCGGGAGGTGTCCTGACATGCTCGCGATCGAGAACCTGTCGGTGAGTTATGGCTCAGTGCGGGCCCTGACCGACGTCGATCTCGCGGTGCGCGGCGACGGCGTGCTGCACGGGATCATCGGCCCGAACGGCGCCGGCAAGTCCACGCTGCTCGACGCGATCTGCGGCCGGCGGCGACCGACATCGGGCCGCGTTCGGTATCGTGGCGAGGATATCACGCATCGGTCGATCAGCTGGCGCCGCCGGCAGGGCATGGCACGGTCGTTCCAGCGCACCAGCATCTTCCAGGACCTGACCGTGCGTGACCAGCTCGAGCTCGTCGCCCAGCATCTCGGCGACGACCAGCTCGAAGACGTCATCGAGGTCATGGATCTCGGCGGCTTTCTCGATCAGAAGGCCGGACGCATCGCCTACGGCGTGCAGCGCCGGGTCGACGTCGCCTTGGCGCTGATAGGCAGGCCGCGGCTTCTGTTGATGGATGAGCCGGGCGCCGGTCTCTCCGCCGTGGAGACGCTGCGGCTGTTCGAGCATGTGCGCGACCTCGTTCGCGAACGCAGGATTGCTGCCGTGGTGGTCGAGCACGATGTCGACGCGGTGTTCGCCTGCTGCGGCATGGTCACCGTGCTCGATCTCGGACGGCACCTCGCGACGGGGACGCCGGAGGCGATCCGGGCCGACCATCGCGTCATCGCTGCGTATCTGGGGACCGCGGCATGAGCGCGCTGCGGATCCAGTCGCTGTTTGCCGGCTATGGCGCGTCGACCGTGCTCCGCGGCATCGACTTGACGGTCGAGGAGGGCGAGTCGGTGGCCCTGGTCGGTCGCAACGGCGCCGGCAAGTCGACGCTGCTCCTCTCCGTGTTTCGCGAGACCAATATCCGGTCAGGCGAGATTTGGGTTCGTGATCGTCGGATCGACGGACTGCCGGGATACACCGCGGCAAAGCTCGGCGTCTCGATCGCGCCGCAGGGACGACGTATCCTGCCGAACCTCACCGTCAAGGAGAACTTGTTGCTGGGCCGGTCGACTGGTCGGGCCGGGCGCTGGACCTTAAAGTCCATCTACCAGCTGTTTCCGGTGCTCGAGGAACGCGCCGATCGGCTCGGCACGATGCTGAGCGGCGGTCAGCAGCAGATGCTGGCGATCGGGCGGGCCTTGATGGCCAATCCGAGCCTCATCCTGCTCGACGAGCCCTCGGAAGGTCTTTCACCGGTGCTGATCGACGGTCTTGTCGACACGCTCAACACCATCCGCGGCGCCGGGACCGGCGTGCTCGTCGTCGAGCAGCACCTCAGCCTGGTCAAGCGCGCCACCGATCGTTTCGTCATCCTGGCGAAGGGCGAGGTCGTCGGGACGGGCGCGATCGCTGCCATCGGCGCACCGCAGAACCAGGCGCTCATGGCGCTCTGAAAAAACGAAGGAGGGGAGCAATGAGGACATCATCGGGGTCGGTTTTCGGAATGCTGCGTGCGGCCACGATCGGCGCCGCGATCGCGCTGGCGATCGGCGGCGCGGCCATGGCCGAGGATACGGTCAAGATCGGCGTGCTGCTGATCGACAGCGGACCGCTCGCTGGCCTGAAAGACACCCAGGTTAAGGCCGTCAACCTCGCGATCGAACAGATCAACGCCGCCGGCGGCGCGGCGGGCAAGAAGCTCGAAGCGACCTTCATCTCCTATCCCGGCACGCTCGACACCGCGGTGGACGGCGCCACCCGCGCGGTCCAGAAGGACGGCGCGATGTTCATCACCGGCATGGACACGTCGGCGGTGACGCCGGCCCTGCAGGCCAAGCTTCCGGCGTTGAAGGCCATCATGCTGGAAGTGATGGCGAATGCCGACGGACTGACCGGAAAGAACTGCACGCCGAACTATTTCCGGGTCAATGCCAACGACTCCATGATCATGGGCACGTTCAGGGAATTCCTGAAGGACCAGGGCATCAAGAAATGGGACATCATCGCGGTCGACTATGCTGCCGGGCGTGATTCCGCCGACAAGTTCAAGGCGCTGGTGACGTCGCAGGGCGGAACGGTCGGGAAGACCCTGTTTTCGCCCAATGGCACGCCGGATTTCGGCGCCAAGATTTCCGAGCTCGGGGCTGATCCCGCCGAGGGCCTGTTCGTCACGATCTTCGGCAGCGACGCCATCAATCTCGCCAAGCAGCAGCACCAATTCGGGCTGTTCAAGAAATACAAGATGGTGCTGGGCAACTCCTTCGTGATCCCGCAGACCTTGCCGGCGCAAGGCGAGACCGTGCTCGGCGTCTACCAGAACATCGGCTTCGTGGCCGGCTTCCCCGGCGCGCAGGCCGAAGCCTTCGTGAAGGCCTACAAGGACAAGTACAACGGGGAACTACCGCCTTACACCGGCGCAGACCAGTATGCCGCGATCCAGCTGATCGCAGCCGGGCTCCAGAAGGCGAATTCGACCGACATCAACGCGGTGCGCGCAGCGCTGTCCGGCCTCAAGACTGAGACGGTGCTGGGCGATGTCGAGGTTCGCGCGGGCGATCATCAGACGGCGCGGCGGATGGCGATCAGCCAGATCGTGATGGGCCCGGAGGGCAAGCCGATTTATCAGATCAAGAAGATCGAGCCGGGAGCGGATATCATTGCGCCCGTCGATCCCGCCTGCAAGATGTGAGGTCGGGCTCGTTCGCCCGTGGCGCCTCGCTACGCCACGAGCGACACTTTTCCGAACTGCGCGCCCGAAGCGAGACGCGCCAGGGCCGAGGGGGCGTCCGACATCTTGAACGAGCAATCGATCACCGGCTTGACCAGTCCGCGATTGAACACGTCGAGCAGCTGACGGAATTCGCCGACACTGCCGCCGGTCGAGCCGTAGATTTCAAGCTGGCGGATGAACACCCGCTGGAGGTCGGCCGGTGGATTGGAGCCCGTGGTGGCGCCACAGGTGACGAGACGGCCGCCGCGGCGCAGGGAGCGCAGCGATTGCCCCCAACTCGCTTCGCCGACGCTGTCGATCACCATGTCGACCCCGCCGCCGCTCATCTGCTGGATCGCGGCCGAAACCTCGTCGCGTCGATAATTGACCCCGCCGTCCGCTCCCAATGCTGCGGCTCCGGCGAGCTTCGCGTCGCTGGAGGAGGTGACGAAGACGCGGGCGCCGACCAGCTTTGCAAGCTGCAGGCAGGCGACCGCGACGCCGCCGCCGATGCCGACGATCATGACGCTTTCGCCAGGTTGCAGCGCGCGCTTGCCGAACAGCATGCGCCAGGCCGTGAGATGGCCGGTCATCAGCGCGCCCGCGGCTGCCAGATCGGCGTCGTCGGGGAGAGGAAAGAAGCAACGGCTCGGCATCGCGATGTAGTCGGCGAAGCCGCCATGGCGATGCTCGCCCATGATCTTGACGTTCTCACAGAGCGGCTGGTCGCCGGCCAGGCAATAGCGGCACTTGCCGCAAAAGGCCTCGGAGAACAGCACCGCCTTCATTCCCGGCCTCAAGCCGCTGCCCGGAGCCGCCTCGACGACCTCGCCGGCGGCTTCGACCCCCATCACCTGCGGCAGAACGTGGGTGATGCCGCTGCCATTGTCGCGCATGTAGAGATCGACACGATTGACCGACGCGGCTGCGACCTTCAGCACGGACTCGCCGGCCGCCGGCACGGGATCAGGGAAATCCCGCCAGACCACGCCGTCCGCGCCGCGCCGTTCCAGGACTGCCGCCTTCATGCCTGCCTCCCTTGTGACCCCGCCGTGAACCAAACTAATGCACTAGCTCACGAAGCAACAATCCGCGTGTTCCAACTGAAGCGAGAACTATCATCCAAATAGCTGTTGCAGTCCATTTCAAATATAATACACTAGCGAACGAAAATGCCGACAAGTGCATCGATCAATCGTCATGGAGGCAACGTCATGAGCGAGCGTCGTTTCGATCCCGTGGCGCATGCGCGTGCGATGCGTGCGAGCGGTTTCTGGGTCGACAAGAGTTTTGACGAGTTCCTGCAGCAGACGATCGCGACGACGCCCGACAAGCTCGCGCTGATGGCGGACCGGGCCGATCGCGATGCGCCGAAGCGACTGAGCTACGCGGAACTCGGCGATCTGATTTCGCGTGCGGCCGCCTCACTACGTCGTCTCGGTGTCGGTGCAGGCGATGTCGTATCGGTTCAGCTGCCGAACTGGTGGGAGTTCGCGGTGATTGCCCTGGCAGCGTTCCGGGTCGGCGCGGTCGTCAATCCCCTGATGCCGATCTTCCGCGAGCACGAGCTCAACTACATGCTCGGCTTTGCCGAGACCAAGCTCCTGGTCGTGCCAAAGCTGTTCCGTGGCTTCGATCACGAGGCGATGGCGCACGCCTTGAAGCCGGGCCTGCCGAAGCTCGCGCAGGTCATCGTGGTGGACGGCGAGGGGCCCGGCAGCTTTGCACAAGCGTTGCTGTCCGGCAGCGAGCGACTCGGCCCGCCACCGGCGGGCGGGATCGGCGCGATGCCGGCCGACCGGATGGCGGTGCTGATGTTCACGTCGGGAACCACGGGTTCTCCGAAGGGCGTGATGCATTGCCTCAACACGCTGATGGGCTGCTGTATCGGACTTGGCGGACGCTTCGGCCTCGATGCCGCCGATACCATGCTGGTCTGCTCGCCGCTCGGCCACATGACCGGCTTTGCCGCCGGGATGCTGCTCGGCCTGAAGATCGGCGCCACGGTGATCTTCCAGGACATCTGGGAGCCGAAACGCGGCGTCTCGATCATGGCCAAGGAGGGCGTGACCTATTCCGCCGGCGCCGCGACGTTCCTTGCCGACATGTGCGAGGCGGTGGCCGCAGGCGCAGCGAAGCCTGCCGAGCTACGCAAATTCCTCTGCGCCGGTGCACCGATCCCGCCGGCGCTGATCGATCGCGCCTATCGCGAGCTCGATCTCAAGGTCTGCTCGCTCTGGGGCATGACCGAGTCGCTCGCGAGCACGCTGACCGAACCCGAGCGCGCGCTGGAAAAATCGTCGAAAACCGACGGCCGTCCGGTCGAAGGCGTCGCGGTCAAGGTGTTGCGCATGGACGGTTCGCCGGCCGCGGTCGGCGAGCGCGGGCTGCTCAAGGTCCGCGGCGCGCAGATGTTCCTCGGCTACTACAAGCGGGAGGACATGGAGCCGTTCGACGCCGAAGGTTGGTTCGATACCGGCGACATGGCCTATATGGACGATGAGGGCTACATCCGGATCGACGGCCGCATCAAGGACATCATCATTCGCGGCGGGGAAAACGTCCCCGTCTTCGATATCGAAAACCTGATGTTCAAGCTGCCTGCCGTCCTTTCGGTCGCCATCGTCGGCTATCCGGACGCGCGGTTGGGTGAACGGGCTTGCGCATTCGTGGTGCTGCGGCCGGGCGCGACGCTCGATCTCGCCACCGTGCAGGCGCACATGGCCGAGCACAAGGTCGCCAAGCAGTATTGGCCGGAACGCATCGAGATCGTCGACGACCTGCCGAAAACGCCGGCTGGCAAGGTGCAGAAGTATCAGCTCCGCGAAATCGCCAAGGCGTTCGCCGAACCCGCCAAGGCCAGTGCATGAACGCGCGTCTCAAGGACCGCGTTTGCGTCGTCACCGGCGCTGCGCGCGGAATCGGCTTCGCCATCGCCGAGCGGTTCGGCCAGGAGGGCGGGCGACTTGCTTGTGTCGATATCAGCGCGCGCCGCCTGGAGCCTGCGGTCGGCCGGCTGACAGACATGGGGTTCGATGCGAGGGGATACGAGGTCGATATCGGACAGCGTGAGGCCGTTCACGCGCTGTTTGCGCGCATCGAACGCGAGTTCAATGCGCCGGTCGCCGTGCTTGTCAACAATGCGGTGTTCGCAAGGTTCGAACCGCTGGCGGACATCGCGGTCGATACGCTGGAGCGGATGTTTGCTGTCGGCGTGCACGGCCTGATCTGGACCACGCAGGCCGTGGTGCCGCAGATGGTACGGCGTGGCGGCGGCTCGATCGTCAATCTGAGTTCGGTATCGGCGTTCCATCCAGCCAAGGATTCCATCGCCTATTCTGCGCTGAAGGCCGGCGTGGTCGGGCTCTCGCGTGCCTCGGCGACCGAGCTCGCTGCGAGCAAGATCCGCGTCAATGTGATTGCGCCCGGCATGATCGGAACGCCGGCCTCGATCGCGCAGTTCGACGAGGCGACGATCGCCAAGCGTCAAAGCGAGATGCCGGCCGGGCGGTTCGGCGCACCCGAGGAGATTGCGGCGCTCGCGGCGTTTCTTGCGAGCGATGACGCCAGCTACATCCAGGGCGCGGTCATCACCGCCGACGGCGGTTGGACCGTTCCTGCAAAATAGGAGAAGGCGCATGAAGCGGCTCGAGGGCAGGCGTGCGGTGGTCACCGGCGGTGGAAGTGGAATCGGCCGCGCCAGCGCCATCCGTTTCGCGCGCGAGGGTGCGTCGGTCTTGGTGGTCGGTCGCGCCGGCAACGCCGAGGAGGTTGCTGCGGCGATCCGGGCCGAGGGCGCGGTCGCGGCCGCCATGATCACGGATGCCGCGGTCGAGGCCAACGTCGCCGCGATCGTAGCGCGTTGCGTCGACGAATTCGGTGGGCTCGAGGTCTTCTTCGCCAATATCGGCGTCACCGGGACCAATACGCCGCTGCTCGAACAGACCGTCGACGAATGGTCCGAGGTCTATCGCATCAACACGATCAGTTGCTTCCTCGCCATCAAATATGCCGGCCGCCACATGACGGCGCAAGGCCGTGGCTCGATCATCCTGACATCGTCCGCCGCCTCGCTCCGCGCCAATGCCGGCGCGATCTCCTACAGCGCGAGCAAGGCCGCCGTGAACAATCTGGCGCAAACGGCAGCCAACGCCTTTGCCGGTACCGGTGTTCGCGTCAACGCAGTGCTGCCCGGGTTGGTCGAGACGCAACTGACCCGCAAGGTGTTCGAGGACGCGCGTGCGCGCGGCATCGAAGCCAAGCTCGGGCACGTCACGCCGCTGAAGCGTCCGGGGCGTTCCGAGGAAATCGCCGCGGCCGCGGCCTTCCTGGCGAGCGATGATTCCTCCTACGTGGATGGCCAGTTGCTGTCGGTCGACGGCGGCGTCAGCAGCACCCATCCCTTTGGCCGGATCGCGCTCTAGCAGGCCGGGCAGCTCAACAAGAACAGAAACAGGAGAGGCGCCGTGGATTTCGAACTCCCAAAGGAGATCACCGACAAGCTCGCCGAGCTCGACGCATTCATCGAGGCCGAGATCAAGCCGCTCGAACGCGACAATATCAGGTTCTTCGACCATCGACGTGAGAACGCCCGCACCGATTGGGACAATGATGGCCGCCCCAGAGATGAATGGCGGGCATTGATCGGCGAAATGGAACGCCGCGCCGACAAGGCCGGGCATCTACGCTACGGTCTGCCGAAATCGTGCGGCGGGCAGGGCGCGTCGAACCTCGCGATCGCCGCGATCCGCGAGCATCTGGCGGCCAAGGGGCTCGGCCTGCACAACGATCTCCAGGACGAGTCCTCCATCGTCGGCAATTTCCCGATCATCCCGGCACTGGCCGATTACGGGACCGAGGAGCAGAAGACCTACATCGAGGGGATCATCACGGGAAAAAAGCATCTCTCGTTCGGCCTGACCGAGCCGGGACATGGCAGCGACGCGACCTGGCTCGAGACCACCGGCGTGCGCGACGGCAATCATTGGGTCATCAACGGCCGCAAGCGCTGGAACAGCCAGGTGGCGCGGGCGCACGCCAACCTGGTGTTCGCGCGCACCTCGGGCAAGCCGGGTGAGGCCAAGGGCATCACCGCGTTCGTCGTGCCGACCGATACCAGCGGTCACAATGTGCTGTACAACCACTGGACCTTCAACATGCCGAGCGATCACGCGGAGACGGAGCTCGTCAATGTACGGGTGCCCGACAGCGCGATCCTGCACCGGGAAGGCGAGGGTCTCGTCGTCGCGCAACGCTTTGTGCACGAGAACCGCATCCGCCAGGCGGCCGCCAGTGCCGGCGCGGCACGCTACTGCATCCAGGAAGCCGTCAAGTACGCCAGATCGCGAGTCGCTTTCGGCGAGCCGCTGGCCAAGAAGCAGGCGGTGCAGTTTCCGCTGGTCGAGCTCTGGGCGGAGTATCAGATGCTGCGCAACTTCATCTTCCGCACCGCATGGCAGATGGATCGTCAGAACCCGCTTGGCATCAGCGACATGGTGTCGATCTGTAATTTCCGCGCCAACCGCTTGTGCTGCGAGGCCGCCGACCGCGCCATGCAGGTGCATGGCGGCATGGGCTACAGCCGCGCCATGCCGTTCGAGCACATCTACCGCCACCATCGCCGCTACCGCATCACGGAGGGGACCGAAGAGGTGCAGATGCGCCGCGTGGCGCAGTATCTGTTCGGCTTCAGCGGCAAGAGCGCGAGCTAGCCGCGATGGGCGTGCACGCGAGTGATGGCAGCCCGGACTTCGACCTTCGCCGGCTCGATGCCTATCTGCGGCAGTGGCTGGGCGGAAGCGGCACGACGGTCGTCGCGCGCACCAGCGGCGGCATGTCGAACCCGACCTATTTTGTGACGCGTGGCGATTGGCGCGCGGTACT
>CALRXG020000010.1:0-32538 GCA_943372075.1 Bordetella parapertussis | reverse complement strand
TCTGGCAGGTGTCTCCGCCGGGTTCCTGCTGATTTGTCGCACCATCAATTCGCCGTTCGGCGAGGTGCTGAAGTCGATCCGGGAGAATGAGCCGCGCGCGATTTCGCTGGGGTACCGGGCCGATCGGTACAAGTTCGTGGCCTTCATTTTGTCAGGCACGTTGGCTGGCTTCGCTGGATCGCTGAAAGTATTGGTGGCGCAGAATGCGTCGCTCACCGATGTCCACTGGTCGATGTCCGGCGAAATTGTACTGATGACGCTGGTCGGCGGTCTCGGCACGATGCTCGGGCCCGTGGCGGGCGCCTTTATGATAGTTGGCATGCAGCAGTACCTGGCGGGCTTCGGGCAGTGGGTAACAGTGATCCAGGGAGTGATCTTCGTGATCTGCGTGCTCATGTTCCGCCGCGGCGTCATCGGCGAGATCGCTCGTGCTTTCAGAATAAGCCTATAAGGCACTGAGTTGATCAGCCGATCTCGTCTCGATGCCGGACATTCGTCATCGGCCGAGCAGCCATCTTCACTAGGGCATGCTGAACGCCACGACGGCGACCCACCGTCGACGTGGGCACGCGGCATCTTTCAATGTCGAGTTTCTGACAGGATGCATCGCTATCGCTGCGCCCGACGGCGACAGCCTCCTGTCTTCTGCTAACGTTCCAATCCACAAAAAGGGGGAACGAATGGCAAGGAAACAGCAGCTTGGCTGGATCGCGGCCGCGACCGTGATTGGCACAACCATCGAGTGGTTCGACTTCTTCATCTACGGTACGGCGGCGGCATTGGTGTTCAATCGCACTGTGTTTCCGAGCTTCGACCAGACTGCGGCGACGTTGGCGTCGTTCTCGACCTTCGCCGTTGGCCTCCTCGTGCGACCGCTGGGCGCCGCGATTGTTGGCCATTTCGGCGACAGGGTTGGTCGCAAGTCAATGCTGATGTTTACTCTACTCCTGATGGGCGTGCCGACGGTCTTGATTGGCTTCGTTCCCACCTACGACCAGGTTGGCTTGTGGGCGGCGATTATTCTGGTCGTGCTGCGCGTTTTGCAGGGCATCGCCCTTGGTGGCGAATGGGGTGGCGCGGTGCTCATGGCGGTCGAACACGCCCCCGCGGGCGAGCGCGCGTTCTATGGCAGTATGCCGCAACTCGGCGTCCCATTGGGTCTGATTTGCTCGACCGGCGTGTTTGCCTCGTTGAGCGGCCTTTCGGAAGCAGACTTCCTTACATGGGGCTGGCGGCTCCCATTCCTGTTCAGCATCGTGCTCGTGGCATTTGGCCTCGTGGCCCGCAAGAAGATTGCTGAATCGCCGGAGTTCCAACGCGCGAAGGCGACGGATCGTATGGTGCGCATGCCCGCGATCGAGGTGGTCAAATCCAATCCGGTACCGCTGCTTCTGACGATGGGCGGCAAGATGGGCGAGGTGACGTTATTCTACCTGTTCACCGTGTTCCTGCTGTCGTTCGCCACGAGCAAGCTCGGTATGCCGCGCGGTGACGTTCTACTTAGCGTCATGATCGGGGCGGGCCTCGGCATCATCATGATCCCTGTGTTCGGAAAGCTCAGCGACGTGTTCGGTGGGAGGAGAATCTACGCCTGCGGCTCGCTGCTGTTGGCGATTTGTGCGGTGCCACTATTCATGCTCGTCGAGATCCGCTCCTTTGCATCGGTTACGGCGGCGGCAACGCTCGCACTCGGGGTCCTGTATCCGTTCACCTACGGCGCGCAGGCGGCACTGTACAGCGCTCAGTTTCCGGCCGAGCTCCGTTATTCCGGAATTTCCCTCGGCGTGCAAATGGCTGCGGCGGTCGGCGGCAGCCTCGCTCCTTTCGTCGCGACGACGTTGCTCGCGACGCAGCAATCCTCGACGGCGATCGCGCTGTATCTTGCGGCGATGGCGCTGCTCGCCACGTTCTGCACGTTGAAAATGCGCGAAACAATAAGTCGCGGTGCGATCGTTCAGGATATCACCGATCATCAGGGATCGCAGCTGCCCTCGAGGACCAGTAGCTGAAAGCCAAACGACAAGAGAGGCCAGGGCGGCGTTGATCAAGGCTTGCCGGGCCGGATGAGCCCACGTGACTTGCGGTTGTCGTAGGGGGCATATGCCGATCGTTACGATGGAACGGCTGGAGCTGTTGACCGAGCGAAAGCGCGGCCGGCGCAAGGCGGGTTTCGGTCAGCTAATCGTGTGTATGGCAGGCGCGGCGGTCGTCAGCGTTGACAGGCAGCGGTGGCCAATGTCGCACCGCCGTATGCTCTGGCTTCCCGAAGGTATGGCGTACACTGCGCATGCTGCCTCCAAAGCGAGCTTGTGTTGCCTTTCGTTCGATCGCGCGCTGCTGACGAGGCTGGATATGAACGAGGTGTTATCCGAGCCATTTCTCGCGACCACCAATGACCTGGTGTGGGAGGCGGTGCGTGCGAAGCTTGATACTGCGGCAAGTGTGGAGAGAAGGGATATTCTTGCGCAGGTTATTCTCATGGAGATACGCGGCTTACGCTACGAAGTGATTGCCGAATAACGCAATGCGGCCCCCGCGACGAATGACGCCGACGATAGCGTTCGCCGATGCCGGCTCATCCTGCACAACGATCCGTGGCCTCATACAGCGTCATCCGATGCTGGTGGGTTCGCGAGTACGCCCGGCTCAGCCCTCGTTGGTGCCGCTTTGTGACGACCGTCATTGCAGAGTGTTGGACATGATAAGCGATCTTGCTCGGAGGCATCTCAGAATGCGCGACGCGCTCCGCGTCATGGCCGCAACGGACGTCGAGTATCGGGACGGATCGACGACAAACCGGCATCGCTTGTCGCGTGGTCGGCTTCTCTGTGCGGTTGAGGGGGTGATGATCGCACGGTCAGAGCAAGGAATCTGGATCGTGCCGCCGAGCCGGGCGCTATGGGTGGCAGCCGGATTTGACGTGAAGATGTCGGGTCCGGCCAAGATCAGGGTGGTCTCGATCGATGGGACGGCAATCCCGCACTTCCCCGCAAGGAGCTGTGTCATCGAGATTTCGCCATTGTTGCGTGAACTTATCGTTGCTGCAGGTCGAATCCCGCTGGATTACGAGGAGGACAGCAGGAATGATCGTCTCATGCGCTTGCTGGCGGACGAGGTGCTCACGTCCGACGTGCTAGCATTGCATCTCCCTTTGCCGGTTGATCCGCTCATTAAATCGGTTTGTGAAGAAATTGCTGCGTATCCTGCCAATTCGGCGACGGCAAGTGACTGGGCCAGGCGGCTGAACGTAACGCCCAAGACCGTCCACCGGCGGTTTGTCAGGGAGACCGGTATGACGTTCGCGCAGTGGCGCGAGCAGGCACGATTGCTGTTTGCAATCCAAAGATTGGCGGATGGCCAGCGAGTTGCTGATGTCGCTCTCAATTGCGGCTATGCCAGCCAAAGTGCATTTACGGCGATGTTTCGCCGGCATTTCGGCAAGCCTCCATCTGAGTTCTATCGGTAGTCGTTCGACGGATCGATGGACGGACGGTCACCGTGCGATTGATTGCGCGAATTGGCGCGACGTTTCGTTACAGATCACCCAGGGAAGGGAACTCGGCTGGCGTTCAGACCCTTAGGGAGAAGCGGTCGAACGCAGTTGGCGTTTGAGTTCGTAACTCGACGTCCCCTTGATAGATCGTTCGCTGCAAGTATTGGATTTCAGGGACGTGGTCACTCGAGCGAGAGTTTAAACTTTTAGAACACGGCGTCTGGGCCGGGAGATCAAGAAGAATCCATCGAAGGCTAGCTTCAGCTCGATAGGCCCGGGCCGGTGCACCTTGCGGCGTCCGTAACGATGACAAGGCACGATCTTGAGGCCTGAGCTATCGCGGCCGCGCTGATTTTGCGCCCCACATGCAGAGGCTTGATGGTTCGAAGCCGAATTGCCGAGGACGGTGCGACTCTTCATCCTCGATCTCGTCGACACCAACGGAATATTCGAACACCATCCCGTCCGGACCTTGAAAGTACAGAAATCGCGCGCCGGAGGTCGGGTGACGACCCGGACCGAAGACGATCGGGACACGCTGCCCAGACAAATGATAGTACGAGCGCAGCACATCGTCGTTGCTCTCGACTTGATGGTTGATGTGATGAACGCCGGGTCCGCGGCCAGGCGCCAGCGCCACGGTATGGTGGATCGCATTGACCCGCATCAGGGCGATATCGCCGATCCGGTCGCTGACGCGGGCGTTGCAGACCTGGGTCCAGAACAGCTCGTCCCGTACTGGATCGGTCGTGAACAGGCCGACGTGGCTGAAGCCGGTGATGCCGGCGTCGCGCGTGGCGAAGTATCGCTTGCCGCTGCGCTCGGGGCGTACGACCAGTTCGATCTGGTTGCCGGTCGGGTCCTTGAACCCGATGAAGGCTTTCACCTTGCGGAGCGCGCATTCGTCGGCAGTTCCGGCATGCACGGCATGGCCCAGCGCATCGAGCGTGGCGCCGGCGGCGTTGAGCTTGTCCTCGTCCGCGACTTCGAAGGCGACCGTCTGATCCTGCGGATCGCCCTCGAAATAGCACAGCGTATGGGCACGGTCGTCGGAGCGTAGATAAAGTGCTGCCTTCGCCTGTTCGCCGACCTGCAGGCCGAGACTCCTGATCGCAAAGTTCTGCGCGTCCTCGAGGTTGGAAGCGCCCAGCCGTACATAGGCGAGATCCCGCAATTCAATCATGTGGCGCCTCCATCTCAGCTCTTGTCAGTCGTCGGCTGGCTGCAATTCGGGGATACCCTGGCAGCGACTGCCCCATTCGCAGAGCGAAGAGGAATGGGCGGAGAACTGCCGGGGATGATGATCGGGTTCGACGTCGTTGAGGCCGTGGGCGTACGAGAAGACGTATCCGTCGGGGCCTTCGAACCGCAGGAATATCTGTCCCGACGCCGGTTCGCGTCCGGGGCCGTGCAAGATCCTGATCTGGCGCTCCTGCACGAAGTAATTGCTCTGCATGACTGCATCGAGGCTTTCGACGCCGTAACTCACGTAGAGGATTCCCGGGCGGTCGGATGGATACAGCGCGATCCGGTGATGCTTCTGGTCGATCCCAAGATAGGTGACGTCGCCCGCCCAGTCGCTGATCCGGGCGCCTAGCGTAGAAGTCCAGAACTGCCGATCGTCGTTCAGCCGGGAACTGCGCAGTCCGACATTCTGCAACCCGGTGATGCCTGCGTCCCGGCTGGGAAAATAGCGGCGGCCGCTTTGCGCCGGTCGCAGCACCAGGTCGATCTGGTTGCCACTGGCGTCGTGCGCGATGAGCGCATCGCGTACGAAGCGCTGCTTGCATTCGTCCCGGCTGCCGCGGCGGACCGTGAACCCGTCCTTCCGCAACGCCTGCTCGACGCGCTCCAGCGCGGCCTCGTCGGATATCTCGACGCCGATCGACGACGATGCGGGGACAGCTATCAACGACAACGTATGGTAGCGCTCGTCGGAACGGAAGAGCAGGGCCTGCTTGTCCGGCACCGGCTGCAAACCCAGGATGTCGGTCGCGAACGCCGCCGCCGCCTGAGGCTCGCGGACCGCGAGCCTGACGTAGCACGGTGCGACAAGAGTATTGTGTCCCGTCATGTTCGCTTTCTCGACCGCTTGGGGATCGAATCCTCGATGTGCTGCCGAATGATCTTGCGCCAGACCGCGAGCAGGCGGGCGAAATGCTCGGGATCGTTCTCGATCAGCATTCTGACCGAGAAGCCGCGGACCACGCTCAGGGTCAGCGCCAGCACGTCCTTTGCGAGCTGTTCCGGAATTCCCGACGATATCAGGGTGTCGAGCCAGGTCGCCTCGATCGAGAAGCGGGTCTGCCGGGCGAACTGCTGCGTCTCGCGTTTGAGACGCCGCGTGCTCTCGTCGCTCATGCCGATGGCGAGCTCGATAAAGAAGTAGTCGCCGAAGAAGAAGTCCTGGGCATCCTTGATGATGCCGTCGATCGGGTCTCCGCCATCGTGCCGCGCAGACTGTGCACGGCGCGTGCTCTGGGTGAAGGTGATCTCGTTGACGTAGGTCAGCACGGCCACGACCAACTCATGCTTGCTCGGGAAATGATGCATCAGCGCGCCGCGCGAGACGCCGGCGAGATCGGCGACCTCGATGGTTCGCAGGCCACCGAAGCCGTTCTTGCGAATGAGCTTGACCGCCGCGTCGAGAAGCTGCTTGCGCGTGGTCTCGCTGCGCTCTGCCTGGGTTCGACGCGGCGCGTATGTAGGCTCCGCCGTGCTGTCGCGGCGCGATTTCAGCTTCTGCCGAGGCGCGGGTGCCCGCGACGCCGAGGCGCGGCGGGAGGCAGGCTTGGGATCTTCAGAGTTCGACATAGACGTTGTCTTCTATCACCTTAACCGGGAAGATCTTCAGCGCGACCGTGCAGGGCATTCCGGCCGGCGCGCCGCTCGTGACATCGAATGTACCAAAATGCCAGGGGCATTCGACAATGTTTCCGGTCAGGATACCCTCCTCGGACAGCGACGCCTCGCCATGCGTGCAGAGGTCCGCGGTGGCATAGATCGTCCCGTCGACGTTGTAGATGGCGAGGTTGGTGCCGTCGGGCATCTCGGCGGGGCGGATTTCGCCTTCGGGGAAATCCTGAACCGTCCCGATGAGCAAGCCGTTGATCGTGGTGGTCATAGCATCGTGCTTCCGCCATTGACGCTGATGACCTGTCCGGTGACGAACGACGCCTCCTTCGACGCGAGATAGCAAACCATCGAGGCGACTTCGTCCATTTCGGCGGCGCGTCCCATCGGTACGACGTCGATGAATCGTTGCAATGCTTTCGGCGCCTTCAGCGTAGCCTGCCGCACTTGCGGGGTGTCGACAATGCAGGGAGCCACGACATTCACGGTGATGCCATCCTTGGCGAATTCGCGCGCCAGTCCGGTCGCCATCGCATGCACGCCGCCCTTGGCGGCATTGTAGGCGGCGTGATCCCATAGTCCGTTGCGTACCGAATCGGCGCCGATATTCACGATGCGACCATATCCCCGGGCTTTCATCACCGGGGCGGCGTGCCAGGTGCACCACAGCGTAGTCCAGAGATTGCGATCAATCGTCGTCCGCAGCGTTTCCGGCGTGTGGTCCAGGAATGGCTTGATGATTCCGCCACCGGCATTGTTGATCAGCACGTCAAGCGCCCCGAAAGCGTCGACCGCGGACCTGATGACGGCACCGGCAACGTCCTCCCGTGAGAGGTCGCCGGCTTTCACGATCGGTCTGTCGGCTCTGCTCGCCGCGATCTCATCGGCGACGGCGCCGAGGCGGAATTCGTCGATGTCCGAAAGCACGAGCCTGGCGCCGGCGTCGGCGAAACGACGGGCGATGACGGCGCCGATGCCGCTCGCGGCACCGGTGACAACAACCGACTGTCCATCGAATTGAGCGCTCATCCGATCACCTTTCAAAGCACGATGCTGATGCGGCCGCTCGGCCGCAACCCGTCGCCCGCGAGAAGACAACGCTTCTCACGGATGCGGAAACCGTCGCCGGGAACGGCCAGCCGATACTTGCTCGTTCCGAAGTAGAGATCGGTGACGCCATCCTTGGTCCGAAGCGTCTGGAAGACGCAAGTGACGTCGACCTCGTGCTCGCGACTGGCCTGGATGCGGACATTGCCGACGATCCGGCTTGTCCTCGAATGTGGGAACTCCGCGTGCGCGGTGCGTTTCATCAGCCGTTTGACCCGCTCGCCGAGTCGCGCGCGATCGTCGGCGATATAGAACAGATTGGTGTCAGACGAAGCGTCGGCCGGGAGATCGGTGCATGGCACCTCGTATGTGGCGTCGTCGGTGAACAGCGTCAGCCATTCCGGCAGGCGCCATTGATCGAGCAGCTCGGCCTCCCTGAACAGGAAGTCTTCGACGTCGGTTCGAATCACGGATTGCATCTTGTCCTCCTAGGCCGCGACGCCCTTGATGCCGGATGCCGGGGCAGGGAACATCTGCTTGTTCCATTGCGTCCAGAATGCTCGCATCTGCAGTTCGTCGTCGTGATGCGCCTTGTCCTTGCCCATTCCCTTCGAGATGTCGTTCCACAAGGCTTCCTTGGAATTCTCGAAGCCGCGTTGGCAATGCTCGAGCGCTTCGGCGTCATCGGGCGTCGCGAAGCCGCCGGGACCGAGGAATTCGAGGAAGTTGTTGAGGCGATATTTCCGTGCCCACGCCGATTCGTCATTCGGCGCGAGCGCCCAGGCGTTGATGACCATGTAATCCGGAGCCATCGGGAAATAGGTGCGTACCGTCAGCGCCATGATGTCGTTGACGACGAGATTCGGGAAAATGAACAGGTTGCGGTTCTTGCGCGCGATCCGATCGGCGCGCTGCTTGCCGTGGCGATTGACGAGATTCTCGTAGAGCCTGTCGGTCTCCGATTTGCCGGCATCGCCCCATCCGGGAATCCACTGCGCCACAGGCCGGCCCCACGGCGCGCCATATTCGAGGACCGCGTGGCCGTTGCCGAGATCATAGCCGTAACCTCCACCGCCCATGCCGGAGGCAAGGTTGTCGGTCGAGCTCATCAGGATGTCGAAATAGGTCGCGTGGGTGGTGGAGGCGTGGTAGCCGTCGATGCTGTTCTCGGTCAGCAGCTTCCAGTTGGCGCGGATCGAGTATTCCTGGCTTCCGGCGACGATCGACATGCCTGCGTCGGTCTGATCGCAGATCACGTCGAGGAATTCCTTGGCGCCGGCCAGGTAGTCTACGAGCGGAATGATGTTGCTATCGAACGAGACGAAGTTGAAGTCGCGATAGGTCTCGAATCGCGGCACCGGCTGCATGTTCGACGTGTCGCGGCTCTTGAAGCCCTCCGGGTAGGAGGTCTCTCCGGGCTGGCTGCGCAGCTTGCCGTCCGCGCCGAACACCCAGCCGTGGTAGAAGCACTGGAACGACTTGGCGTTGCCCTTGCGTTCGCGGCACACCTGGGCGCCACGGTGCGGGCAGGTGTTGAGCAGAGCGCGCAACTGGCCCTTGCTGTCCCGGGTGAACAGAATGCCGCGGCCGGCGACCTTGCGGGTGATGAAATCGCCAGGCTTCGAGAGCTCGGAGGAATGTCCGAGATAGAGCCACGAGCGGTCGAAGATCATCTCCTTCTCCGCCCGGAAGATTTCAGGGTCGACGAAATTGCGCCGCGCGACCTTGAAAATGCGTTGGGCCGGATCGACGAGCAGCGCGGGCTGCGGGCTTGGTGCGTTCATTGGGGGTCCTCTTCCCTAGGCGGCAAGTAAGCGCTTCAGTTCGAATGCGGGATTCTCCAGATCGCTTTTTCGAACCAGCTTGCGTGAGGCGACGAGACGGCGAAGGACCGCCATGTCCCGGGTGGAATTGACCGCAATGCCGCCAATGACTTCGCCGTCGCGGACGCTGATCGTGACGAAGCGACCCGCCGCAATGTCTCCTCTGACGAGTTCTTCGCCGCCGGCTGGATTGCCGACGACCTGGATATTGGCGTCATATTGGTCGGACCAGAACCAGGACGGGGCCTCGTAGCCCGTGCCAATGCCCGCCATGGATTTCGCCGTGGCAATCGCCTGGTTCTGTGCGTTGGCCCAGTTCTCGACGCGCATCCAGCGGTCGTGCGTTCGGCTCCACTGCTCGGCGACGTCTCCTGCGGCAAAGATGCCATCGGCGGTGGTCGCGCCGGTCGGAGTAACGCGGATGCCACGCTCGCCCTCAAGGCCCAATTGGTCGGCCAGTTCGGTGACGGGCTCGACACCGATGCCAACCAGGGCGAGTTCGGCCGGGACGAACCGGCCGTCATCGAGCTCCAGCCCCTGTGATGTCGCCTGCTTGACCAAGGCGCCGCAGATGATCTCGGCTCCCCGCGACGCATGGAGATATCGCAGGTAGCGGTCAAGCGACGCAGAACCGATCTGCGGAAGCAGGCCGGCGGCCCTCTCGATGATCGTGACGGAGCAGCCGCGTCCCGCCGCGGCCGACGCGACCTCGAGGCCAACGACCCCGCCGCCAATCAGGGCGATGCGTCGTCCCGGCAGCAGCTCTGCACGCAGCGTCAGCGCATCGTTGATGTCGCGAAGATAACGGACGGGAAGCGGACCGTTGTCGAGTTCCGGCAGCCGCCGAACCCGGGTTCCGGTCGCCAGCAACAGCAGGTCGAAGGTCAATTCCTGTCCGTTTGTGAGGCCGATGACGCGCTTGCCCGCATCGGCGCCCACGACGCGCGAGGAGGTGAGCAAGTCGACACCGAGCTCGCGCCAACCTTCGCCTGACCTGATGAACGTCGGATTGGCGTCGCGCTCGATCAAGCAGGCTTTCGAGAGTTGCGGTCGCTCGTAGGGCGGATGATCTTCTTCGCCGACCAGGCTGATCGTGGCGCGATGTCCGGCCGCGCGCAATGCCTCGGCGGCGCGCGCGCCCGCTTGTCCGGCTCCTACGATCACGATGCGGGCTTGCTGCTGGTCCAACGTCATTCGCTCCCTTGGCGCGCGGCCTCTCCGGACTGCGCCGCCTTGACGCTCCGGGGCGTCTTGACAGTGAAGATAAAAACAATCATTCCTGTTTGTAAAGTGAATTCTCGAGCGCGCATCGCGCCGGCGGGGATCAAGCAGACAGGCTCGTGAAAGAGCTACAGGGAGAGCGCGTTGGGCACGGTGATCGATATTCACACGCATGTTGTGCCTCCGCGGCTTGCGGCCGATCCGAAGCGGGATGCGCGCTGGCCGAGCGTCGAGTGGTCGAGCGGCGATCAGGCGGCAGTGCTGATTGCGGGCAAGGTGTTCCGAAAGATCGATACGAGATCGTGGGACGTCGAGCGGCGACTTGCGGACATGGTGGAAGACGGCACCGACATGCAGGTGCTCTCGCCAATGCCGGAACTGCTGTCGCATTGGCTGCCGCCGGACGACGCGGAGTTTCTTGCTGACGTCATGAATGACCAGATCGTGAGCATGATCGCGCAGGCGCCGCGCAACTTTGCGGGGATCGGAATGGTTTGCATGCAGGATACGCAGCGCGCCATCCGTCAGCTCGAAAAGGTCAAGACGCTTGGCCTGGCCGGGATCGAGATTGGAACGCACATCAACGGCGTTGCGCTCGGAAGCGAGGGCCTGTTTCCGATCTACGAGGCGGCTCAGTCGCTCGGCCTCGGCTTGTTCGTGCATCCGCTGCATCCGGCCGGCATGGAGCGCGTGGGGGGCAGCCCGGAATTCGCCGCGACCGCGGTGTTTCCGCTCGAAACGGCGCTCGCCTCCGTGTCGCTGCTAGCCGCCGGCGTCCCCGAGACGTTCCCGCAGCTGCGAATCCTGCTCAGTCATGGCGGTGGTGCCTTGCCATGGATTTTGCCGCGGATGGATTTTGGCTGGTCGCTTGGCGCAAAGGGGCGGATGACAAGAGCGCCTTCGAAGATTGCCCGGCAGTTCTGGTATGACAGCATTCTCTACGATCCGGTTTCACTGTCGTATCTCGCCAATGCAGTGGGAGAGGCGCGCGTCGTCGTCGGATCGGACTATCCCTATGCGATACGCCAGAAGCAGCCAGGTGCATTCGTCAAGCGCGCGCTAAGCAGCGATGCCGTGCTCGCCGAGAATACCTTTGGCTTCCTTGGCCGACGCCACGAGGTGGCGCCGGTGCAACGCGCGGCAGCGCAGGCGAGCGGCGAGCAGGCGAGGCCGTCGCATGGCTGATTGTCGGTCTTTGCCCCAGATGTGTCTGCTCGGTCCCGTTCCGCCGCGAACGCCGGGGCGCAGCGATGCGCAGGTGCCTTCGGACGCGGCAAGAGGGATGAGCAAATACGGGCGCATACCCTTTGTCTATTTCTACCAGGATGGCGCGATCGCCGATCCCGCATTCGGTCTGCTCGACATCGAGGTTGCGATCCAGCGTCGATCCGCCGGCGTCTTCCAATGCGAGATCTATGCGATCGGAGACGGCTATCAGAGCGGCCACGGGAGCAGCGACCCGGAGCCGCTCGCGATCGAACTCCGCGGCGGAGGCCGCACCGTCGCGAGAGCGGAATGGCGGTATCCGACCGTACTCAGCGGCCACATGGACGCGTTGACTTTCTCGACGGCACTCGCGCTCACGGACGATGAATTTGACCTGCTCGACAGCCTGCTGCTGCCGCCGGCGCGGGCCGCAGTGACCGTGTGTCTGGAGTAAGTGGAATGCCTGACAGGATGATTCTGATCGGAGACCGACGTGTTACGCGCGATGATCTGCTCGACCATGGCAGTCGCGCCGCTACCGCGCTGGACGAAATCGGCGTCCGCGAAGGTGACGCGATTGCGCTGCTGATCCGTAACGACACTTGCTATTTCGAGATATTGCACGCCGCCGCGCTGCTCGGCGCCTACGTGGTCCCGTTGAACTGGCACAGCAAGGCCGATGAGGTAGCGTATATTCTGGCGGACTGTACGCCACGGGTCTTGATCGGGCATCGCAACCTGGTCGCAGCGGTCGCGCCGGTGATTCCTGCCGAATTGCCGACGTTTGTCGTAGACGACCCGGCCGCGATCGCTCGGTCGTCGGCATCACCGGCCCACGCGCGATGTTGGCCGGATATTCGCGGCAATGCTGTGCGGTGGGAACGGCCGGCGCGCGCCCCTCGTGGAACGATGATCTATACGTCCGGTACCACCGGGCATCCCAAGGGCGTCCGACGCGCGCCGATGACGCCGGAGCAAGTCGGGAAGAACGCGGCGCTGCTTCGCGAGATCTACGGCATCGAGGATGGCATGCGGGCGTTCGTCTGTGGTCCGCTCTATCACGCGTCGCCCGGTGCTTTCGCGCGCCAGGCCTTTCAGCACGCCGACCTGACGGTGCTCCAGCAAAGCTTCGATCCCGAGGAGCTGCTTCGTGTCATTGCCGAGCACCGGATCACCCATCTGACGATGGTGCCGACCATGTTTGTCCGGCTGCTGCGGCTCAGCGACTCGGTTCGCCGGAACTACGACGTATCATCGATCCGGTGGGTGACGCACACCGGGGCGCCGTGCCCGCCGGACGTGAAGCGGGGCATGATCGATTGGTGGGGGCCGGTGATCCACGAGACCTACGGCGCGACCGAGACGGGCGCCGCGGTCGGCTGCAACACCGAGGAATGGCTCGCGCATCCCGGGACGGTAGGTCGCCCGATGACCGGGACCGAACTCAGGATCTATGACGAGGCCGGCCACGAGGTCGCCCCGGGCGGCATCGGCGAGATCTACCTGCGTACCGAAGCGTATTCGGATTTCACCTATCATGGCCGTCCGGATCAGCGTGCGCAGGTCGAGCGTGCCGGGCTCGTGACCTGTGGAGATGTCGGCTATCTCGACACGGATGGCTTCCTCCACATCTGCGACCGCAAGCGTGACATGGTGATTTCGGGCGGGGTCAACATCTATCCCGCCGAGATCGAGAACGTGCTGGTCAATTGTCCCGGCGTACGGGATTGCGCGGTGTTCGGTGTCCCCGATGAGGAGTTCGGCGAGACCCTGGTCGCGGCCATCGAGGCCGAACCGGACGCCACGCCGGCGGCCGCTGATATCGCTGCCTTCCTCGAGCAGCGCCTCGCGCGTTTCAAGATTCCGCGGCGCCTGGTTTTCCACGAAGCCCTGCCGCGCGAGGCGAGCGGCAAGATCTTCAAGCGAAAACTGCGCGACGGCTACCTTCAATCCGGCGTCGCGCCGGCCTGAGCAACTTCTACCAACAGGAGATCCAGAGTGGACCTAAGTGATAAGTTCGTCGACGTCGCGGGGACCCGCACGCGCTACCACGATGTCGGGCAGGGCGAGCCGACCATCTTGATCCATGGCGGCGGCCCGGGTGCCTCCGGGCTCAGCAATTATCGCAAGAATGTCGAGCCGCTCGCGACGGGACGGCGGGTCATTGTCGTCGACCTGCCGGGGTTCGGTGAAACCGAGGGCAAGCTGAAGGACGGCCCGATCTTCGAGGCGATGGGCGAATTCGTCCGTAGTTTCATGGATGTAATCGGTGTCGAGAAGGCGAGTTTCGTCGGTAACTCGCTGGGCGGGGCCACCTCGATTGCCGTGGCGTTACGCGCTCCGGAGCGGGTCAACCGTCTGGTGTTGATGGGAACGGGAGGCAGCCAGGCGATCTTCACGCCCATGCCGACCGAGGGGCTGCGTCGCATGGCGATGTTCCATGGCGCCGACGGACCCTCGATGCAGAAGCTGAAGGGCGTCATCGAACTCCTGGTGTTCGACTCGCGATCGATTACCGACGCATTGCTCGAAGAGCGATTGAAGGCCGCGATGCGCAAGGACGTCATCGATATCTTCAAGCGGCCGCCGCTGGACCTTTGGCGCGAGAACCTCGCCGCACTGAAGCACCGGACCTTGATCGTCTGGGGACGCGACGATCGCGTAGTGCCGCTCGACTCTGCCTTCATTCTGCTGAAGACGCTGCCGAATGCGCAGCTTCACGTCTATCCCAAATGCGGTCATTGGGCGCAGTGGGAGAAGGCCGACGAGTTCAACGCGCTGGTCGCAGATTTCCTGGACCGGTCATGAACGCGACAATTGACAGGCTCGCAACACGATTGCAGCAGGCGGAAGCGACCCGACAGTCGATCGATCCGATCGCAGGCGAGATCGGCGACGGCAATATCGAGATCGCTTACGCGGTGCAGTCCGAGGTGACCCGGCGCGGCATCGCAGGCGGAAGACGGCTGGTTGGTCGCAAGATCGGCCTGACTTCGAAAGCCGTGCAGCAGCAGCTCGGCGTCGATCAGCCCGATTACGGCGCCCTGTTCGCGGACATGGAAGTCGCGACCGGTGAGGCGATCGCGACAGCTCGATTGATACTGCCTCGGGTCGAGGCCGAGATTGCGCTCGTTCTGGAGCGCGATCTCGACGGCGAGGACGTTACGCTGGGCGAATTGATGCGCGCGACCGCTTACGCCGTGGCCGCGCTTGAGGTGGTCGACAGCCGGATACGGGACTGGAAGATCAGCATTCTTGATACCGTCGCCGACAATGGCTCGAGTGCACGCTACGTGCTCGGGGCATCGCCGCGCCGTCTCACCGATGTGGATCTCGAGGCGTGTGGCATGACGATGACGCGCAACGGCACGATCGTATCCGTCGGTTGTGGCTCGGCCTGTCTCGGACATCCCCTGCGCGCCGCCCTGTGGTTGGCTCGCGCCATGGCGCGCGCCGGCCAGCCGTTGCGGGGAGGGGACGTCGTGCTGACCGGGGCGCTCGGCCCGGTGTCGCCGGTCTCGGCCGGCGAATTCTACGAGGCGAGGATATCCAACTTCGGCCCCGTCAGCGTCACATTCACCTAGCGCCGTCGGCGCGGGAGACCATTGAAGCCATCCAACGAGCTTCAGAACGGCCAACAATCAACACAGGGGAGGACTGCACATGAGAATGATTTCACGAAGAACGGCGGTGGCGGGTCTCGGAGCGAGCGCGCTTGCCCTCGGAAGCGCCGCGCGGGTGCGCGCTGCCGGAAACTATGGACCCGGCGTCACCGACACGGAGATCAAGCTCGGGACGACGGCGCCTTACAGCGGTCCCGCGTCAGGCTACGGTGTCTACGGACAGGCGCAGACCGCCTATTTCCAGATGATCAACGACAATGGTGGCATCAACGGTCGGAAGATCAATCTGATCTCGCTCGACAACGCGTTCTCGCCGCCGAAAGCGGTCGAGCAAACCCGCAAGCTGGTGGAGTCGGAGGAGGTGTTCGCGATCGCCGGATTTCTCGGCACGGCGACCAACGCCGCCGTGCAGAAATATCTCAACTCCAAGAAGGTGCCGAACCTGTTCCTGACCTCGGGCGCCGAGCGTTTCAATGATCCCAAGGAATTCCCCTGGATCGTGCCGTTCTACCCGATCTACGTCGCGCAAGGGGCGGCGCTGGGCGCGTTCATTCTGAGCCAGAAGCCGGATGCAAAGATCGCGGTCCAGTATGTGAACGATGATCTTGGCAAGGATTTCCTGCGCGGCCTCAAGAAGGGGCTCGGCGGCAAGGTCAGCGCCATCGTCAAGGAGATCAGTCACGAGATCACTGAACCGACGATCGACAACCAGGTCGCCGACTGCAAGGGAGCGGGCGCCGATGTCTTCGTACAGCTCACCTATTCCAAGTTTGCGGCGCAAGGCATCCGCAAAGTGGCGGCGCTTGGCTGGAAGCCTCTGCATATCGTGAACTCGAACTGCAGTTCGATCGGAGGCACGTTGGCGCCGGCTGGCCTCGACAAGGCCGAGGGATTGATCTCTGCCTGGTGGGAGGTCATCGCCACGGATCCGCGTCAGAAGGACAAGCCTCGCTTCAAGGCTTACGTCGACTTCATGAAGAAGTACATGCCTTCGGTCAGCATCGACGACAACACCGCAACTCCAGGCTACAACAACGCCTACATGATCGAGCAGGTCCTCAGGCGGTGCGGCAACGAACTGACGCGGGAAAACCTGCTGAAGCATGCGACCTCGCTCAGCAATGAGCAGCCGCCGCTCTTCCTCGATGGCATCAAGGTCAGCAATTCGGGGGCCGACTATCGGGCCGTTCACAATCTTCAGATTACCCGCTTCGACGGTACGAACTGGATTCCAGTCGGTGACATGATCGATCTTGACGCAATTGCGTCCTGAGTCGGAGAGCGGCAGTTCTGAGCAGGGCGACGGGTCGACGAGGCGGCCGTGAATACCTTCGTCGAGGACGCAGTCATCGCGATCGCGCACAACTTTGGGGTCGATTGGAAGTTCGCGGAAGGCTGCTGGCCCAGCCTTCGAGCGGATGCCTTGGGCCTTCAGCGCGACCGAGGTCGACTGGCGGCAACATGGCAGGCGCCGTAACCACGAGCGGCGTCACTGTCGGCAAGCCGACGGCCGTGTATGAGTTGAAAGATCAGAACAAGGTGCTGCTCCTACAGAAGGAGCTTTCCGATGCTATTGACGTCCAGAAAGGCTATGGATGGCCTCTCGCCCTCTTTCGTGATCCAGTTCCTCCGAGATTTGGGCCGCTCGCCATGGGTGTCGGCGTGCCCCAGCAAGCGCTCGCAGACCGGCCGCGCTTGTTTTCCTCCTGGACGACCTTGGCCCGATCGAACTCGTCTCCGGGGGGGGGGGCGAGCGAGGGAATAACGTTCGCGTCGCTTCACCCGTTCAGGCTATCAAGGACGGTCCGTGCCCGCCTGAACAGGATGCTCGAGAAGCCTTCCGTAAATTTGCTCATGGTCCCGTCCAGCAAGGACGCTGCCTCCTTGCTTCGTCCGTCGTGGTCGAGCAACTGCGCCAGCCGAGTGGCGGCACGCAGCTCATAGGCCAGCGCGCCTTGGCGCTGCGCCACTTCGATCGCATCGCGCAGATAGTCTTCAGCGGATCTGGCGTGCGGTCCGTCTGACGAAGCAAGCACATCGGCGTGCGTTCTCAGGGCCTCCGGCAACCACCAATACATCTCGCACGCCCTGGTTCGTTCGAGAGATTCGGTCGAAGCCAGGATGGCTTCGTCAGTCCGTCCGTCGGACGCAAGAAGCTCGGCCAGATGTCCAAGAAACGGGACGTAGAGGTTCTCGTATCGAGCCTCGCTCAGCCACGACAATGACCGACGCAACAATCGCTCACCGCCCTCCATGTCGCCCGTGAGCGACAGCATTCTGCCTTCGAAGCCCACTCCCGAGTAGTAGTAACTCTGCAAATCATTGTCGTGGGCCACTTCCTGCAAGCGCGCGATCGCGGTGGCGGCTTGCTCGAACTGCTCGAGGAACAGGAACAGGGACGCGCCGCACCACGACAACGCCTGACAGATCGAGGTCGGATTTCCGCTTGCTTCCGCTTCGGAATGCGCCGCGATCGATGCCCTGACGGTACGGTCAAGGAAGCCCTGGTGACAGTAGGCCCGGGCGATGACGCATTGTGCGTAAACCGAGTGATTGAGTCCCCAGCGTCCGATCTGCGAGGCGTCGGTATAGGTCCGGAAATATTCGTGCGCCCTGTGTGCGAATGTCAGCGCCTGCGCGTGATCGCCGTGGAGGAATAGCGAGGCGCTCTTCACGCTGTTGGTCATGGCGACGGCGAGCGGCTCCTCGACCGTCGCCGTCAGTGCTTCGACCGCTTCGGTCGCCGCCAGGGCGCTCTTCAGGTCGCCCCGCCGATGGAAGAAGACGACGAGCCCCATCTGCGCCCTGAGCTGCCATTCCGGCTCGTTGAGCGCTTTTGCGAGCACAACAGATCGATCCAGGGCCTCGCGCGCGAGCCCGGTCATGCCGGTGGTGAACATCACCGACAAGCCGAATGCCGCCTTGAGGATCATCTCGTTGCGGCCGCCGAACTCCGCCGGCTCGAGGGCATCGATCGCCCTGGTTGTCCAACTCGTGCATTCCGTCAGCAGTCCATTTTCCAGCCATACCGGCACGGCGCAGGCGGTGAGGTCCACACCGGTCCGCGCGTGGGTGGATGACAAGAAGGCCCAATTCAGGATGCCGCGCACATTGTCGAGCTCCTGAATCGCGGCCTGAAGCGCCTGAACGCGGCCGGGACCAGCGGCGCATTTGCGCAGCGCGTCTGCAAGGCAGGACGCAAGGCGGGTGGCGAGTTCATCCCGCTCCGACGTCTCGAGCAGCTTGGCGAGCGCGAACGCGCGGGTAATCTCGAGCAGCCGAAATCTGGTGACCTCCGCTCCGATATCGACCGAAAGCAACGACTTGCAAACCAGGTCCGCAAGGATCGACGCCGTGTCGCTTTGCTCTGCCGCGGGAATCACGGCGACCGCGGCGTCGAGCGTGAAGCTTCCCGCGAAGATGCCGAGACAGCGGAGAACATAGCGTTCCCGCTCGCTCAGCAGCTGATAGCTCCATTCGAGCGCGGCCGTGATGGTGCGGTGACGCGCCGGCGTGCCGCGATGGCTGTCCGAGAGCAGATGCATTCGATCGTCGATCCGGCTCGCCAGCCCCGTGACGCCGAACGTGTCGACACGCGCCGCGGCCATTTCAATCGCGAGCGGATTTCCGTCTAGTCTGCGGCAAATCTGCGCGGCGAGATCCGCAGTGGCATCGGTCAGTTCGAAATCATTGACGATGGCCGCCGCGCGTTCAACGAACAGCTGAACCGCGGGATAGCCAAGCACATCCCTTGAGCCAAGGCCGGTGGTTGCCGGAGGAACGTCGAGCGGCGGAAGACGGCAGACCTGCTCGCCTTCGATGCGAAGCGGCTCCCTCGTCGTCGTCAACACCCTGATTCCAGGGGCCGCGCGCAGCAGCTCGGTGATGGTTGCCGCCGCGCCATCGATCAGATGCTCGCAATTGTCGAAGACCAGCAGCATGGTCTTGTAGCGCAACGCCGCAGCCAAGCCCGACAGCACGTCGTTCGATCGAAATTCGGTCGGCAGGGCCGACGTCAACGCGCTGGGTATCAACGATGGACTGGTGATCGATGCGAGGTCGACCAGCCAGACGCCGTGCTTGAATTGCGGTAGCAGCGACTCCGCCAGTCGAAGCGCGACCGTGGTCTTGCCCACGCCGGGCGGGCCGACGACGCTGAGCAGGCGGCCCTCCGCCAGCTTGCGCTTGATCGCCTCGAGCACGTCGTTGCGTCCGACCAGCCGAACGATCTGTGCCGGAAGATTATGCGCCCGGCGTGCCGCCGGATCGTCTCCAGCCGGCTGCTCCTCGTCCAGAATGCGTATCGGCGCGACGAAGCGATAGCCGCGGCCTGGACTGTTGACGATATACTGGTTGGCGGTCTCGTCCTCGCCCAGCGCGCGGCGCAGCGCGGCGACTTGAACCGTGAGGTTCGCATCCACGACATGCGTATCAGGCCACGCGAGCTCGACGAGCTGGTTCTTTCCGACAAGCTCGCCGGCGTGCTCAACGAGTGCGATCAATATCTCGATGGCCTTGCTGCCCAGGCGGACGACGCGGTCGCCCTCGAACAACGTCCTCTTGGAGGCAGACAGGCGAAACGGCCCGAAAAGATAAGTACGCTCGGACTTGCTGGAGTATTCAGGCATCCGTCAGGCCGTCATTGGCTTCGCAAACTGCTCCATTACGCTGAGGGACGTGTGGTGTCCATCCCGCCCTGTTGATTGGTCCCCGACAGGCCTCGAGCGCGAACAGGCCTCCAGCGTGAACCGGCATCAACGGGGGTCTTCGCGCTGCACCTGCACCGCCATCGCTTCCCGACGGGCCAGGACCGCGGTCATCGTGATCCGTTCGGCCTCGATCGCGGCCAGCATCGCCAGTTCGACGGCAACCGTTGCGGTCTGTTCGATCTGATCGGCGCGGGCATGGAGCTGCGCAGTCTGTCGCCTGCCGATCCACCGGGTCACCGTCTCGGGTGCGAACGCTGTGTCTCGCTCGAGGCTTTGCCGCATGACTTCCCGGAGCTCCACGGTGCGCGCCGAACGATCCTTCATCATGGCGCGCAGGGCGTCCAGCCGGGTCGTGAATTCGGGCTGGTTCGCGACCGGGCCACCGGTCAGCAAGCCGTTGATGCCGTTCAGGCAGACCTGCAGCTGAAGAAGATGTAGACGCAGGTCATCGCCAAGCTGGTGCAGATTGCCGTTCATCGGAGCTCCGCCCGTTGATCGCGTGCAAGTCTTCAGCGGCATCTGGACGCAGCCAAATAAAACGTTCCAAAAAATCCCCTGCAACGGTCGCCTGACAGGCTCGATTTTTTGCAACGATTTATTCGGCGCGGGGAGGCGTCCGCACTAAGAATTCCGCAGCAGCGATCCGCGGTGGATCGAGCCCGAACGGAGGCAGCGGAAATCCGGTGCGGCCGGTGAGAAACTGTATCTGAATGTCTTTGTCGCCATCGCCCAGTCCTTCCAGAAGATCGGCGCGATGCACGCCCTTGCGCCGACGCAGAGCGAGCCGCCGTTTGCCATCGGGCAGGGCGTAACGCTCGTCGCCTTCGTCGCGCTCGGCGTTCTCGCCTGGCGGCGTTTCCGATCGCCATTCACCCCGACGCCGGCTGCGGCCTGATTCTACCAAGGAGACCACGATGTCGAAGCTCGAAATGCTCACCCCGCAGAACAGCGCCATTGCGTTGATCGACTATCAGCCGGCGATGTACCAGGGCGTGCAGTCGCACGACCGGCTGGTGGTGTTCAACAATATCCAGATCCTGGCCAAGACGGCCAAGCTGTTCAAGATTCCGACCGTGCTCACGACGGTGGCCAAGGATACGTTCTCCGGGCCGTTCATGCCTGAAGTCACCGAGCTGTTTCCGAACCACGACATTGTCGACCGCACCTCGATGAACTCCTGGCTCGATGCCGGCTTCCGCAAGGCGGTCGCGGCGACCGGGCGCAAGAAGTTCGTCATCGCCGGCCTCTGGACGGAAGCCTGCGTGATGTTTCCGACGCTCGACATGCTGAGGGAAGGCTACGAGATCTACATCCCGGCCGATGCCTGCGGCGATCTCTCGATCGAGGCGCATAACCGCTCGATGGATCGCGCGGTTCAGGCCGGCGCCGTTCCGATCACGTCGTGCCAGTACGTGTTCGAGCTGCAGCAGGATTGGGCGCGCCAGGAGACCTACGAGGGCGTCATGGACATCCTGCGTGCGCACTCGCCCTACGGCATCCAGATCCGGTTCTCCAAATGGGCGTTGGGTGAGCACGCGTCCGAAGGCGGCAAAGCTGCCTGAACCAAGGCGGCCTGAAGCGAGACCATGCCATGAAGATGTATCTGCTGTCGTTGGGCGCCGGCCTGCTGGTCGGCGTGATCTACAGCCTGCTCGACGTCCGCTCTCCAGCGCCGCCATTGGTGGCGCTGGTCGGGCTGCTCGGCATCCTGATCGGTGAGCAGATCATTCCGGTCGGCAAGCAACTACTGTCGGGATCGGCTCTGGCTGCGGCATGGACCAAGGAAAACTGTACTTCACACATCTTCGGCGCGCTGCCGGGCCGGCATGGCACGGCGAATGCGGCCGACAAGACGGAGGCGCGCTCATGACGGCAGTGCCGGATCTCATCCTGCATCGCGGACTCTTCACCACGCTCGACCGCGGCGATCCGGCCGCGAGCGCAGTTGCGATCAAGGATGGTGTCTTCACCGCGGTCGGACAGGACCACGACGTGATGAAGCTCGCCGGTCCGGCGACGAAGGTGATCGACCTGCGGGGACGCCGGGTCCTGCCGGGGTTGATCGACAACCACCTTCACATCATCCGTGGCGGCCTCAACTTCAACATGGAGCTGAGGTGGGACGGCGTTCGGTCGCTCGCCGACGCGATGGCGATGCTCAAGAAGCAGGTCGCGGTCACCCCGCCGCCACAATGGGTCCGGGTCGTCGGCGGATTCACCGAGCACCAGTTCGCCGAGAAGCGGCTGCCGACCATTGACGAACTCAATGCCGCGGCACCCGACACCCCGGTCTTCATCCTGCATCTCTACGACCGTGCGATGCTGAACGGCGCCGCTCTGCGCGCCGTCGGCTACACCAGGGAGACGCCGGAGCCGCCGGGCGGCGAGATCGTGCGCGACGCCAGAGGCAATCCGAGCGGGCTTTTGCTGGCCAAGCCGAACGCCAATATCCTCTATGCGACGCTGGCGAAGGGGCCGAAGCTGCCGTTCGAGTATCAGGTCAATTCGACCCGGCACTTCATGCGCGAGCTGAACCGGCTCGGTGTGACCGGCGCCATCGACGCCGGCGGCGGCTTCCAGAACTATCCGGAGGATTACGCGGTCATCCAGAAGCTGTCGGATGAGGGGCAGCTTACGATCCGGCTGGCCTACAATCTCTTCACCCAGAAGCCGAAGGCCGAGAAGGACGACTTCCTGAACTGGACCAGGACGTCGAAGTACCAGCAGGGCACCGACTATTTTCGCCACAATGGCGCGGGCGAAAATCTGGTGTTCTCGGCGGCCGATTTCGAGGATTTCCGCGTGGCGCGGCCGGACATGCCTCCGGAAATGGAGGGTGAACTCGAGCAGGTCGTCCGCATTCTGGTTCAAAACAAATGGCCGTGGCGGCTGCATGCGACGTATGACGAGACCATCTCGCGCGCCCTCGACGTGTTCGAGAAGGTCAACCAGGACATGCCGCTCGACGGCCTGCACTGGTTCTTCGACCATGCCGAAACCATCTCCGACCAATCGATCGACCGCATCGCCGCGCTTGGCGGCGGCATCGCCGTGCAGCATCGGATGGCCTACCAGGGCGAATATTTCGTCGAGCGCTACGGTTATGGCGCGGCCGAAGCGACGCCTCCGGTGCGGAAGATCATCGACAAGGGCGTCAAGGTGTCGGCCGGTACCGACGCAACGCGCGTCGCCTCCTACAATCCATGGGTCGCGCTCGCCTGGCTGGTCACCGGGAAGACCGTCGGCGGACTTCGCGTCACGCCGCAGCGCAACTGCCTCGACCGCGAGACGGCGCTTCGGATGTGGACCGAGAACGTCACCTGGTTCTCCAACGAAGAGGGCAAAAAGGGGCGCATCGCGATTGGGCAGTTCGCCGATCTGGTGGTCCCGGATCGGGATTATTTCTCCTGCGCCGAGGCCGAGATCGCCGACACCACCAGCGATCTGACGATCGTCGGCGGCAGGGTGGTCTATGGCGCGGGTGACTTCAAGTCGCCCGACGATGCCGCGCCGCCGCCGGCGATGCCCGACTGGTCGCCGGTGCGCACCTTCGGGGGATACGGCGCCTGGGGTGACGCGGACCGGCAGACTTCCGCAGCATCGCGGATGGCCTTCAGCGCATGCAGTTGCGCCAGCCAGTGTTCGGTGCATGGTCACGATCATGCCCGCGCCTGGTCGAGCCGGATCCCCGCGTCGGATCTCAAGTCGTTCTGGGGCGCGCTCGGCTGTGCCTGCTGGGCGGTCTGATATGTCCGCTCGCGCCGATACGCCGTCGCTGATCCGCGCCATCCTGGCGTGGCCGGGGCTATGGCCTGCGGTCCGGCTTGCGCTGGTGTCGGCCTATCTGATCGGCGGCTTCACCAAGCTGTTCGATTTCGCGGGCGCGATCGCCGAGCAGGAGCATTTCGGGCTACGTCCCGGCTGGCTCTGGGCCGGCCTTGCCATCATTGTCGAGCTCGGCGGCTCGGCGCTGGTGGTGGCCGGCCGCTGGGTCTGGTTCGGCGCTGGCGGCCTTGGCGTGCTGACCGCGGTCGCGATGCTGACCGCCAATAATTTCTGGGCCTTGCAGGGCCGAGAGCATTTCATGGCGCTCAACGCGTTCTTCGAGCATCTTGGTCTCATCGCCGGATTGGTCCTGGTTGCGATGACCGCTGCCAAGGACAAGCCTGCGTGAGCCGATCCGATCTCTACAGTGCCTCGAGGAGATGTCCCGTGATTCCGTCCAGAACGTTCGCAGCTCTGCTGTTCGCCGCATCCTTGTCGCTGCCGCAGGTCGCGTTCGGGCGCGAACCGGCTCCGCACACGGTCTATGGCGTCGGGCCGCAATACGACACGACCCATGTCTATGTCGCGCCGGACGACGTCGACAAATTCGTGGCGAGCTTCCTGGCGACCTTCGGTGGCCAGAGCACCAAGCAGGTGGTCGCGACGGTCACACCGACGCCGAGCAGCACGACGTCGCAGCTGTTGCAGACGCCGGTCGGCACCGTCTCATTGTTCGGGTTCAAAACCCCGATACCCTATCCGTTCGGGGCCGAGCGCACCGGATACCTCGTCACCGACATCGATGCCGCAGTGAAAGCGGCGCGGGGGGCGGGGGCGGACGTGCTGGTCGCGACCTTTCCCGACCCGATCGGGCGCGACGTCGTGATCCAGTGGCCGGGCGGCGTCAACATGCAGCTCTACTGGCATACGACCAAGCCGAACTACGCCGCGTTCCAGACGGTGCCGGAAAACCGGGTCTATGTCTCGCCCGACCGCGCCGACGCATTCGTCGGCAGCTTCCTGCGATTCTCGCGCGGCAAGATCGTCTCGGACGACAAGAAGGCTTCCGCGACGGAGATCGGACGCCCGAACGAGACTTACCGCCGTATCCGCCTCGAGTCCGTGTTCGGGAAGATGACCGTGATCGTCAGCGATGGACATCTCCCTTATCCCTATGGCCGCGAGATGACCGGGTATGAGGTCTCGGATCTCGACGCTGTCATCGGCAAGGCAAAGGCTTCCGGCGCGACGGTTCTGGTCGAGCCGTATGTTTCGGATCATCGGCGGTCGGTCATGGTCAGCTTTCCGGGCGGCTATGTCGCCGAGATCCACGCCGCCGCGAAATAGCGGCCTTCGTGCTACCGTGTAGCGTGGGCGAGCCGCCAGGCTTGCGGGGAGACAGATGACCCGGGCGTGCCGATGGTGAGGGGGAAGACGATCAGAGGCGGTTTTGTCGCGCTGGGGCTGGCTGCCTGTCTTCTCGCGAGCCCGGCCGTCGCCGAGGATGCCGCGCCGGCGCGACCCGCGATCGAGATGAACCGCTGGCAGGAGGATTGGTCGGTGCTGGCCAATCCCGCACTGCGGACCGACGTCTTCGACCCGATCAAGTACATCCCGCTGTCGCCCTGGGATCCGAAGAGTTTCATTTCGCTGGGCCTGACGCTGCGCGAGCGATTTGAGCATGTCGACGCGCAGGCGTTCGGCACCTCGGGCAACAAGGCCGACAACTACCTTCTGCAGCGGCTGCAATTCCACGTCGACGTTCATTTCGACGAGCACTGGCAGATGTTCCTGCAGCTCGAGGATGCGCGCGCTTTCGACAAGAACGTGATCTCGCCGGTCGACCAGAACCCGCTCGATCTGCGGTTGGCGTTCCTCGCCTATGTGAATGCGACCGAAGCCGGGACCTTCAAGGCGCGAGTCGGGCGCCAGGACTTCGCCTTCGACCTGCAGCGCTTCGTCTCGTCGCGAGACGGACCGAACGTCCGCCAGTCATTCGATGCCGCCTGGGCGGACTGGGAGACGGGATCGTGGCGCTTCATCGGGTTCGTCAGCCAGCCGGTTCAGTACAATAACATCCAGCCGTTCGACGACACCTCGAACAGCCATTTCCGTTTCCACACGCTGCGCGTCGAGCGCCTGGTGTTCGGGAAGGACGAGCTGTCGGCCTATTATTCCTATTACGGTCGCGACAATGTCCGCTTCCTCGACGCCAGCGGTGACGAGAAACGGCACGTGTTCGACGGCCGCTTTGCCGGAAAATGGCAGCAGCTCGACTGGGATCTCGAGGCGATGGGCCAGCTCGGCACGGTCGGCGCAAAGGACATCCGGGCCTGGGGCGTCGGCGCCCGGGCCGGCTATACGTTCGAGCAGACCAGTTGGCAGCCGCGGATTGGCCTGCAGTTCGATGCCGCCTCCGGAGACCATCATCCCGGTGACAACGTGATCGGCACGTTCAATCCGCTGTTTCCCAACGGCTACTACTTCACGCTGGCCGGTTTCACCGGCTATACCAATTTGATCCATCTGAAGCCGTCGCTGACCGTGAAGCCCATTCAAGGTCTGTCCATCATGGCGGCGGCTGGATTGCAGTGGCGCGAAACGACGGCGGATGCGATCTATGTGCAACCGAATATCCCCGTGGCGAATACGGCGGGCACGGGTTCGGCCTGGTCCGGCGTGTACGCCCAATTGCGGGTCGATTATCAATTCGACGCGCATCTCACCGGAGCGATCGAGGCGGTTCACTACAAGGTCGGCGACACTATCCTGCGCGCCGGTGGTCATGACAGCGACTATCTTGGTATCGAGCTCAAATATGCGCTTTGAGTTGGACGCATGACCCGAGACCTGTTTCGACCACTACTGCCGTTGGTGCTGAGCCTCAACGCGGGCTATGTCGACACTGCGGGCTTCCTCGCCTTGCAGGGGTTGTTCACCGCCCATGTCACCGGCAACTTCGTCACGCTTGGTGCGTCGCTGGTGCTTGGCACGTCCGGCGCCGTAGCCAAGCTGCTGGCGCTGCCGGTGTTCTGCCTTGTCGTGATTCTGGCGCGGCTGCTCAGCACCGCGCTGATCCGGCGCCAGTTACCGGCCCTGAAGATCATTCTCGGCGTGAAGTTCGCGTTCCTGGTGGTTGGCGCAGCGCTGGCAATCCATTTTGGTCCGTTCACCAACGGCGATGCCATCCCGGCTGTCGTCACAGGCATGGTGCTGGTCGCTGCCATGGCAATCCAGAATGCCGCGCACCGGATTCATCTGGCCAGCGCGCCGCCGTCGACCCTGATGACGGGAACGACGACCCAGATCATGATCGATCTCGCCGACATGTTGCAGGGACCAAAGCCCGAGACCGGGACGCCGGGCGCACGGCTTGCCCGCATGTCGACCAACATCGTTGCCTTCGCCCTCGGTTGCGCGTCGGCCGCCTTGCTCTATGCGCGTTTCGGTGTGTGGTGTTTCGTGCTTCCACCGGCCGTGGCTTGCCTCAGCCTGTTTCTCCGGGTGACGACGGAGGCGGAGAGCCGCAAGGCGTAGATTCGATCGAAATCGGCGTGATGTCGGGTCGACGCCGATATCGATGACCTCAAGCTCGTCCGACTTGATCGCCGCATGGCTATGAAAGGTCGGAAGCGAGGCGATACTGAGCCCGGCGATCGCGGCGTTTCGCATGGCCAGGCATGAGGTGGTGCTCAAGCGTGGCCCAACTCCGGTCACCGGCTCATGGAGGAGCAACCCGGGCCAACCGTTGCGGCGATCCGTGCACTCTCGTAGAGCAGCGCAGCCAACGCGGCGCTGCCGCGGTCGTTATCATCGATTTGCAGCCGGTGCAGGTGTCATCGATTGCGTCGTGTCCGAAGCGCGAGCTGGTCTCGAACATCACGGCTTTGGCGCAGGTTGCGCAACTCTACGAAATGCCCATCGTGCGATCGACGGTCAACGGGCCCGCAGCTTAAGACATTGGTTATCACTTTGCTTTCAATTTCACGACCTCATTCAGCAAAGAGGCACCATGTCTGACATCACCATTCCCGGCGGAAAAATTCGTTCCTTCATCGAACGGATCGAAAATCTGGACGCGGAACTACAGGAACTGAACGAGCAGAAGAAGGAAGTGTTTTCGGAAGCCAAGGGCGAAGGCTTCGACGTCAAGATCCTCAAGGAGATCGTCAAGCTGCGAAAGCAGGATCAGGACGAGCGCGACGAGCGCGAGTCGCTGCTCGATCTCTACATGCGCGCCATGGAAACGGCGCCAGTGGACAAGACAGCGAAAGCGGCGTGACGTTGGAAGGCGGTGTTGCCGGCCGAGCCGGAGTGCCTCCCACTCCGGCTGTGGCCGGTGCATGATGTTCGCGATCGAGCACGGCTTCCGGACTGCTCTATTGAACCAGCGGGACGGTTCGGTCAGGATGTTTGTGGTCGGCTTTGGGATGGTGGACAGCTACCGTTCAATGGCGGCGGGCCGAGCCTTTGAATTTGCACCGGAGAACGCCAGATGAATCCCAGCGCTTCGAATGCTGATGCGCTTGTCGTGCGCGATGACCATGATGGCTGGGCGCAACTCACGCTGAATCGGCCCGACAAGCTGAACGCGCTGACGGTCGACCTTTTCAGGGAACTGCGAGAGCACGTCGCCGCCCTGGGTGATGATGAGCGCATTCGCTGCGTGGTGCTGCGAGGCGCCGGCAAATGCTTCTCGGCCGGGCACGACCTCGCGGATATCGGTGCCGGCGAGAAGCCTCCTTCAAAGGGATGGCATAGCGAGACGCTGCGGTTGCTGGAGAGGTTGCCGAAGCCGGTGGTCGCCGCCGTGCACGGTCATTGCTACACCGGCGCGCTCGAGGTGGCGTTGGCCTGCGATTTCATTGTCGCCGCCGACAATGCCCGCTTTGGCGACACCCACGCGAAGTGGGCCCTGACGCCGGTCTGGGGTATGAGCCAGCGCCTGCCTCGGCGCGTGGGCGTCGCAACCGCCAAACGTTTGATGTTCACCGCTGACATGATCGACGCGTCCGAGGCGGTGCGCATCGGGTTGGCTGAATACATCATCCCGATCAATCGTTTCGACGCGGAGATCCAATCGCTCGCGGAGCGCATCGCACAGAACTCGGCGTTTTCCCACGCCGCGAACAAGAGCCTGCTTGATGCAACGGACGGCCTCCCGCTCGACGCGGGCCTGCAATGGGAAATCCTGGAGAGCCGGGGCCGTGGCCCCGATATGCAGGAACGTATCGCAGCCTTTAAGAACAAATCCCGATAATTTGGCTTGGCTCGTGAAGACTGTTTCGAGTGTCGTAGCCTTCTGATCGACGCTGTCCGAGACAGCCGTCGATCGGCGCTAGTTGAGCGGGGCGCCCCCGGTTGAAATCGGGCCTGCTGGCTTCGGGGCGCGAGCGGCCGGCGGCTTCCTCGGCTTCGGGGCAGCCTGTGCGACAGGGGCGCGCTGCGGCTCGGCCGCGACCGGTGCCGACGGCGCCGGGGCCGGAGCCGAACGCTGCAGTGCGTCGACTTTCGAGGTCAGGGCCGCCAGTTGGTCGACGATCGTCTTCAACTGCTCTTGCTGGTCGGCGACCGCCCGGCCGAGTGCGGCGAGATCCGCTTCAACCTTCTGGTGGCTCGCGAGCAGGTCCGGCAGCGCCTCCTTGTCGCCCGCAGCCGTGTCCTTGCTTGCCGCCTCCCGGCCGAGAGAAGGCACCACCATCGCAATTTCGGGCCAGGCGTAGACGGCTCCCGCGCCTGCGAGGCCAAGGACGATCAACAACAGCAGGACCCATGGCCAACGGCGGCGGGGCGTGGCCAAGGGAGTTGACGGCGAATGGCCTTGCCATGCCTGGTCAGAATCGTTGCTCATAAAAACTTCCTAGTCGCCCTCGCCAGCCGTTGCAATCGATGTGCAAGGCGGTCCGTGGAATGCAAAATGCCGACAGCCGCAACAGTGGTAAATCAAATGGGCATTCAAATAGATTCGATGATCTCCTGTATACGCGGTTCGGGGCAGGCAAGGGAGACTATTGTTTGCGGAAAGCGGAAAAGCGGCCGCGCGAGGCCGACGGGATCGTGCCTGAATTGTGCGGACATTCCGCGATGACTGCACTGTTCTCCGAGGAGAACGCTCGCGAACTCGTCCGGCGCTGCGGCGCCGTCGCGTGTCTCGCGAAAGCCGACGATGTCCGGCCTGATGCGACGCCCATTTTCCATCTCTCGGAAGCCGCTGCGCCCTTGCACCGCTGCGTGCTGCAGGTGGTCTTTTCCACCGCGCAGCTTCCCGGCAGTTTGCGGTGGCCGGGGCTCTGAGATTTCAGATGTGGTGCGGTCGGCGGCTCGCTGACCCGACCCCGCGCTGCGCGATTGCAGCAGGGGCAGTGGCGATCCCCGTGCGGATTGGATCACTCATGTCCTGAGCAGGACCGGCTCTTTTCGCGCCGCTGAATCGCGACCTTGCCCGAATTCGAGCGCCCGGCAGCGCGATCTCCCATTGACAGGCTCCCCGATGTGATAGAATTATAACACAATAAGTTGTAAAAATAACACGATGTCATCATCGCATCAGCGGTTCGCGCGGCTGACGGGAGGGAAGTGGAATTGTCCGGTTCGATCGCGGCAGAGCCTCGACCGTCGACGTCGCTGTTGATGGTCGGTGGCGTCAACAAGCGCTTTGGCGGCGTGCGGGCGCTGCGCGACGTCAATCTCGAGGTCCGTCCCGGCGAGGTGCACGCGCTGCTGGGCGAGAACGGGGCCGGAAAATCCACGCTGATCAAGATCCTCAGCGGTGTTCATGCGGCCGACAGCGGCAGCATCGAGATCGCCGGCCGACCGGTGGCGTTCGATAGCCCGGCAAGATCGCGCGAGGCCGGGATCGCCGTCGTCTATCAGGATCTCAGTCTCGTCGAGTCGCTCAGCGTCGCCGACAATCTGTTGCTCGGCCGCGAGCCGCGCGCGCGGTTCGGCTTTGTCCGGAAGCGCGAACTGGTCGCCAGGGCCGAAGCGTTCCTGAGCGAGCTCGGTATTCCCCTCGATACGCGCGCGGCGGTCGGTTCGCTGCCCTTCGCCTACCGCCAGATGACGGAGATCGCCAAGGCGCTGATGGGCGAGGTACGGCTACTGATCCTCGATGAGCCGACATCCTCGCTGACCTCGGACGAAGTTCGCATTCTGTTCGATGCGATCGGGAAGGCGACGCGGCGCGGCGTCGGCGTGATCTATGTGACCCATCGGCTCAACGAGGTCTTCGAAGTCTCGCAACGCGTCACCGTGCTCCGCGATGGCGCCAACGCCGGGACGTTCGTCACCGCCGATACCGACATGAAGCGGCTGGTGAACGCCATCATCGGCACCGATCGATTGGCGCCGGTCGCCTCGCGTACCGAGCGCGCGGCAACGCGTCCGCTCAATCCAGCGCCCGCGCTGTCGCTGTCGGGCGTGTCCAACGACCGGCTGTCCGCCGTCGAACTGTCGGTGATGCAGGGAGAGATCCATGGTCTCGCCGGCCTGATCGGGAGCGGGCGTACGGAAATCCTGGAGACGATATTCGGCCTTCGGCCAGTGGAGAGCGGCAGATGCGAGATCGAAGGCCGGCCTTGGCTGCCGAAGAGCCCGGCCGACGCGATCGAGCATGGCATCGCGCTGGTGCCGGAAGACCGACACGTGCAGGGCCTGGTGCTGGATCATTCGATCGAGCGCAACATCACCCTGCCGCGGATTCGGCATTTCTCGCGCTGGGGCTTCATGCAGCGCCGCGCTGCCGCCCGGCGCGCGGAGACTGCGGTCGCCAGGCTGTCGGTGAAGGCGCAGGGCGCATCCAGCCTCGTCAGGACATTGTCCGGCGGCAACCAGCAGAAGGTCGTGTTCGGAAAATGGAATGAGCCGCGGCCGCGCGTGCTGCTGCTGGACGAACCGACCGTCGGTGTCGACGTCGGCGCCCGCGAGGAAATCTATGGTGTGATCCGCAATGCCGCCCGCGACGGCACCGGCATCCTGATCGTCTCGTCGGATCTCGTCGAGCTGATCGAGCTCTGCGACCGCATCTCGGTGATCGTCGACGGATGCGTCGCGCAGACGCTGGTGCGCGGGGAGATCGATGATGCCGAGGAGCTCCATCATCTCCTGCAGATCTACCAGGCTTCCGGACAAGGCCAATTGCAAGAGCTGCCCGCATGACCGAACTGACCGCGCCCAATGTCGTCACCGCGCCCACCCGATCCGATCGGCGCCGCAAGCTGCTGCAGAACCTGCTGCGCGGCGAGCGTCCTTACATGCTGTACATCGCCTTCGTGGTGCTGCTGGTCGTGTTCAGCCTGTCATCGCCCTGGTTCCTCTCGGTCGACAATTTCCTGAATATCGGACGCCAGACCACGCTGGTGTCGATCATCGCGGTCGGCATGACCTTCGTCATCATCGCGCGTCAGATCGATCTCTCGGTCGCATCGACATTGGCGCTATCGGGAATGGCGGCCGCGCTGGCGATGAGCCAGATCTACAACAGCTGGATCGTCGGCGCCGTCGCCGGGCTCGGCACCGGCGCGCTGGTCGGGCTGCTGAATGGCATCCTGACCACGCAGCTCTCGATACCGTCCTTCCTGGTGACGCTCGGGTCGCTGAGCATGGCGCGCGGACTGGCGATGATGGTGACCAACACCAAGCCTGTCATCATCACCAACGAGACCTATTTCGCGATCTTCGGCGAAGGCACCTTCCTGGGCATTCCCGTTCCGATCGCCTGGACGCTGGCGGCGATGATCGTCGGCGTCCTGCTGCTGCACTACAATGTGTTCGGCCGTCGCATCTACGCGGTCGGCGGC
>CALRXG020000009.1:0-34097 GCA_943372075.1 Bordetella parapertussis | reverse complement strand
GTCCGCCTACGACATCAAACTCGACCGCGAGCAAGGCGCGCCGCTCCGCGCGGACGCGGCCGAGATCGGCGTCGATCTCGCCCGATCCCATACCGAACTCGCGGCGCGGGCCGATCTCATCATCTCGGCGGTGACTGCGAGCCAGGCGGTTGCCGTTGCCGAGGCTTCGGCGCCTGCGATCGGGAAAGGGGCCTGGTTTCTCGATTTCAATTCGGCCTCGCCCGGCGCCAAGCAGCGCGCGGCGGCCCATATCGACGGCGCGGGTGGCCGCTACGTCGAGGGCGCGGTGATGACGTCGTTGCCGCCGTACCGGATCAAGGTGCCGCTGCTGCTCGGCGGCAAGGGGGCGCGGGAACTGGCGCCGCTCTTGGTTGCGCTCGGCTTCGCGGCGAAGGTCGCGAGCGACGAGCTCGGCGTGTCCTCGGCGGTCAAGATGTGCCGCAGCATCATGATCAAGGGCCTGGAGGCGATGGTGATCGAGAGCTTCACCACCGCGCGCGCCTACGGCGTCGAGGACGCGGTGCTCGCCTCGCTCAAGGAGACCTTTCCCGGCATCGATTGGGAGAAGCAGGGCGCCTATTTCTTCCAGCGCGTGATCGAGCACGGCCGGCGGCGCGCCGAAGAGGTGCGCGAGGTGGCGGAGACCGTGCGCGAGGCCGGTCTGACGCCATGGTCCGCGTCGGGGACCGCCGAGCGGCAGGGCTGGGTGGCCGATCTCGCCGACGAGGGCGTGTTCGGCAGCAAGGGAACGGCGGAATTTGCCCGCAGTGCCGATTGGCGCACCGAGGCCGACCGGATTCTCGCGCGCATCAAATCCTGACGCCTGCGACGGAGAATCCGCCGCGTTCCCTGCCGCCGTGCAATGCGCTATTGCTCCGTGAACAGTTTGTCTCTGGAGGCACTCCCATGAAGAATTCCGGCAAGGTCGTCGCCATCACCGGCGCGGCGCGCGGCATCGGCAAGGCCTGCGCCGTGCGCTTCCTGTCCGACGGCGCCAGCGTCGTGATCTCGGACGTCGACGGTGCGGCGCTGGCCGACGCCGCCCGCGAGCTCGGGCATGCCGATCGGTTGCGGACCGTCGAAGCCGATGTCAGCAAGCGCGCCGACGTCGATCGTATCGTCGCGCACGCGGTGAAGGAGTTCGGCCGGCTCGACGTCATGGTCAACAATGCCGGCGTCGCGCGCAACCGCGACTTCCTCGAGATCAGCGAGGCCGAGTTCGACGACGTGATGGGGATCAACCTCAAGGGCGCGTTCTTCGGCGTGCAGGCCGCGGCTCGCCAGATGATCGCGCAGGGCGGTGGCGGCGTCGTCGTCAACATGTCCTCGGTCAACGCGCTGCTCGCGATCCCCTCGCTTGCCACCTACGCGATGTCGAAGGGCGCAATGAAGCAGCTCACCTCGGTGGCAGCGGTTGCGCTGGCGCCGCACGGCATTCGCGTCGTGGCGGTCGGGCCGGGCACGATCCTGACCGAGATGGTGGCGACGGCGATCTTCTCGTCCGACGAGGCCCGGCGCAGCGTGCTGTCGCGCACCCCGGCCGGCCGCTGCGGCGAGCCGAGCGAGGTCGCCTCCGTCGTGGCGTTCCTCGCCAGCGACGACGCGTCCTACGTCACCGGCCAGACCATCTATCCCGACGGCGGACGGTTGATCCTCAACTACACGGTGCCGGTCAACGAGAAGAAGTAGGGCATCGCCAAAATATCGAAAACAACCCCATGCAAAGCAGCGGCGGGCCGCCGGTGTCGACCAGCTGCGCACTGTCTCCCTTCGTCATTCCGGGGCGTGCGAAGCACGGGCCGGAATCCATCATGCTGCATCAATGGTGGTCCCGGCGATGCCAGGTGGCTTAAGGACGCTGCTACCGCCCCTTGAACTGCGGCTTGCGCTTTTCCATGAAGGCGTTGCGGCCCTCGCGGAAATCGGCGCTGTCCATGCAGTCGATGCCGATCTGCTTGATCGCGGCCATGTCGCGGTCGGCGGGGTCCTTCAGCACCTGCGCGATAGTGATCTTAGCCGCCTTGATCGCCAGCGGCGCGTTGCCCGAAATGGTGCGCGCGATCTCCATGGTCGCGTCCCACAGTTCGGCATCCGGCAGCACGCGATCGACCAGGCCGATCCGCAGTGCTTCGGCGGAGTCGATCCGCATGCCGGTATACATGATCAGCCGCGCCCAGGATGGCCCGACCAGCGACACCAGATGGCGCAGCCCGTCATAGCCGTAGGCGATGCCGAGCTTGGCGGCGGGAATGCCGAACTGGCCGCTGGCGCCGGAGATGCGGATGTCGGTCAGCATCGCGACCTGTATGCCGCCGCCGAGACAGAAGCCGCGGATGCAGGCGATCGTCGGTTTCGGATAGTCGGCGAGCAGGGCGCGCTGGGCGGCGCTGCGCCGTGAATATTCCTCGGAAGCCTCAGCGTTGTGGCGGGTCTTCTCGAACTGGCTGATATCGGCGCCCGACACGAAGGCCTTGTCGCCGGCGCCGACCAGGATCACGACGCGGACCGCCGGGTCGTCGCGCAAGGTGGTGAGCGCCTCGCCGAGCCCCTCCCACATCTCCAGCGACATCGCATTGCGCTTGTCGGGATTGTTGAAGGTAATGACGCCGACGCCATCGACCACGCTTTGCAGGATCTTGCCGTCGGCGAGCGATTTATCTGACATGTCTGGCCTATGCGGGTTCGTTGTGAACTCGACCGAGCCTAGCACCGGGCCAAGAGCCGCGGCAGCCGGCTTTGGGCACGGCGCTGTTGCGTCGGCGTACGGCAACTCTGCCCGTGCTCCATCCCGGTTTTAGCCTTGTTCGGCTTTCGATGGTACGATTGTAGGCATTGCGCGCCAAGCCTGACGCAGTTGCCCTACGTCAGTTGTTCCGGGTCTTCGGCTGCGCGCAGGCGCGCGAGGCTGTCTTCGGTCGCCGTCGCACCGGCCGCCGCGATCGCGATCTCCCGCGCCAGATTGGTTGCCTCTGCCCACACCAGGAAGAACACCAGCGGCGGCCGCTCGTGCGCCTCCAGCATCTGCCGGCAGCGGTCCGCGGCGCCGTCGAGCGCCCACCACTGCCGGGCGACGACCATCACCTTGCGGAAGCTTCGCAGCGTGCCGGAGAACTTTTGCGGATCGGCGTTCACGATGGAGCCGCAATGGTTCAGCCAGTTCAGCGCGGCGTAGATCGCAATCCCGTAATCCTCGATCGCGGTGCCGGTGAAATCCACGACGGTCTTGTCGTGCGCGCGCTGGCGCAGGAAAGCGTCGATCATCTCGGCCTGACGGGATGGATCTGCCAGCAGCGCAGCATCCTTCCGCGGCACCATCGGGACATAGCGCATCGCCTCGAGCCGCGTGTGTTCCCAGATCGCCCTGGTATCGCCGAGCATGTCGCTCGGCTTGCGCTTGCAGGCCGGATAGACCAACACGCCATTGTCGGCCAGATCGAGATAGCGCGGCACCACCTTGTCGAGTGCTGCGAGAAACGCCAATGGATCGGTCAGGCCGCGCAAATCGCTGGCGGCGTCGTCCGCTTGTGCAGGCCTGTTGACGCGTGTCCAGCCGAAATTGGCCATCCCGGGCGCCCCGATCTCAACCTCTGCGTCAGGTTAGTTGGAAAATGCCGCGATGCAAATGCGGCATTTGCGGTTGCGCGCCCACTGCCGGTTGACGCGGGAAACCCTCGCGCCTAGCTCATGGTTAATCTTTCGGGTTCGATCGCCATGACTGCTTCCGATCGCCAATCGCATTGGCAGACTGTTTACCTGACCAAGGACGAGCAGCAGGTGAGCTGGTCGCAGGCGGATCCGCAGCCGTCGCTGCGCTTGATCGAATCCGTCGCGGCCGGCCGCGACGCGGCGATCGTCGATGTCGGTGGCGGGGCGTCGCGCCTGGTCGACGCGCTGCTGGCGAGTGGCTTTCACGATGTCACCGTGCTCGATCTGTCGGACGCCGCCTTGGCGAACGCACGGCAGCGGGTCGGCGCGGCAGGCGATGCGGTGCGTTGGATCGCAGGCGATGTGACGACCTGGCAGCCGCAACGAGCCTTCGGCGTCTGGCACGATCGCGCGGCGTTTCATTTCCTCGTCGAGGAAAGCGATCGCAAAGCCTATCTCGACAGGTTGCACCGCGGTGTCCGGGCAGGCGGCCACGCCGTGATCTGCACCTTCGCGCTGGACGGTCCGGAGCAGTGCAGCGGCCTTCCGGTGCAGCGCTATGATCCAGCAACGCTCAGCCGGACCATTGGTCCGGGATTCGAACTGATCGCCGGGGAGGCCCATCGGCACGCCACGCCGTGGGGCGCGCCACAGTCGTTTCAATTCAGCGTTCTGCGACGGAAATGATCGGTTGCGAAGCCTCACGGGACGAGCGATATGCCGGCCGGTCCGAACCAGGAGAAGTGAGATGACGGATGCGCCTAGGACGATCGGCGAGATCGCGAGCTATCACGCCCACGTCTACTACGATCCAACGTCCAGCCGGGGCGAGGCCGAGCAGCTCCGCACCTGGATCGGCGAGCGCTTCCTGGTCACGCTCGGGCGCTGGCACGACGTCAAGGTCGGTCCGCACGACCAGGCGATGTATCAGGTGGCGTTTGCGGTCGAGCTGTTTCCGACCCTGGTGCCGTGGCTGATGTTGAACCATGGTCGTCTGAGCATCCTGGTCCATCCCAACACGACGAACCCGCGCCGCGATCACCGTGACGATCCGCTGTGGATCGGCACACCGCTTGCCGTCCATGCCGACAAGCTGCCTGAAGAGGCCGAAATGGAGCTGGCTCTGGCGCCGAACACGTCGCCGACACTGCGGCCATGAACGTCGTTGGCCTGCCGCCGGATGCGTAAATTTTGACGCAATTCTATTCCGGCCAAGTCGTTTCAAACTCATCGCGTTTTGCAACGTGAGGTTAAGTCACGGTTCCTAGGCTTACCTGACATCTATTCCGTCGGGCGCATTGGACATGTTCTTTTCGTTTCGAAGCTGGTCACTTTGGCGGGTGGTGGGGCCGCTGCTGGCGATCGTGCTGTTGCTCGCAGGCCTGTCGGCGGGGAGCCTGCAGGTGATGTCCGCGGTGCGGGCCTATGTGGCAGGCGAGAGCCTTTGGTCCAAAGGCCAGAAGGACGCCATTCACTACCTTCAGATCTATGTCAGCACCGGCGCGCCGCTCTATCTGCAGAAGTTCGATGCCGCGATCGCGGTGCCGCTGGCCGATCGCAGGGCGCGGCGCGCGCTGGAAGCGCCGGGCAACAATGACGCCGTGGCGAGGGACGGCTTCGCCAGGGCCGGCAATCATGATGACGATATCGGCGGCCTGATCTGGCTGTTCAAATACTTCCGCAAGTTGCACCACGTCGCCGGCGCGGTGACGGCTTGGCGAAACTCGGATGCGCTGCTCGATCAGCTGATCGAGATCCGGAACGAAGCCGCGAACGACAGCGCGCTGCACGATCCATCGGCCGCGACGATCAGGCACTGGGCCGAGCGGATCGGCGCGGTCGACGCCGCCCTGAGTGCGCTCGCCGTCGACTTCTCCGACAATCTGGGCAAGGCGTCGCGCCAGGTTTCCACGCTGCTGCTGCTGGTCAATGTCGTGATCGCGGTCTGTCTTGCCGGCATCGTCCTGTTTCATACACGACGGATGCTGTGGCGACGCTGGCTCGCCGAGACCGCGCTCGCGGTCGAGAAGGAGCGTGCCCAGCTCACCCTGGCGTCGATCGGCGACGCGGTGATCGTGACGACCGAGGACGATCGCGTCGGCTACATGAACGCTGCGGCGCAACGGCTGATCGCGTCGGGACACGATGTGACCGGCTGGCAGCTTTCATCGTTGTTCAGCATCGCAGAACAGCCGGTGGGAGGGCCGTTCCGGGCGGCCAACGCCGACCATGACAGCCACTCGCAGCAACGGCTCCTGGTGCGGTCGGATCGTTCCAGCGTACCGGTCTCGGTGGTCGAAACCCCGATCGTGCATGCCGGCGAACCGGCTGGCCGCGTCATGATCATCCACGACATGACCGCCGAGCGGCGGCTGGTCGAGGAACTGGCTTGGGCTGCCTCTCATGACGCACTCACGGGCCTCGCGAACCGCCGGCAGTTCGAGTTCGAATTGCACAAGGCGATGTCGGTTTCGCCGGCCACGGGTGCCGACCTGATGCTGATCGACCTTGACCAGTTCAAGATCGTCAACGACACCTGTGGCCACATGGCGGGCGACCGGCTGCTGAAGCAGGTGGCCAGGCTGCTGGAAGGCGAAGTCGGCGGCGGCGGGCTGGTCGCGCGTCTCGGCGGCGACGAGTTCGGGATCCTGCTGCGCGATGACGGCTCCGTTGCCCACGATGTCGCCGCCGACGTCGCGGAGCGGATCAGGGCGGTGGTCGAGCAGTCGAACTTCGTCCATGACGCCTCGAGTTTCCGGATCAGCGCGAGCATCGGCCTGGTCAGGCTGGCCGATAGTGCCGGCGTGCAGGACGCATTGCGGCTTGCCGACGTTGCCTGCTTCCTCGCCAAGGACAAGGGACGCAACCGTGTTCAGGAGCATCGCCCGTCCGACACCGGCATGGCGGTCCGCGTCGCCGAGATGAGCTGGGTCAATCGGATTCGCAAGGGATTGGACGAGGAGCGGTTCTGCCTCTACGAGCAGGAAATCCGCCCGGTGACCGGCGTGCTGAAAGGCAACGAGCGGCGCGAACTGCTGCTGCGGCTGCGCGACGAGAGCGGCGCCGTGGTGCCGCCCGGCAGCTTCCTGCCGGCCGCCGAACGCTACGGATTGATGCCGCTGATCGACCGCTGGGTGGTTCGCCGCGCCTTCGAGGTCATCGCCGAGCGCAAGCACTCGCCGCGCAAGGTGGCGAGCTATGCCATCAATCTTTCCGGTGCCACCATCGGCGACAGCGATTTCGTCGACTTCGTCGCCGAGTTGTTCGCGCTGCACGACGTTTCGCCGGCATCGGTGTGCTTCGAGATTACTGAGACCAGCGCGATCTCAAACCTGGACGAGGCGCAGAAATTCATCGCGCGGCTGCGCGAGATCGGCTGCAGCTTCTCGCTCGACGATTTCGGCACCGGCATGTCCTCGATCGCCTATCTGAAGCATCTGCCGGTCGATATCATCAAGATCGACGGTTCGTTCGTGAAGGAGATCCTGAACAGCAAGGTCGATCGCGCGATGGTCGAGATGATCACCAAGACCGCGAAGATCATGCAGAAGCAGGTGGTTGCCGAATTCGTCGAGAGCACCGCCATCCTGGAGGAATTGCGCCAGATCGGGGTCGACTACGCCCAGGGTTATGCGATCGGGAAGCCGGTTCCGGTGCTGACCCTCTGGGAAGAAAAGATCGCGTAAGCCGCTGAGATTGTCCCGAATCGGGACTTTTTTGGACATTTCAGTCCTGCGGAGGCTGATTCCCGGCCGTTTCCATCCGAAAAACGTTTAAAAAACCTGTCATTGCCCGCTTCGTCTCGATTATGCCTTACTCTAATTCCCTGATATGATGAGTGATCGGTGAATCCCGCGTGGGCCGGGCAACTGGCCCCAGAGCACCGTACTTGGGGATGGATGGGTCAACGTACGACGAAAGCTGCCGGGCGTAAGCCAAGCCGCGGCATGTCTCTGGTGGGCAGCACGGCGTTTGCCGTGAGCGCGCTCGTCTTGTCGTCTGGCCTTGCCGCCTGGGTGGTCGGCATCGATCCGACGGCGTGGCTGCATGGGTCGGCCCTCGCCAACACCACCGCATCGCTGAGCTTCGACGACCGGTTCGGGTCTCGCTCCACGATCAATACGTCCTCGCTCTATTATCCGCTGCGCCGTGGGTTCCGCTCGAGCCGCGGCGATTTCAATTCCGAGTTCGGTCAGATCGAAGACGCACTGGCCGGTCAGCTGCGTGACACGCAAACCGAGCTGCCGACCAGCGAGCCCGCGACGGCGTCTGTCGTTGCCACGACTTCGCCGGTGACATCCGCGGTGCCGATGCCGCGCTCGCGGCCGGCCGAGGCCAATCTGCTCGCGCGGAACGATCAGCCAGTGCCGCCGCCGGCGCCGGTGCAGCAGGGCGACAACCGGACCTTCCTGCAGAAGATCGCCGACATGATGCCGGGCAAGCTGCAGCTCGCCTCGCTCGATCCCAATGACGGATTGCTGTCCGGCCCGAGCCCCGATCTCGGCGCGCTCGGTTATGACAGCACCACGGCGGTCTACGACATCACCGGCCGCATCGTGTACATGCCCGACGGCACCAAGTTCGAGGCGCATTCGGGTCTCGGCAATCTGCTCGACGACCCGGCGCATGTGAATGCCCGCAACGCCGGTGCGACCCCGCCCGGCATCTACGAGATGAAGCCGCGCGAAAAGCTGTTCCACGGCGTGCCCGCGCTGCGCATGACGCCGGTCGACGGCAGCGAGACCTTTGGCCGCGTCGGCCTGCTGGTCCACAGCTACATGCTTGGGCCGAACGGCGATTCAAACGGCTGCATCTCGGTCAAGCACTACGACAAGTTCCTGCAGGCTTACCGCAGCGGTACGGTCAAGCGCATCGCCGTCGTGATCAGCATCAAGGACACGCAGTCGGCTTCGAGCCGCTCGCCGTCGAACTCGTAAGGCGAAAGTGGCGTCGCCAGCGGTGCTGGCGACTGATCCTGTTTTTTCATGCTGGTCGGCGAAGATGGCTAGCTGATCTCTTTCCTGACCGTCGCGGCCGCATCGCACATCGCCTTCAGCTTCCCGAACGCAACCCGCCGCGGCATGTATTTCATGCCGCAATCCGGCGCCACCACCAGCCGTTCTGCCGGCACGTACTTGAGGCCATCGCGAATGCGATCGGCGACGACGGACACGGATTCGATCTCGGGATTGCCGAGGTCGAGCACGCCCAGCATGATCTTCTTCGAGGATAGATCCCTGAGCACGCCAAGATCAAGCTTCGGCTGGGCCGCCTCGATCGAGATCTGATCGGCGATGGTATCGTCGAGCTCGGCGAGGAACGAATAACCGGCCGGCTTGGTCGAACCCGGCACGACAGCGGCATAGCCGAAGCACAGATGGACCACGGTCGGGATGCTGAGGCCCTGCAACGCGCGATTGATCGCCTTCACCGCATAGCGTTTGGCGGAGTCCGGATTGTTGCGCACCCAGGGCTCGTCAAGCTGGATGACGTCGGCACCGGCCTGCTCGAGATCGCGGGCCTCGGCGTTGACGGCCTCCGCGAAGGCCATCGCGAGTTCCTCGTCGTCCTTGTAGAACTCGTTCTTGGCCTGCTGGCTCATCGTGAACGGCCCCGGCAAGGTGATTTTGGCGGCGCGGTCGGTGTTGTTGCGCAGGAACTGCATGTCATGCAGCTCCACCGGGCCATTGCGCTGCACCGGGCCGACCACACGGGGCACCGGCGTTTGCGTGCTGCCGGTGCGCGCCGTGATAATGGCGGGATTGTCGGCATCGACGCCCTCGAGGGCCGTGGCGAACCGGTTGGAATAGCTCTCCCGGCGGATCTCGCCATCGGTCACGATGTCGATGCCGGCGCGCTCCATGTCCCTGATCGCCACGATCGTTGCGTCGTCCTGCGCCTCCTCCAGATGCTCGGCCGGCAACCGCCACATCGCGTGCATGCGGGTGCGCGGCACCGATTTCGACAGCATGGCGCGATCGACCAGCCATTCCGGCTGCGGGTAGCTGCCGACGACAGTGGTCGGCAGCAGATGCCTGGGCAGGTTCATGATGTCCTCCTTCTTGTTGTCGCGCGGCCGGATCAGGCCGCGCGCGTTGCCGCTGCTGCGGTTTCATCCTTCACGGGATTGCGCAGCACGCCGATGCCGGAAATCTCGACCTCGACGACGTCGCCATCCTTCATCCACAGCGGCGGCGTGCGATAGGCGCCGACACCGCCGGTGGTTCCAGTCACGATGACGTCGCCGGGCACCAGCTCGGTGAAGGTGGAGCAATAGGCGATCAGGGTCGCGACGTCGAACACGAGGTCCGAGATCGGCGCGGTCTGCACCTCGACGCCGTTGAGGCGGGTCGCGATGTGCTGCCGGCTGATGTCCGGAAGTTCGTCGGATGTCACCATCCACGGTCCGAAGCCGCCGGTGCCGATGAAATTCTTCCCAGGCGCGAACTGCGAGGTGTGGCGCTGCCAGTCACGGATGCTGCCGTCATTGTAGCAGGCATAGCCGGCGACGTGGCCGAGCGCCGCCTCGCGCGAGATGCGGCGGCCGGCCTTGCCGATGATGACCGCCATTTCGCCCTCATAGTCGAAGCGTTCCGACTCCAGCGGCCGGATCATCGGCTGGCCGGCGCCGACCTGGCTGTTGGCGAAGCGGGTGAAGATCATCGGATGCGGCGGCGTCGGATGGCCGCTCTCGGCGAGATGGGTCGCATAATTGACGCCGATGCAGAATATCTTGTCGGGATCGGGCACGGTCGGCAGCAGCTCGATATCCTTCAACGCGTGATCGGCGCGTTCGCCCTGCAGCTTCTTCAACTCGGCCAGCGAGCCTGCCGCCAGCAGCGCCTTCAGCGTCGGGTGTGCCTTCAGCCGTTTGCCGGCGTCGATCACTCCGGCATCGGTTACGATGCCGTAGCTCGCGGTACCCGCCGCCTTGAAACTTGCGATCTTCATGGTCTCTCACTCTGTTCGATGGAGGAAACGTAGGCCTCGATGGGAAGCACGATTTCGCCGTTGCGCATCGGGACGCATGGCTGCGGAAAATCCTGACGGAAGCTGGCGCCACTCGCCTCGGCGCGATCGAGGAAATGGTCGAGATGCGCCATGGCGCCGGTCGGCAGGTCGTGCAGCACGAGCAGGGTCCATGGCTGGGCACGGCATTGATCGAGTGCGCGATCGACCCAGCCGTCGGGATCGTCCCAGTCGCGCGGGATCGCGTTCCAGAGCACGCAGCTATGCCTGTTACGTGTGAGAAAATCGACCACCGAGGGTTTCAGCAACCGGTCGTCGAGATTGCCGCCGCCGCCAAACGGCCGGAACCAGCGGTTGGGATGGGTGAGTTCGCCGATCGCGGCTTGGGTCCGGCCGATCTCGCGCTGTGCGGTGTCGGCGTCGGGCTGCTGGCCGAGCGGGACGCTGTGCGTGTAGGTGTGATTGCCGATCCAGTGACCTTCGTCGTGAGCGCGCGCTGCGAGACGCCGCCGCGCGGGATCGCCGAGTTTCTCGCCGATCACGAAGAAGGTCGCCTTGATGCCGCGTTCGCCGAGGACGTCGAGCACAAGCGGTGTCACGTCCGGCTCGGGTCCGTTGTCGAAGCTCAAGGTGAGGTCGAACACGCTGCGATCCCCCTTACGTCGCCGGCTGCATCGTGCCGGAGCTGACCTCGTCGGCAGCACTCTGGCCGGCGCGCGTTCCGGTCTGCCAGATCGCCGCCTTGCGCTCGACCCAGCGGATCGCGGTGTTGAAGGCGATCGCCATGAACAGCACCAGCAGCACGCCGGCGAACACGTGCGGGCTGTCAAGAATGGTGCGATAGCGCGAGATCAGATAACCGATCCCCGCCGAGGAGATCAGCATCTCCGAGACCACGACGCCGACGATGACCAGCGCGCCCCCGATCCGCAGGCCCGACAGCACGGTCGGGATCGCGGCGGGAATGATGACGCGGACCAGCCGCTGGCTCAGCGTCGCGCCCATGCTGCGCGCGGCGAGCAACAATTGCGGGTCAATGGTTTGAATTCCGGCAGCGGTCGCCAGCATGGTCGGCAGGAAGCCGTAGATCGACGCGAAGGCGATCTTGGATTCCGAGCCGATGCCGAGCCACACGGTGAACACCGGATAGAGGATCACGAGCGGCACCGCATATAGGCTCGAGACCATCGGCATGATCAGAAGCCGCGGGCGTGGCAGGCTGCCGACGATGGCGCCGAGCAGGATACCGCCGCCGCAGGCGAACGCCATCGAGACCGCAACCTCGTAGAGCGTCACCGCGAGCGCGTGGCCGTATTCGGCCGCCTCGTTCCACCCGGCGAGCAAGGTGGAGGACAGTGGCGGCAGGAACAGTTCGGGGATCAGTCTGGTGCGCGGCAGCAGCTCCCACAGCGCGAGCAGGCCGACGATGATCAGATGGCGAAGGGTCTTCGCGCTCATTGCTGTCTCACGCCGATTTGCGGATGTGTCGCCAGATGCGGTCGCGCAGCGCGCCGAAGGCGTCGCCGCTCAGCATCTCGTAGGTGCGCGGCCGCGGCAGCGTGACCTGAAGCTGATCGACGATGCGGCCGGGCCGCGGCGACATCACGATCACTTCGTCGGCGAGGTAGACCGCCTCGGTCAGGCTGTGGGTGACGAACACGACGGTCTTGCCGGTCGCGGCCCAGATCCGCAGCAGTTCGTCGCCCATCGTCATGCGGGTCTGCTCGTCGAGCGCGGCGAACGGTTCGTCCATCAACAGGACCGGCGGGTCCTGCACCAGGCCGCGCGCGATCGAGACGCGCTGCTTCATGCCGCCCGACAGCTCGTGCGGGTGACGCTTGCCGAAGCCTTCGAGGCCGACCAGCTTGAGCGCGTCCTGCGCCTTGGCCCGGCGCTCCGGTTTGGCGACGCCGCGCAGCGCCAGCGGAAACTCGACATTGTCTTCCGCGGTCAGCCACGGAAACAGGCTCGCTTCCTGGAACACGACGCCAACGCGGTTCGGATCAGGTTGCGGGATCGGCGCGCCGTTGATGGTGATGGTGCCCGAGGTCTGCGCACGCAGCCCGGCCATCATCATCAAGAGCGTGGACTTGCCGCAGCCGCTGGGGCCGACCAGCACGACGAAGCGCCCCGGCTTGATGTCGAGCGAGACGTCCTCCAGCGCGACGACCTCTTGGGACCTTGTCCTGAACACCTGGCCGACATTCCTGACCTCGATCGCGCCGGCGCGCGGCGGAGGCTTCAACGGTGTCACGTTCGCCAATGGCTGCATCGTGTTTCCACCCATCTGATCAGTTCATTGAAGGTCATGGCGATCGCGGCGACCATCACGACGCCGGCGAGCAGCTGCTTCATCTGGAAATTTTCGCCCCAGGTCGCGATCTGGTGACCGATGCCGTCGCGCGAAGCGTACATCTCGGCGAGGATCACGCCGGTGAGGTTGAAGATCATCGAAATCCGCAGGGCTTCCAGCAGCACCGGCAGCATGCTCGGCAGATAGACGCGGAACGCGGTCTGTGCGCGCGTGGCGCCGTAGGAACGGGCTACTGTCAGGTGTTCGACCTTGACCGATTCCACCGCCGTCGTGGTCGACATGATCACGATGAAGATCGTCGAGAAGAAGCCGAATCCAACCTTCTGGGCGAAGCCGACGCCGAACACCAGGATGAACATCGGCAGGAAGATCGATTTCGGGATGCTGAAGGCGAAGAACAGCAGTGGCTTGGCGACATCGGCAAAATAGCGGTTCTCCGCGATCAGGAAGCCGATCAGCGCACCCATCGGCACCGCGAGCGCGAAGGCAGCCAACACCTCGGTTGCGGTCACCATGAGGTCGGTCCGCACGCTTGCGCGCTGCAGCAGGTCGCCGAGCGTCACGAACGTATCCGACGCCGACGGCAGCAGGCGCGGATTGACGAGACCGGTGCGCGACAGGATTTCCCATAGCGCTAGGATCGCGATCACGATCGCAAGCCGCGCGAGCTTGATGGCGAGGGTGGCCTGCATCTTATGGCTTGGTCGGAACCGGCGTGAATTTTGTGGAGATCACGTCCTCCACCGGAACGATGTCTTTCAGCCCGCCGAGCTTGGCCAGATCGAGCGACAACTGCACCGCCGCTGGCACGTTGGCTGCGGCCATGTTGCCGTCGGTCTCGAGTTTCATGATGGTGTTGTCGTATTCCATCGCGGCGATCTCGGCCGGCATTTCGTAGAGGTCGGCGATCAGCTTGACGGTGACGTCGCGGTTCGCTCGCATGTACTGCACGGCGCCATAGAGCGCATTGACGGCCTTCTGGACGACCTCTGGCTTGGCCTCGGCGTATTTATCGAGCACGATCCAGCCCGCGGTGAGGTTCGGCGGCGCCGCGGTCGCATAGTCGAGAATGGTCTTTGCTTCACCGGACCTGGCAACCTGGAAGCTGAGCGGCGAATAGACCACGGCGGCATCGACGTTGCCGGCGAGCAGATTCGGCACCAGGCCGCCGCCGCCCACCGGCACGCGGGTGAAGTCGATCTTCTTGTCCTGGATGGTCCAGAGCGCCAGCAGGTCTGAGCCCGAGCCGGCCGCGGTGATCCCCACCTTCTTGCCGTTGAGATCCTTGACCTCGAGCGTCGACTTGACCGGTACCATCAATTGCCAGCCGAAATTGCCCATCGCGGCGTTGGCAACGATCCGCGACATGACACCCTTCTTGCGGCCGGCAGACACCAGCGATGGCGGGTCGAGGATGATGTCGGCGGCTCCCGCAGCCATGCCCTCGAAGGTCTCGGCGCCGCTGCGGTAAACGGTGAGCTCGGCTTTGATACCTTCCTTCTCGAACAGCTTCTGCCGTACCGCGGTCTCGGCGATCGTTGTCGGCCAATAGGTCTTGGTCGGCAGGCCGACGCGGATCGTGTCGGCGGCGACGGCGGGACCAGTCAGCAGCGCGGTGGCGATGAGGGTTGCCAGCGCGCGGCGGCGCGTGATGCTCATGGGTACTGTTTCTCCCGGATATTGATTGTTGTTGGTCGGCGCGTCGCGTGCCGCAGCGTCAGGTCGTACCGTTGACCTCCGCAATGCGCGGAGCAGCGAGCTCGACGAATTCCTTGGTGATACCGAAGTGCTTTGACAATGCGCGAACTGCCGCATCCGCATCGCGTGCCAAAACGGCGTCTACAATCGCGGCGTGTTCGGCCTCGACATCGCGTGCCCTGCCGACCTCGCGACGGATCGAAAGCCGCCGGTAGCGCTCGCTCTGCTCGTGCAGTACGTCGCGGAAGCCGAGCAGCCATTGCGAGCCGCAGGCATTGACCAGCGCGCGATGGAAGATGCGATGGCGGGTTACCCATTCTTCGTAATGCACGGTCGGATCGTCGGGGTAGCGATAGGGAACGGCTTTTAGCGCTTCCCAGGCGGCTACGACCGAGGACAACCAGGCAGCATCACCGAGTTCGATCGAACGCAGCAATGCAAGTCCTTCGATGTCGATCCGCGTCTGGGTGACGTCGGCGAGATCGGCAAGTGAGACCGGGCAGACGCGGAAGCCGCGCTGGTCGGAGGCCTGCACCAGGCCGTCGGCGACCAATCGTGACAACGCCTCGCGAACCGCGGCGAGGCTGACCGAGAACTGCTTTGCGAGACCGGCGATATGCAGCTTCTGGCCAGGCAGCAGCCGGGTCGAGAGGATGTCCGACCGCAGCCGTTCCTGCACCGCCGATGTCAGACTTCGCGGCCCGTCGCCGTCCAAACCCTCGCGAAAACTCAACCCGATGTTCATGCGGCGAAAACTGGCTGATGGCCTCCTTGCCGTCAATCGAAAATCGATTTTTTTCGAGATACCGCGGTATTGTCTAATTATTGTATACTGAAATGAGCCTACATCTCGGAATTTCATTTTGATATGGCGAGAAATGGCATATAATGTATACATAGAGAATTCAGCATGGAGCGGGCAAGATGAAAAATCCCTTCCCGATGAATGCCTGGTACGCGGCCGGCTGGGATGCCGAGATCAAGCACGCGCTGTTGCCGCGCACGATCTGCGGCAAGCACGTCGTGATGTACCGGAAGGGCGACGGCGAGGTGGTGGCGCTCGAGGATGCCTGCTGGCATCGCCTGGTGCCGCTCTCCAAGGGCCGGCTCGACGGCGACACCGTGGTCTGCGGCTATCACGGCCTGAAGTACAACGCGCAGGGCCGCTGCACCTTCATGCCGTCGCAGGAAACGATCAATCCGTCGGCCTGCGTGCGCGCCTATCCCGTCGTCGAGCGTCACCGTTTCATCTGGCTCTGGATGGGCGATCCCGCGCTGGCCGATCCGGCGCTGGTGCCCGACATGCACTGGAATCACGACCCGGCCTGGGCCGGCGACGGCAAGACCATTCACGTCAAGTGCGACTACCGGCTCGTCGTCGACAATCTGATGGACCTGACGCACGAAACCTTCGTGCACGGCTCGAGCATCGGCAATGACGCGGTCGCCGAAGCGCCGTTCGACGTCACCCATGGCGAGAAGACCGTGACCGTGACGCGCTGGATGCAGGGTATCGAGCCGCCGCCATTCTGGGCCAAGCAGTTGCAGAAGCCGGGCCCGGTCGATCGCTGGCAGATCATCCGCTTCGAGGCGCCATGCACCGTCAATATCGACGTCGGCGTCGCGCCCGCCGGATCGGGCGCGCCGGCGGGCGATCGCTCGCAGGGCGTCAACGGCTACGTGCTCAACACCATCACGCCGGAGACCGAGAAGACCTGCCACTACTTCTGGGCCTTCGTCCGCAACCACCGCCTCACCGAACAGCGCCTGACCTCGGAGATCCGCGACGGCGTCGCCGGCATCTTCCACGAGGACGAGATCATCCTCGAAGCGCAGCAGCGCGCGATGGACGAGAATCCGGACCGCGTATTTTACAATCTCAACATCGATGCCGGGGCGATGTGGGCGCGTCGCGTGATTGACCGCATGGTGGCGAAGGAAAATCCACCGCCGCAGCTGCAGGCTGCCGAGTAGGCGAGGGGCAAGCCATGGCGGAGCGCGAAGCCGATCGTTCAGTATCGCAGACCGTGCGGGCGCAGCTCGCGCTGCGCGACCTGGTACTCTCGGGCCGGCTGCGGCCGAGCGAGCGCATCTCGGAACTGCAAGCGGTCGAGATCACCGGGGTATCGCGTACGCCGGTGCGGATGGCGCTGGTGCGGCTGGAGGAGGAAGGGCTGCTGGAGGCGATCCCGTCCGGTGGCTTCATGGTCAAGGCGTTTTCCGAGCGCGACATTCTCGACTCGATCGAGCTGCGCGGCACGCTGGAGGGGCTGGCCGCGCGCTTTGCCGCCGAGCGCGGCGTGTCGTCGCGCGATCTCGAACCGCTCAAGCAATGCCTCAACGAGATCGACGACCTGGTGCGGCAGGAGCCGATCTCCGTCGAGGCATTTTCGTCCTATGTCGCGCTCAACGCCCGCTTCCACGCGCTGCTCACCGAGCTGTCGCGCAGTGCGCCGCTGGTCCGGCAGATCGACCGCGCCTCCGCGCTGCCGTTCGCCTCGCCGAGCGCCTTCGTAATGGCGCAATCGGCCTTGCCCGAGGCGCGGCAGATTCTGCTGATCGCGCAGGATCATCATCGCGTGGTGATCGACGCCATCGAGAACCGCGAAGGCGCGCGCGCCGAGGCGATCATGCGCGAGCATGCGCGGCTTGCGGCACGCAATCTGCGGCTGGCGCTGCGCAACCGCACCCATCTCGATCTGCTGCCGGCGCTGGCGCTGGTCACGGCCGGCTGAACGAGGCGCGTCATGCGATTCATTGCAACCTGGACCTCCGCCACGCTGCTTGCGACGCGCGACCTCACGCCCACGATCCGCGAATTCCTGCTGCGGCCGGACAATTTTGCCGGCTCGCCCTACCCGGTCGGCAGCCACATCGATGTCGGCGTGACCATCGACGGCCAGCCGCAGACCCGCTCCTATTCGCTGGTCGGTGAAATCGATCCGCGAGGCTATCGGATCGCAATTCGCCGCGCCCCGGATTCCCGCGGCGGCTCGCAGTACATGTGGTCGCTGGCGCCGGGGGCGCGGATCAACATCACGCTGCCCGCTTCGCTCGTGCAACTCGACTGGTCGCGGCGGCAGTTTTGCCTGATCGCGGGCGGCATCGGCATCACGCCGATCGTCGGCGCGGCCCAGGCGCTGGCCCGCCGCGGCGCCGGCGTCACGCTGCACTATGCCGTGCGCACGCGCAGCGACGCCGCCTATCTCGACATGCTCGATCGCCTGCTCGGCGACCGGCTCGTGGTTCATGCCGGCGACGAGGGCGGCCGGCTCGACCTCGACGGTGTGTTCGCCGCCCTGCCGCGCGATGCGATGGCCTTGTTCTGCGGCCCGATGCGGATGCTGGATGCGGCACGGCGCGCCTGGGAAGCAGCCGGTCATACGATGACGGATCTGCGCTACGAGACCTTCGGATCGAGCGGGCTGCTGCCGACCGAAGCGTTCCGCGTGCGGCTCAGGGATCAGGGGACCGGAGCCGTGACCGAGTTCGTGATCCCGCGCGACCGATCGATGCTGGATGTGCTCGACGAGGCCGGCCATGAAGTGATGAGCGACTGCCGGCGCGGCGAATGCGGCGTCTGCGCGCTCGACGTCGTCGACGTCGATGGCGAGATCGATCATCGCGACGTCTTCTTCAGCGCACACCAGAAACAGGAAAGCCGCAAGATCTGCGCATGCGTCTCACGCGCCCGCGGCACCATTACGGTGGATACCTTGCATCGCGCCGACGCGTTCTGACGCGCCCGGCCGGCAAGGCGCCCGAACGGGGCTACGCCGCGTGCACCGACCGTCGCGGATCGTGATCGAGCAGGGCGGAGATCTCGCTGCCCGACATCGGGCGGCCGATCAGATAGCCTTGCACCTCGTCGCAACTGGTCTGGCGCAGATATTCGAGCTGATCCGCGGTCTCGACGCCCTCGGCCACGACGCCGATCTGCAAATCCTGCGCGAGAGAGATCACCGATTTGACGATCGCGGCGCAGTCCGGCTGGGTCAGCATGTCCCGGATGAAGGATTGATCGATCTTGATGCGGCTGAACGGCAGCTTGCGCAGATAGGTCAGCGACGAGAAGCCGGTGCCGAAATCGTCGAGCGCGACCGTCACGCCGAGCTCGAGCAGCGCGTTCAGGATCGCGGGCGCCGATCCATATTTCGAGATCAGCATCGATTCGGTGATCTCGACCTCGAGCCTGCTCGGGGCGACGTTAGCGGCGGCGAGCGCGTCGACGATGGTCTGCAGGATGCCGACATTCTGGAATTGGACCGCGGAGAAATTGACCGCGATCCTGATGTCTTGCGGCCAGCGCGCCAGCATCGCACAGGCATTGCGGATCACCCAATCGCCGAGCTGGTGGATCAGTCCGCTCTCCTCGGCGATCGGAATGAAGACGCTCGGCGGAATCAGGCCGCGCACCGGATGCTGCCAGCGCAACAATGCCTCGAAGCCGGTGACACGGCCTTTGCGGATATCGAGGAACGGCTGGTAGACCAGAAACAGCTGGTCCGCCTCGATGGCGCGTTCGAGATCCCGTTGCAAGGCGCGGCGGTCGCGCGCGGCCTGGTCGTCGCTCGCCTCGAAGAAGCAGATGGGGCCTGGGCCGGATTTCTTCGCCCGATAGAGCGCGATGTCGGCGTGCTTGAGCAGATCGTGGGACGTGTTGCCGTCACGGGGCGCGAGCACGATGCCGATGCTGATCGCGCCTGATATCTCGAAACCGTCGATCGGGAACGAATCGGCGATGGCCGCGACGAACCGCTCGGCGATCGCCAGCGCATCCTCCGGCCGCGTCAGATTGGACATGATCAGCGCGAACTCGTCGCCGCCGATCCGTGCGACGTGCTCGGCCGCGCGCGTGCAGCGCTGCAGCCGGGCCGCAACCTGCACCAGGAATTCGTCGCCGGCCGGATGACCGAACCTGTCGTTGATCTCCTTGAAGCGGTCGAGGTCGAGCAGCAGCACCGCGAATTCCTCGCCCGAGCGTGCCAGCCGGCCCAGCGCGCCGTTGAGCGCTTCGTTGAAGGCGACGCGGTTCGGCAGATGCGTCAGCGGATCCTGCCGCACCGTTCGTTCGGCCTCATGCTGGGCGATGATCCGCCGCCTGAACTCGAACGCGTTGACGAAGACGCCGCGCAGCAGCACGGAGCCGTAGACCACGACCAGCACGGCCAGCAGCAGATAGACGAAGTCGCCGTCGCGGCCGAGGCAGATCGCGGTGCCGGCGAAGATCGGTCCGGTGAAGGCGATCGCGGCGATCGGGATGGTCGAGAAGGCGAAGGCGCCGCCGGCCAGCATTCCGGCGCACAGGCAGGTGATCACCAATTGCCCGCCGCTCGATGCGTTCGCGAAGAAGGCGACCGGGACGACGCCCCAGGCGGCGCCGAGCGCCAGCGCGTTGCGCACCAGTCGGTACATGGTCCGGCGCGAGACGAATTGCGGCTTGGCGATGCGGCGTGCTGCGCGGACCTGCAGGCCGAAGAGCAGCGCGCCGCAGCTCACGGCGGCCGCCCATATCAGCGCGAAGATCCAATCGGGCGATAGCCAGAGTGCGACCGCGAGCACCAGCGCGTTGCAGGCATTGGCGAGCATGATGCCGAAGGAATAGCCGAGCACGAGCGAAACCTGCTCGGCGCGGATGTGGCCGGCAAGCGCCTCATCCGTCGGTGGTGCACCGAAGGCCGCAAGGTCTCCCGCGAACAAGTTCGCGAAATATGATCTGAGATCGCTACGCATCTCACTACATTTGCCTGCGCGGTCTGACCATGGCGCAGTGCCGAAGAATTCTCTGCAAACCTTTGACAAACTATGAATTCTTGGGATGAACCAAGCCGCGCGGGGGGAGCGGATCGGTTCCACCGGCGGGCATTGCTAACAAATCGATACAAATGCGTGACGGCGCAGCCGCGGACCGGCAAAGATTGCCCAACGCCGCGCGGCTTGATCGGCCGCCGGTTTTTCGCAATGAGTTGGGTTCCCGCGAAAACCAGAAGGTGCGCATGAGCCTCCCGACCACGAACCACGATCCCGGGTTTCGGATCACGCGAGCCAGCCACGTCGTCCTGACCGTCCGCGATCTCGCCGCCAGCCGGCGGTTCTACGAACAGGTGATCGGGCTGATTCTCACCGCGGAGGAGGGCGATGCGCTCTATTTCCGTGGCGTCGAGGAGGCCTGCCATCACAGCCTTGTGCTGCGCAGGGGCGGCGACGCCGTTTGCGCGCGGCTCGGCCTGCGGGTGTTTCAGGACGATGACCTCGACCGGCTCAAGGACTTTTTCGAAGCGCAGGGCTGCCGCGCCGCCTGGGCCGAGGTGCCGCATCAGGGCCGTACGCTGCACGCGACCGATCCGGCCGGCACGCCGCTGGAGTTCTGCGCGACCATGCCGGTGGTGCCGCGGATGATCACTCAATTCACCCGTCACGCCGGCGGCTCGGCGCTAAGGCTCGATCACTACCAGGTGCTGACGCCGGAGGTGCGCAAGGCGTGCGATTTCTACACCGCGGCGGGTTTCCGGCTCAGCGAATATATCGCGCCCGCCGGCACGTTCGATCTGCGCGGTGTGTTCCTGCAGCGCAAGGGCAATCCGCACGACATCGTGTTCTTCAATGGCGCCGGACCGCGGCTGCATCATTTCGCGTTCCTGGCGCCCGAGGTGCATCATTTGCTCAACGCCTGCGACCTCGCCGGCGAGCTCGGCTATGGCGCCGCCGTCGAACGCGGCCCGGGGCGGCACGGGCCGGGACACGCGATGTATGTCTACATGCGCGATCCCGACGGGCACCGCGTCGAACTGTTCAACACGCATTACCAGATCATGGACATCGAGAACGAGCCGATCGGCTGGGACCCATCCGATCACAAGATTTCGTTTCCCTGGGGGCTTCCGGCGCGGCAGGCCTGGTTCGAGGAGGCGACGCCGTTCGCCGATGTTGCGATCCGCGAGCCGCAGGTGAAGCCGAAGCCGCTCACGCTCGAGAGCTATCTCGCGAAGTAGCATGTCGATGCCGGTCGCGAACTCCATTCATGACGTGGCGATCGTCGGCCTCGGGCCGGTCGGTGCCGTCTTCGCCAATCTGCTCGGAGGAGCCGGCCTGAGCGTCGCTGCCGTCGAGCGCGTCGCCGCCATCTACGACAAGCCGCGCGCGATCACGCTTGACCACGAAGCGCTGCGCGTGCTGCAGGCGATCGGGCTCGGCGATTTCATGGAGCAGGCGATCGCCCCGCATAACGGCTCGCACTATCTCGGCGTCGACGGCGAGGTCATCAAGATCTTCGACCCGATGCCGCCGCCGTTTCCGCTCGGCTGGATTCCCAATGTCACCTTCGTGCAGCCGGACCTCGAGCAGGCGCTGCGCGACAGGCTCGCGGACGACCCGCATGTCGACATTTTCCTCGCGGCCGCCGGCGTGGCGCTGCAGCAGGACGACGGCGTGGTGACGCTGACCGCGCGGCGCGAGTCCGGCGAGGAATTCGTGATCCGTGCGCGCTATCTGGTCGGCTGCGACGGCGCCAACAGTTTTGTCCGCAAGCAGCTCGGCATCGGCCTGGACGATCTCGCTTTCGATGAATGGTGGATGGTGGTGGATACGCTGACCAGCGATCCCGCCAAGCGGCCGGCCAAGAGTTTTCAGTATTGCTGGCCGTCGCGTCCGGGCACCTTCGTGCCAGGGCCGCGAAACTTGCGGCGCTGGGAGATCAAGCTGTTGCCGGGAGAGGATCCGGAGGCCGCTGCCGCGGCTGACAATGTTGTCCGCCTGCTCAAGGGTTTCACCGACATCTCCGACCTCACGATCTGGCGCTCGGCGGTCTATCGCTTCCACGCCCTGCTCGGGCAGCGCTGGCGCGATCGCCGCGTGCTGCTGATGGGCGATGCCGTGCACCAGACGCCGCCGTTCCTCGGGCAGGGCCTCTGCGCCGGCATCCGCGATGCCGTCAATCTGGCCTGGAAGCTCCGCATGGTGCTGCGCGGCGACGCCGACGCGGCGCTGCTCGACAGTTACGAGATCGAGCGCAAGCCGCATGTTCGCGCCGTCGTCGCCAGCGCCAAGGAGTTCGGCAAGATCATCGGCGAGCTCGATCCTGTGGCCGCCGCCGAACGTGACCTGCGGCTGCGCGCCGAGCTGAAAGCCGGCAAGGCCGAGACCATCAGGCAGAAATTCATCCCGGACCTCGTGTCCGGCCTCATCGCGCCCGGCGCTGAACTTGCCGGACGGCTGTTCGTGCAGCCGCATGTGCGCGCGCCCGACGGACGGACATGCCGGCTCGACGACCTGCTGAAGCCGGAGTTTGCGATCGTGACGCTGGCCGCACAGCAGATGGCGTGGCTCTCGGAAACGTCACGCGCCGCCTGGCAGCGCCTGTCCGGCGAACGCGTCGTCATCGCCGCGTCGGGTGACAGCTGCGACGCGAACGGCATTTTGAGCGTGGTCGAGCGCGACGGGCTGTTTGCCGACTGGATGCGGCAACACGGCGTATCGGCGGCCATCGTGCGGCCTGATCGCTACGTGTTCGGCGCCGCGCACAGCGCCGAACAGCTCAACATGCTGGTCGAGCGATTGATCGACGGGCTCGGCGCCAGGAGTTTCGCGCCCCAGGAGCCGCGGATCATTTCTTGATGTCGGCTGCGACCAGGACGCGATGGCCGCGCAATAGCTCCTGCAGGGCCTCCAGCGCAGCGAGGCCGCATTGGGTGTCCTGCTCGCCATTGCCGCCGCTCAGCCCGATGCCGCCGACCACCTCGTCGTCGACGACAATCGGAAAGCCACCGACGAACACCGCGAACTTGCCGTCAAAGCTCCACTGGATGCCGAATGCCTCGTTGCCGGGCAAAGCGGGGCCGTTCGGCGGCTGATTGAACAGATGCGTCGAACGCTTGTGGCCGGCCGCGGTGAACGCCTTGTTCCAGGCGATCTGCGGGCCGGTCACCCGCGCGCCGTCCATCCGCTCCAGGGCCAGCGGGTAACCACCATCATCGGTCACGCAGACCGTCTCGGTGACGCCGATCTCGGCGGATTTCCGGATCGCGGCGGCGATCATGTGGCGGGCTTCGGCAAGCTCGAGTTTGAATGTCTGTCTCATCGTTCTCTTCCGATATTGAGGGGTGTCGATCGCGGCTCAAACGCCGCGATAGACCGTCTTGATCTGGGTGTAGAATTCGAGACCGGTGCGGCCGGACTCGCGGAATGTCGAGGTGCTCGATCGCTTCAGGCCGCCGAATGGCGCGTTGATCAGGTTGCCGGTTGTGGTGCGGTTGATCTTCACCGTGCCGGACTGGATGTCGTTGGCGAAATCGTGCATTACGCGCGGGTTGCGCGTCACGATCGCAGCCGACAGGCCGTATTCGCTGGCATTGGCCTTGGCGATCGCGTCGGCATAGCTGTCGACCTCGATGATCGCGATCACCGGACCGAAGATCTCCTCGCGTGCGATCGTCATCTCCTGGGTCACGTCGGTGAAGATCGCGGGCGAGACGAAATACCCACCATCATAGCCTGCGCCGGTGAGCCGATCGCCGCCGTAGAGATGCGTCGCCTCCGCCTTGCCGATCGCGACATAGCGCAGCACAGTCTCGAATTGCCGCGCGGTGGCGAGCGGCCCCATGTCCATGCCGCCTGCGAGGCCGCTGCCGATCTTGATCGCCTTCACCCTGGCGAGCAGCCGGGCGGTGAATTCGGACCGCACCTGCTTCATGACCAGCACCCGGCTGGTGCCGGTGCAGGCCTGGCCCGCCAGCGACAAGCCGCCCTTGATGGCCAGATCAACGGCCTGGTCGAGATCGGCATCCTCCATCACGATCAGCGGATTCTTGCCGCCGAGTTCCATCTGGGTGCGGGTGGTGAAGCCGACCGCGCGGCAGATTTGTTCGCCGGCGATGGTCGATCCCGTGAAGGAGATCGCGCGGATCACCGGCGGCTCGGTGATGGCGGGCCCGATCTCGCCGGCCTTGCCGGTGATGAAGTTGAGCGCGCCCTTCGGCAGCCCTGCCATGATCAGCGCTTCCGCCAGCCGATAGCCGCTGAGCGGCGCATCCGATGACGGCTTGAACACCACCGTGTTGCCGGTGACGAGGGCCGGCGCGATCTTGCGCGCGGGGATCGAAATCGGAAAATTCCACGGCGTGATGACCGAAACGACACCGAGCGGCTCGCGCAGCGTGTAGACGGTCATGTCGGCATCATCGTTCGGGAACACTTCGCCCGTCCACGACTGCCCTTCGACCGCGTAGAAGCGCAAGGTCTGGGCCGAGCGCACCACCTCGTCGCGGGCGAGGCTGAGCGACTTGCCCATTTCCCGCGTCATCTCCCGCGCGATCTGATCGGCGTGCGACTCGAGGTGATCAGCCGCGCGATTCAGGACGGCGGCGCGTTTGGAGATCGGCGCCCGTCTCCAGCCTTCGAATGCACCGGCAGCGGCCTCGACCGCGGCCCGTGCCTCCGTGGCGCTGGATTCCTGGAAGCGCCCGACAATGTCGGCGTTGTCGGCGGGGTTGATATTCGCAGTCAGCCTTCCCGATGCGCTGCGGACGCGCTCGCTGGCGATCAGGTTGGGAAACTCCTCGATCTCGGTCGGCGTGGAGGGGCGGGTGTCGCGTATAGCCGCTTCAGTCATCGTCAAAAGGCCTCTTCAATGAAAGATCAGAACCGCTGCGATCGTCGACGCCGCGAGCCCGGTCAGCACGGGAAGCATCGCGGTTCGCACGATCGTGAACACCGGCACGCGCGCAAAGCCGGCCACCGCGATCAGCGACGACCATGCCACGAGCGTGCCGCCACCGGTCCACACCGCGCCCATCTGGCCGATCGCGGCAAGCGTCGCAGGCTCCAGCCCGACCGACGGTGCCAATGCTCCCGACAGCGAGCCGGTCAGCGGCAGGCCGGCGAAGCCGGAGCCGTCGATGCCGGTGATCATGCCGGCGATCAGGACGCCGAAGGCGACGAAGAACTCGTTGCCCGGTATCCAGGCCTGCGCGGTCTGGATCAGTTCGAACAGCAGGCTTGGCGCCTGGGCCGCGGGCACGCCGAGGATCGGCGAGGACAGGCCGGGTTCGGCGCCGAGGAAGAAAAAGCCTGCGATCGGCAGCACCGAGCCCATTGCCTTGAATGCGAAGACGAAGCCTTCGGTGACGTGATCGGCGCTGGTGTCGAGGAATTTTCGCAGATCGTCAGTGACGAAGGACGCGCAGATCATCAGCATCGCCGCAACGCCGCCGACCAGGGCCGCGGCGTCGCCACCCTTGAGGTCGTGACCGATGCCGAGCTTGGCCAGCACCATCACGGCGATCACGCAGAGAAAGGCGAGCGGGGTCGCGACCGCGAAGAACTTCGACCAGCCCTCGCGGCGGGTCGGCACTTTCGCCAGTTCCTTGTCGATCTGCGCCTGAGTTGCGAAAGGGCGTTGGCCCTCGGCGGTGCCGCGCGCGATCTCGGCCTTGTCGAAGGTTCCTTCCTGCTCGAGCCGGGCCAGTTCACCGTTGCTCGACTGCGCCTGCCAGCGCTCCAGCAAACGGTCGTCCGGCTTGGTGATCGACTTGCGGATCGAGAGATAAGCGAGGGTCAGCGCAACGCCGCCGGTGATCAGCGAGAGCACCAGCGCGCGGTCGGCAACCATCGCGGCGCTGACCGCGGCGCCCGCAGCCTTGGCGCTGATCCCGGGGGCGACGCCGATCACGTAATCCGACGACAGTGCCATGCCTTGTCCGGCGATCGCGATGGCGATGGCGCCGCCGAGCGGCGGCAGCCCAGCCGCGATCGCCGCCGGCAACAGCACCGCGGAGACCAGCGGCACCGCAGGCGTCGGCCAGAAGAACAGCGAGATCACATAGGTGATGGCGGCGAGTACGAAGTAGGCGGTGTGCCCGGTCTTCATCACGGCGCGGAACGGCTCGACCATGCGAATGTCGGAGCGGAGCACCTTGAGCGCATTCAGCAGCGCGGTCATCAGCGCGATCACCAGGAAGATGTTGAAGAGCTCCTTTGCGGCGGTGAAGCTCGCATTGAAGACGCTGGCAAGCGCTGCGACCGGACTGTGAGTCCAGGCCAGCGCGACCAGGAATGTCGCGATCACCGACGGTACCACGACGTTGGCGCGCCAGATCATGGTCAGGACGATGACGGCGACGCCGAGCAGATAAACCCAATGCGCGGCAACGATCGGAGCGTGCTGCATGCTTATTGCTTCCCCCTGTTTCCGCAATAATGTATACTGTATTCAAGAATGACAAGCCTAAATTGAAGGCTAGCCGCTCGGATATTTGTCGAGCGAACGGGCGGTAGACTGCATTATATGGCTTAAAATGCCTATGATTGGAGCGATCATGCATCGCGGGTGGGCAAGGCGATCCTGCGGTCCGCGCGCCACGCTTTGATGTTGACACGCCTAAAAACAGTATACAATATACATCAAAGATCCTGCCGCGGCCCGATGCCCGGACGGCAGTTCTTCACGGCACAGGAGCGCAACGATGCAGAAGCTGATGGATCATGTGGAATTTCGAACGGCCCTCGAGAACGCCATCAAGGGAAAGAGCGCCAACAAGGCTCCGTTCAGCGTGGCCTGGGCCAGCGGCAAGCTGAGCCGTGCGCATCTCGCGCGCTGGGCCGAGAACCACTACCACTATGTCGGTCCGTTCGCCGACTATCTCGGCTACATCTATGCGCGGATGCCCGAGCAGTATCAGGAGGCCAAGGACTTCCTGCTTGCCAACATGTATGAGGAGGAGATCGGCGGCGATCGTCACACCGATCTCCTGATCCGCTTCGCCGAGGCCTGCGGCACCACCGCGGCGCGGGTCAAGGACCCCGACAACATGACCCCGACCACGCGCGGGTTACAGAGCTGGTGCTATTCGGTCGCGATGCGCGAGGATCCGATCGTCGCGGTCGCGGGCCTGGTGGTCGGCCTGGAATCGCAGGTGCCGTCGATCTACCGCAAGCAGACCCCGACCTTGCGCGAGAAGTACAAGTTCACCGACGAGGAGGTCGAGTTCTTCGACCTCCACATCGTCTCCGACGAGATCCATGGCGAACGCGGCTACCAGATCGTGCTGGAGCACGCCAATACGGTCGAGCTGCAGCAGCGTTGCCTGAAAATCTGCGAGATCGGTGCGCAGATGCGGCTGCTCTACACCACCGCGCTCTATCACGACTACGTCGCGGGCGAGATTCCGCTGGCCGAGCTCGACCTCGCCACCGGGGTCACTGCCGAGGAGCGCGTGCTGCTGCAGGCCTGACCGGTCAGGGAACGGAGAACGGCGCGATGCCCAAGGTGGTTTTTCACCGCAACGGCGAGACCTTCATCGGCGAGGTCAAGGAGAACACCAATCTCGTCGTGCGTGCGGGCATCCGCCAGTTTCCTTATCCGAACTTTCTCTATGGCTGCGGCATGGGGAAGTGCGGGAAATGCGCGTCGCGGATCATCGGGGGCAGCGAGCATCTGCCGGAGCCGAACTGGAAAGAGAAGAAGCGCCTCGGCGCCAGGATCGAGCAGGGCTACCGTCTCGCCTGCCAGTTGTGGCTCACGCACGACGTTGAACTATCGCAAGAGGCCGTGCCGCTCGCCGACGTCGTCGCGCCGGCGGGCGCGGCGGTCGGGAGGCCATGACCGATGTATGTGATACTGACGAGCAAGCCGGGACAGTTTCGCACCGAGATCGTCGAGGGGCTGCGGCCGCTCGCGGCCTATGACTATTTGTTCTACGGCACCAGGAAGGCGACATTCGTGATCGCCGAGCTGATCAAGGAGACCAAGGTCAAGGTCGTCGACGAGGCCTGGTCGCCGCCGATCGTGAACGAGGTGCCCTCGAAGTTTCTCGAGAAGTTCGAAACCCCGGAGCGGGCGCTGAGCGAGCTCGAGCATCTCATCACCTTCGGCCACATGGACACGAAGCTGCGCAAGCGCTGACGGATATTGCGATGATCGAAGTCACGTTTCTGACCAATGGTGGGAAAACCGTGACCGCGCCGGAGAACAGCAACCTGCTGCGCGTCTCGCTGCGCGAGCAGGGCGGCATTCCGTTCAAATGCGGCGGCGGCCTCTGTGGAACCTGCAAGTGCCTGATCGAGAGGGGCATCGAGAACACCGATGCGATCAAGCCGAAGGAGCGCAAGCACCTCACGGAGGACCAGTTCGCGGCCGGCTATCGGATGGCGTGCCAGACCTTTCTCAACGGCAGCGTCAGCGTATCTTGGACGCCGCGAAGCGCCGTGCCGCCGGCGCGGCCGGTAGCTGTTGACGGCGAATGAGCGCGGCTTGATGGCACGGAGCCGGCGGTCTAAATACCAATCTGCCGCCGTTCGGCCGGGAGTCTGGCAGCTCGTTGGACCTCGTCACGTGGTCCATCAAACGAATGAAGCGGGGCCGGACAGGTCACCTCATGGCAGGCAGTCTCGGAAATTCCAAACGCCTTGGCGACGATTACCTTTCCCTGCATGGCAAGGTGATCCAGGAGTTGCGCCAGGCGATTCTGAGCCGGCGGCTGAAGCCCGGCGAGCGGCTGGTGGAAGGCCGGCTTGCCGAAGAACTCGGGGTCTCCCGCAATCCGGTGCGCGAGGCGATCCGCGTGCTGGAGTCGGAGGGGCTGGTCGAGGTGACCGCACGGCGCGGCGCCTCGGTCATCACGATGAGCGACGAGGAGGCGCGCGAGACCATCGAGGTCCGCGCCCTGCTCGAGGGACAGAACGCGCGTCTTGCGGCGCGCCGCCGCGAAGAGAGCATCATCAAGCGGATTGCCGCGGTGCTGAAGCAGGGCAACGAAGCGGTTGCGGCCCGGCACTACGATCTGTTGTCCGACCTCAACCAGCAGTTCCACCACGAGCTGGCCGAGGCCGGCCGCAATCGCGTGCTGGCCGATCTGCTGAAGCGGTTGCGCGAACGCACCGCGATGCTGTTCTCGCCGACCGATCCGGTGCGCCAGGCCCGCACCTGGGACGAGCACGCTGCGATCCTGCGCGCCATCATCGCCGGCGACGAGCGCGCCGCGGCCACGCTTGCCGCAGAGCACGTGATGCGCGCCGGCGCGGATTTTCTCTCCAGCCTGCATGTGCCCGACGAGGATGCTTCGCTGGAGGAGGCATCGGCGAAATACGGCGCGCCGCCCGCCGCCGGCGCGGACCGGACCACGCCGGCCAAGCCGGCACGCCGAAGCCGGCAACGCGCCGGCTCGCGTCGAACAAAGGCAGGCAGCTGACGCGTCCGTCGCTTTGCTGCGTTCGCGGCTGCCGGTCCGACAGTCGAAGGTCCGGTGGTACCGTCCCGGAACGTCAGCTATCTTTCTTGACCGTATCTGCCACGCTCGCTACGTCTTTTCCCAATGCTTGGCAGGGGCGCAACTCTGCCGGCCGCGCCGCATGGCCGGGGGAAACCAATGAACAACAATCATGGCACGTCGCCGAACGACGTCGCCGAGTTCGACTACGTCATCGTCGGCGCCGGCTCGGCCGGTTGCGTGCTCGCCAACCGCCTGAGCGCCGACGGCAAGCACTCAGTGCTGCTGCTCGAGGCCGGGCCGAAGGATACCAACATCTGGATCCATGTGCCGCTCGGCTACGGCAAGCTGTTCAAGGAAAAATCCGTCAACTGGATGTACCAGACCGAGCCTGAGCCCGGCCTGAACGGACGGCAGGTGTTCCAGCCGCGCGGCAAGGTGCTCGGCGGCTCCAGCTCGATCAACGGCCTGCTTTATGTGCGCGGCCAGCATGAAGACTACGACCGCTGGCGGCAGCGCGGCAATGCCGGCTGGGGCTATGACGACGTGTTGCCCTATTTCCGGAAGGCGGAGGATCAGCAGCGCGGCGGCAACAAATATCACGGCGCCGGCGGCCCGCTGCCGGTGTCGGACTGGCGGCATCACGATCCGCTGTCGGAAGCCTTCGTGCATGCCGCGGCCGAGGTCGGCATTCCGACCAATCCGGACTTCAACGGCGCGACCCAGGAGGGCGCGGGCTTCTTCCAGACCACGACGCGGCGCGGCCGGCGCGCCTCGACGGCGCGGTCCTATCTGCGGCCGGCGCTGACCCGCGGCAATTTGCATGTCGAGACCTCGGCGCTGGCGCAGCGCATCCTGTTCGACGGCAAGCGCGCGAGCGGCGTCGCCTACCGGCAGAACGGGCAGTTGCGCACGGCCAAGGCGCGCAAGGAGGTGCTGGTGTCGAGCGGCGCGTACAACTCGCCGCAATTGCTGCAGCTCTCCGGCGTCGGCCCGGCCGATCTGCTGAAGCAGCACGGCATCGACATCGTGCTCGATGCGCAAGGCGTCGGCAACGATTTGCAGGATCATATGCAGGTGCGCATCGTCACGCGCTGCGCGCAAGCCGTGACGCTGAACGATGTCGTCAACAATCCGGTGCGCCGCGTCATGGCCGGCCTGCGCTACGCGGCGCTGCGCAAGGGGCCGCTGACCATCGCGGCCGGCACGTCGGGGGCGTTCTTCAAGACCAGCCCCCGTCTCGCGTCACCCGATATCCAGATCCACTTCCTGCCGTTCTCGACCGACAAGATGGGCGAGAAACTGCATCCGTTCTCGGGCTTCACCGCTTCCGTCTGCCAGCTGCGCCCGGAGAGCCGCGGCTCGCTCAAGATCAGGAGCGCAGATCCGAGCGTGCCGCCGGAAATCCGCATCAACTATCTCGCGACCGAAACCGATCGCCGCGCCTTCATCGACGGCATCCGCATCCTGCGCAAGATCCTGGCCGCGCCGGCGCTGAAGTCCTATTCGGTCGGAGAGGTCGATCCCGGCGCCAAGGTCGTCAGCGACGACGACCTGCTGGATTTCTGCCGCCGCACCGGCAGCACGGTCTATCATCCGACCTCGACCTGCCGCATGGGCAACGATCCACTCGCGGTCGTCGACAACAGGCTCAAGGTGCGTGGTGTCGACGGATTGCGCGTGGTCGATGCGTCCGTGATGCCGGATCTGATGTCGGGCAATACCAACGCGCCGACGATCATGATCGCGGAAAAGGCCTCGGACATGATCCTGGAGGATGCGAGGTAGGGGCGACGCAGCCCGGATGACACTGCCGCTCTATCCGCATCCTCTCCGTCATTCCGGGGCTCGCGAAGCGAGAACCCGGAATCCATCGGGCCGCAGAATTGGTGGAGGAATGGATTCCGGGCTCATCGCTTCGCGATGCCCCGGAATGACGGAGAGTGTCAGACAGGCAGTAAGATCGGATCGGTTTCGCCTGCACTCCATCCGGGCACAGGGATTGGCTGCATGGTCTCAGCCCTTATACGCGCGTACCCGCGCGACCATCTGCTCGACATGGGAGATCGGCGTTTCCGGCAGGATGCCGTGACCGAGATTGAAGATCATCCGCCCCTTGCCGAAATTCTCCAGCACGTCGTCCACCGCGCGATCGAGCGCGGCACCGCCGGTGATCAGCGCCAGCGGATCGAGATTGCCCTGCACGGCGACACGGCTCTGGACGCGCTCGCGGATCATGGAGGGCTCGGTTGCCCAATCGATCGAGACGGCGTCGACGCCGGTTTGCTCGATATAGGCCGGCAGCATGCCGCCGGCGCCGCGGGGAAAGCCGATGATCCTGGCACCGGGGACCTGCTGGCGTACGCCGGCAACGATGCGCCGGGTCGGCTCGATCGACCAGCGGGCGAATTCGCGCGGCGGCAGCACGCCGGCCCAGGTGTCGAAGATCTGCAGGCAATCGGCACCGGCCTTGAGCTGGCCGACGAGATAGTGGATCGAGTTCTCGACCAGCACGTCGATGATCCTGGCAAACGTGTCCGGGTGCCGGTAGGCGAGCATCCGCGCCGGTGCCTGGTCCGGCGTGCCATGTCCGGCCACCATGTAGGTCGCAACCGTCCATGGCGCGCCGCAGAAGCCGATCAGCGCGATGTCGGGCGCAAGCTCGCGGCGGACGCGGCGCAGGGCCTCGAACACCGGCTCGAGCTGATCGAAATTGGCCTGCGTCGCCAGGGTGCCGATCTCGCCGGGCGTCGCCAGCGGATCGAGCCGCGGCCCTTCGCCGGCCTCGAAGCGGACCGAACGGCCGAGCGCGTAGGGGATCACCAGGATGTCGGAGAAGATGATCGCTGCGTCGAAGTTGAACCGGCGGATCGGCTGCAACGTGACCTCGGCCGCGAATTCCGGCGTGAAGCAGAGATCCAGAAAACCGCCGGCCTTGGCGCGCAGCTCGCGATATTCCGGCAGATAGCGGCCGGCCTGCCGCATCATCCAGAGCGGCGGCACGTCCTGCCGGCGGCCCGACAGGACCTCGATGAGCGGCTTCTTGGTGGCATCCTGGGGCACGCGGCAAGTTCCTGGTCAGGGTCAGATTTGCGCCCCTGATACACGCTGCGACGCAATGGGCCAAGGCGGTTCTGGAACCCCCGTTTGCATGGGAGCGTTATCCAGGGTCAACGGACCGGAATGGAGGGACACATGGCCGAGAAATTCGATCCAGCCGCGCATGACAAGCATGCCGATACGCCGCGCGAGGCACAGGCCGCCGACCGCAAGGCGCACGCCCGGCTCAAGGAGGGGCTGGAGGACACCTTCCCGGCATCCGATCCGGTCAGCGCCACGCAGCCGGCACCGACGAAGCACGACGGCGGTCGAGACAAATAGCTGGCCACCCGGTTGGGGCTTTGCGTCGCGATCGTTCCCCCAAAAGCGAGGTGAGGTTGAATCGTCATCTCGCTTTAGCTTGTTGTCTGCGCATGATCCTTTCGGAAAGCCGCTTCGCACCTTTCCGGATCATGCTTTAGCTTACCAGCACCGCACCGTCGCAGCGAATGCCCATCACCGACGTGTCGACCTGGCCGATCCCGATTCCGAGCGTCGAGAGCAGGTTGGCCAGCACCTGATCGAGCGGGGCCGTGACGCCGATCAGGATGCCTTTGACGAGATTCAGGACGCCCGAGAGAACCGTGTCCAACAGCGTCAGCGGGACCTCGAGCAGATAGATTTTGAGATCGAGGTCACCAAGCAGGCTTCCAACCAGCGACGACAGGAAGTTGCTCGTCGTCACCGTCTTCTTGGTTCCCGCCTGGATCTCGCTATAGCTGAAATTGACACTGGTCGGATTGGTGTTGCCGATGCCGACATGCGCGAGCGCCCTGATCGTGAGGAGGTTGCCGAGATCGACTAGCTTCGCCGGCGGCGGATTCGGCTTGCGTGTGAAGTTGCTCAGCTCGGCGACGCTGACGTCGCCGATCCATGCATCGACGATCCCCGGTGTCACTCCGAGCGTGACCTGCGACGTGTTGATGTTCGGACGGCCGCAGGACACCGCGTCGAGTGTCGCGGTGGCCGATGCGACTTCGACATAGATCGGCAGCTTGATCAGCGAGACGCTGCCGGTGCCGAGAACCTTCACCAACACCAATAGCCTGGTCTGGGCAGTGTGGAGGCTGACGCCCTGGGTGCCGAACTGCACCCAGCTCGAGCCGACCGGCCGTTCGCCAATGGTGAGGTACACCGCGACCTCCGCGAGGCCGGGCAAATTGAGGTCGACC
>CALRXG020000008.1:0-34412 GCA_943372075.1 Bordetella parapertussis | reverse complement strand
CGAGCCCGGAATCCATTTGTCACCAACGCTGCGGCCTGATGGATTCCGGGCTCGTCGCTTCGCTCCGCCCCGGAATGACGGGGCCAGAAAAGCTACAAAAAGCTCTGCGGATCGACGTCGACCTCGAGCTTCAGATTGCCCTTGGTCTTGGGTCCCGCCGCCAGCCAATCGCGCAGATATTGCGACAGGTCGACATTGCGCAGCGACTTCACCAGCAGGCGGAAGCGATAGCGCCCCTTGATCACGGCGAGCGGCGCCTCGGCGGGGCCGAGCACCTGGATCCGCTCGTCGAGCGGCGCCACCGCGGCGAGCTTGCGCGCAAAGCCCTCCGCGGTCGGACGGTCGCCGGCGGAGACGATCAGGCTCGCCAGCCGGCCGAACGGCGGATAGCCAGTGCGCTCGCGGATATCGATCTCGCTGGCGTAGAACGCCTCGCGGTCGTTCGCGATCAACGCCTTGATGACCGGATGCTCCGGCTGGTGGGTCTGCAAATAGCCGACGCCACGGCCCTGCTCGCGCCCGGCGCGGCCGACCACCTGGTTCAGGAGCTGGAACGTGCGCTCGGCGGCGCGCGGATCGCCATTGCTCAGGCCGAGATCGGCGTCGATGACGCCGACCAGGTTGAGCCGCGGGAAATTGTGCCCCTTCGCCACCAGCTGGGTGCCGATGATGATATCGACCCGCCCCTCGGCGATCTCGTTGAGCTCGCTGCGCATGGTCTCGATCGAGGTGATGAGGTCGCTCGACAGCACCATGGTACGGGCCTCGGGGAAAATGCTGGCGGCCTCCTCCTGCAGGCGCTCGACGCCGGGACCGACCGCGACCAGCGATTCCTCGGCCGCGCAATGCGGGCAGATGTTCGGGCGCGGCATCGAGAAGCCGCAATGATGACAGACCAGCCGCTGGCGAAAGCGATGGTCGACCAGCCAGGCGTCGCAGATCGTGCAGGCAAAGCGGTGGCCGCAGCCACGACATAGCGTCAGCGGCGCATAGCCGCGGCGGTTGAGGAACAAGAGCGCCTGCTCGCGGCGTTCGATCGCGTGGCGAATCTGCTCGGCCAACACCGGCGAGATGAACCGCCCGCGCCGCGGCGGGGCGCGCCGCATGTCGATCGCCTCGATATGCGGCATATGCTGGCCGCCGAACCGCGACGGCAGCGCGACGCGCTGGTAGCGCCCCTTGCGCGCGTTGACCTCGCTCTCGACCGATGGCGTCGCCGACGCCAGCACGATCGGGATTCTTGCAATATGGGCGCGGACCACCGCCATGTCGCGCGCATGATAATGCGCGCCGTCGTCCTGCTTGTAGGCCTGGTCGTGCTCCTCATCGACGATGATGAGGCCGAGATCGGCATAGGGCAGGAACAGCGCCGAGCGGGCGCCGACCACGACCGGCGCCTTGCCCTCCGAGATCGCGGCCCAGTTGCGCGCCCGGGTGCGCGGCGTCAACTCCGAGTGCCATTCCAGCGGCCGCACGCCGAAGCGCTGCGCGAAGCGGTCGAGGAACTGGCCGGTCAGCGCGATTTCCGGCATCAGGATCAGCGTCTGCTTGCCGCGGCGGATATTCTCGGCGATCGCCTCGAAATAGACCTCGGTCTTGCCGGAACCGGTGACGCCGTCGAGCAGCGCGACATGAAAGCTGCCGCTCGCCGCCAACGTCCGCATCGCGTCGACCGCGCTGCGCTGCTCGCGCGAGAAATCCGGCTGCGCAAAAGAGGGATCCGGCACTGGCGGCGCGGCCGGCGGCGGCATCGCCTCGACCGTCAGCGTGCCTTCGTCGACCAAACCGTCGATCACGCCGGAGCTGACGCCGGCCTCGCGCGCCGCCTCCGACTTGCCGTGCAACAAGCGGTCCGACAGCACCTCGATCACGCGCTGGCGCGCCGGCGTCAGCCGCCGCGGCGGCTCCCCGACCAGGCGCACACCGAGCCGCATCCGCTCCGGCCCGAGGTTCTCGCCCATCCGCAGCGTCATCCGCAGCACCATGCCGCGTGCCGACAGCGTGTAGTTGGAGACCCAGTCGACCAGCTGGCGCAGTTCCGCCCTGAGCGGCGGAACATCGAGCTTCTCGCTGACGTCCTTGAGCCGGTTGTGCAGCCGCGGATCGGGCCTGGCATTCTCGGCCCACACCACCGCGACCACCTCGCGCGGCCCGAGCGGAACAGAGATCACGTCGCCCGGCGCAAGCGCCATGCCGCGCGGCACGCGGTAGGAATAGGTCTGGTTCAGCGCCACAGGCACCAGCACATCGACGATTCCTGTCGTCGACGTCGAGGCTGGGTTGGGGCGCGTGGTATGGTCCATTGAATCAGAGCTTTGCGGGCGGACTAGCACTGCTTCGCGGTCTTAGCGAACAGTAAACGAAGGCAGTGCGATATAATCAGGAGAATCGCAGCGCCAATAGCCCTTGAGATGGCCCGGACCGATCAGCCAATTCCACCGCTCGAACTCGACTGCGCCGATACGACGGTGACGCAGGAGATGACGCGTTGGCTGTCGCATCTGCGCGCCGAGCGGCGGCTGTCGCCGAAGACGCTCGAGGCCTATTCCCGCGATGTGCGGCAGTGCCTGGCGTTCCTCGCCGAGCACTGGGGCGCACGGGTGACGCTTGCGGCATTTTCTGCGCTCGAGGCGAGCGACGTCCGCGCCTTCATGGCGATGCGACGCGCAGACGAGATCGGCGGGCGATCGCTGATGCGGGCGCTGGCCGGGCTGCGCTCGTTCGGACGCTTCCTGGAGCGCGAAGGCAAGGGCAAGGTCGGCGCACTCTCGGCGATCCGCGCGCCGAAGATCGCCAAGAGCCTGCCGAAGCCGATCCATGTCGAGGCGGCGAGGCGCTTCGCCGACGCCGACGAGCGCGCCGGCGAGGAGCGCGAGACCTGGATCCTGGTGCGCGACGCTGCCGTGATGGCGCTGCTCTATGGTTCGGGCCTGCGCATCTCCGAGGCGCTGGGGCTGAAGCGCCGCGACGTGCCGAAGCCGGGCGAAGGCGACGTGCTGGTCGTCACCGGCAAGGGCAACAAGACCCGCATGGTGCCGGTGCTGCAGAACGTGCTGCAATTGATCGCCGACTACGCGGCGATCTGCCCGCATCAGCTCGGCCCGACCGGACCGATGTTCGTCGGAGCGCGTGGCGGCCCCTTGAGCCCGCGCATCATCCAGCTCACCATGGAGCGGCTGCGCGGCGCGCTCGGCCTGCCCGACAGCGCGACGCCGCATGCGTTGCGGCACTCCTTCGCCACGCATCTGCTCAGCCGCGGCGGCGACCTGCGCGCGATCCAGGAATTGCTCGGCCACGCCTCGCTGTCGACGACGCAGATCTACACCGGCATCGACAGCGAGCGCCTGCTCGAGGTCTATCGCTCCGCGCACCCGCGCGGCTGAGCGCTCTCATCTACGTTTGAAATAAGGCGCCGTTCATCTTCATGCGGGCGCCACAAACCGCCCGCCCCTTGCCTTGTGCGCCGCATTCAGCAATCGTGGCGCGGTCTCATCCGGAGGGGGAATCATGAGCGCACATGAAAGTATGGAGCACGCTGAGCATGCCGAGCATGCCTCGGGCGAGAACAAGAAGATCGCGCTCCTGATCGCGGTGATCGCACTGTGCCTGGCGCTGTCTGAAACGCTCGGCAAGGGCGCCCAGACTGAATCGATCAGCAAGAATGTCGAGGCGTCCAACCTCTGGGCCTTCTTCCAGGCCAAGAGCATCCGCCGCACCGCGGTGCAGACCGCGGCCGAACAGGGCAAGCTGAACCTCGCCACCACCGCCGACGAGGCGGCCAAGGCCGCGCTGCAGAAGCAGATCGACGACTGGCAGAAGACTGCGGCACGCTACCGCTCGGAGCCGGAAACCGGCGAGGGCTCGGAGCAACTCGCCGAACGCGCCAAGCATGCCGAGCATGAGCGCGACGAGGCCACCGCGAAGTATCATCATTTCGAGCTGGCTTCGGCGGCCTTCCAGATCGCCATCGTGCTGGCGTCCGCGACCATCATCACCGGGATCGCGGCGCTGGCCTGGGTGTCCGGCTTGGTGACGCTCGCCGGCATCGCGATGACCTTGCTCGGCCTGTTCCAGCCGCATCTGCTGCATCTGCATTGAGGGGCTGACCGGCCCCTCCCCGTCATTGCGAGCGAAGCGAAGCAATCCATCACGCGGCACATGCGAAAGCATGGATTGCTTCGTCGTTATCGCTCCTCGCAATGACGGAACGAACTTGTTCAGAGCACCTTGCTGGTCTGATGGACGCTTTTGCGGAAGCGGGCGATCAGGCGCAGCGTGCGCGCCGACCAGCCGTCGCCGTCGCTACGGATCATGTCGAGGACGCGCCGCTTGACCGGCTCGACCAGCGCGGTGGCCTTGGCGCGCAGCGCCATGACGAAATTATAGAGCGCCTCGAACCACGGCATCTCCAGCAATTTCGACCGGGTGACGTCGAACAAGAACGCGGTGATGCCGACACCGACGATCTTGGCGAACAGGATCAGCGACACCGCGCTGAACCAGTACTGGTTGGCCAATAGCCAAAGCCCGACCAGCTTGAGCGGAAACAGCGGGATCAGCGGCACCACGAACACGATCAGCGTCATCGCCGGTGACAGCGCATCGACCCGGTCGGCAAGCCATTGCTTGAGCGCGCGCAGCGGAATCCATGCCACCACGCGCGCCACGATCGGCTCGACATGGTCCCATAGCCAAGCCTCGATCAGGAAGATGATCGCAAGCAGGACCCAGAACGGCTGAAGCAGGCGGCGCAACATTGCTATGATCTCACCCCGGCTCGCGCCGGACGTTCGATCACATATGGATGGCGCGCTTGCCGACCGCAAGCGCGGCCTCCTTGATCGCCTCCGAACGGGTCGGATGGGCGTGGCAGGTGCGCGCCAGATCTTCTGCCGAACCACCGAATTCCATCAGAACGCAGGCTTCATGGATCATTTCGCCGGCCTCGATGCCGACGATGTGCACGCCGAGCACCCGATCGGTCTTCGCATCTGCGAGAATCTTCACAAAACCGTCAGTGGTCTGGTTGACCTTGGAGCGGCCGTTCGCGGTGAACGGGAATTTGCCGACGGTGTAGGCGACGCCCGCCTGCTTGAGGTCTTCCTCGGTCTTGCCGACCGACGATACTTCCGGCGTGGTATACACAACGCCTGGAATGACGTCGTAGTTCACATGGCCGGCCTGGCCCGCGATGATCTCCGCGCAGGCGACGCCTTCGTCTTCCGCCTTGTGCGCCAGCATCGGACCGGCGACGACGTCACCGATCGCGTAGATGCCTTTCACATTGGTCGAGAAGTGCGAATCGATCTCGACGCGACCGCGGTTATCGAGCGCGACGCCGGCTTCCTTCAGCCCGAGGCCCTCGGTGTAGGGCACGCGGCCGATGCAGACCAGCACCACGTCGGCCTCGATGGTCTCCGTTGCGCCGCCGGCGGCCGGCTCGACCTTGGCCTGCAGCGTCTTGCCCGACGTGTCGACCGAAGTCACCTTGGCGCCGAGCCTGAAGGCAAAGCCCTGCTTTTCCAGGATGCGCTGGAATTGCTTGGCGACCTCGCCGTCCATGCCGGGCAGGATGCGGTCGAGGAATTCAACGACCGTGACCTTGGCACCGAGGCGATGCCAGACCGAGCCGAGCTCGAGCCCGATCACGCCGGCGCCGACGATCAACAGGCTGCCCGGCACCTTGTCCAGCGACAGCGCGCCGGTCGACGACACGATGCGCTTCTCGTCGATCTCGATGCCCTTCAGCCGCGCGATGTCCGAGCCGGTGGCGATCACGATGTTCTTGGTCTCGACGGTCTCGGTCTTGCCGTCACCAGAGACCTCGACCTTGCCGGCGCCAAGGATCTTGCCGGTGCCCTTCAGCACGTCGATCTTGTTCTTCTTCATCAGGAACTCGACGCCCTTGACGTTGCCGTCGATGCCCTGCTGCTTGAAGTTCATCATCGCCGGCAGATCGAGCTTCGGCGCCGGGACGCTGACGCCCATCTTGGCGAAGGAGTGTCCGGCTTCCTCGAACATCTCGGAAGCGTGCAGCAGCGCCTTCGACGGCATGCAGCCGACATTGAGGCAGGTGCCGCCGAGCGTCGCATTCTTCTCGACGACGGCAACCTTCATGCCGAGCTGCGCCGCGCGGATTGCGCAGACGTAACCACCGGGTCCGGTACCGATGACGACGAGATCGTAAGAAGCCATGATTGAGGTCCTGTAGCTAGAAACTGGAACAGCTGTTAGCGACCGCCCGAGACGTCGAGGATCGCGCTGGTGACGTAGGAGGCCTCGTCCGAGATCAGCCAGACGATGGCGTTGGCGATTTCATCCGCGGTGCCGACCCGCTTCATCGGCACCATATGGGCGAGCCGATGCGCGCGATCGGGCTCGCCGCCCGCGGCGTGGATGTCGGTATCGATCAGGCCGGGGCGAATGCCGGCGACGCGGATGCCTTCGCCCGCGACTTCGTAGCCGAGGCCGACCGTGAAGGAATCGATCGCCCCCTTGGAGGCGGCATAGTCGACATAGGTATTGGGCGCGCCGAGCTTGGCCGCGACCGAGGATAGGTTGACGATGACCCCGCCCTGGCCGCCGTGTTTGGTCGACATGCGCTTCACCGCCTCGCGCGCACACAGGATGCTGCCGGTGACGTTGACCGCCATCATCTGCTGGATGCGCTCCGCCGACATCTCGTCGACGCGCACGCCGCTCTTGCCGACGATGCCGGCATTGTTGACCAGCGCGCCGAGCGTGCCGAAGCCATCGGCAGCCTTGAACAGCGCGAGGATATCCGCCTCGCTGCCGACGTCGCATTTCACCGCGATCGCCTTGCCGTTCTTGGCCTCGATCGCTGCAACGACTTCATCCGCCGCGGCCTGGTTGGTGGCGTAACCGACGACGACACGATAGCCGCGTGCCGCAGCAGCCAGTGCAGTGGCGCGGCCGATGCCGCGGCTACCGCCGGTGATGACAACGACCTTGTCCGTCACATCGATCCCCAAACGTGAGTGCCCAATGGATCGCGGCGCCCGAACCGATCGGGCGCCGCGCGCGAGACGATCTTAGAGGTCCAGCACCAGGCGGGCCGGATCCTCCAGGCTCTCCTTGACGCGCACCAGGAAGGTGACCGCTTCCTTGCCGTCGATCACGCGGTGATCATAGGACAGCGCCAGGTACATCATCGGGCGGACCTCGATCTTGCCGCCGACCACCATCGGCCGCTCCTGGATCTTGTGCATGCCGAGGATGCCGGACTGCGGCGCGTTGAGGATCGGCGTCGACATCAGCGAGCCGTAGATGCCGCCATTGGTGATGGTGAAGGTGCCGCCCTGCATCTCGTCGATCTTGAGCTGGCCGTCGCGGGCGCGGCGCCCGAAGTCGGCGATTCCCTTCTCGATCTCGGCGATCGACTTGTGGTCGCAGTCGCGGACGACAGGAACCACCAGGCCGCGATCGGTGCCGACCGCGACGCCGATGTGATAGTAGTTCTTGTAGATCAGGTCGGAGCCGTCGATCTCGGCGTTGACGGCCGGAATGTCCTTCAGCCCCTGCACGACGGCCTTGGTGAAGAAGCCCATGAAGCCGAGCTTCGAGCCGTGCTTCTTCTCGAACGTGTCCTTGTAGAGCGCGCGCAGCTTCATCACCTCGGTCATGTCGACCTCGTTGAAGGTGGTCAGCATCGCGGCGGTGTTCTGCACGTCCTTGAGGCGGCGCGCGATGGTCTGGCGCAGCCGGGTCATCTTCACCCGCTCCTCGCGCGCTGCATCGTCCGCCGGCGACGGCGCACGGACCTGCACGGCAGCGGCGGGCTGGTTGACCGGGGTCGGCGCCGAGGCGGCCTTCTCGATCGCCGCCAGCATGTCGCCCTTGGTGACGCGGCCGTCCTTGCCGGAGCCCGGAACGGTCGAGGCATCGACGCCGCTCTCGGCCGACAGCTTGCGCACCGACGGCGCGAGCGGCGCATCGGACGGGGGCGCCTTCGGCGCAGCGGCGGCCGGAGCCGGCGCGGGGGCCGCGGCGGATGCAGGCGCGGCGGCCTTGGCCGGAGCAGCGGCAGCAGCGGGCTTGGCCGCGACGGCGCCGTCATTGATCTGGCCGAGCAGCGCGCCGACGGCGACAGTCTCGCCGTCCTTGGCGATGATCTCGCCGAGCGTGCCGGCGACCGGCGCGGGCACCTCGATGGTGACCTTGTCGGTCTCCAGCTCCACCAACGGCTCGTCCACCGCCACGGCTTCACCGGCCTTCTTGAACCAGCGGCCGATGGTGGCCTCGGTCACGGATTCACCGAGCGTTGGAACGCGAATTTCAGTCATGGTCTTTTCCTCGATAACCTTGCGGTCGCAGAATGTGCGGTCGTAGAACTTGGCTGCCACCATCCGCCAAAGCGAACGATCCGGCATTCCGTGACGACAGCGCTTGTGCTGGATGACGCGGGATACCGGATGCCCCGCTTTCGCGGGGCATGGTGTTGGTGTAGGTCGTTAGTTCAGTGCGTCGTCGAGCAGCGCCTTGAGCTGCGCGAGATGTTTCGACATCAGGCCGGTGGCGGTCGCCGCCGAAGCCGGACGGCCGGCATAGCGCGGACGCTTGTTGACTGCGTTGATCTGGTTCAGCACCCATTCGAGATAGGGCTCGATGAAGTGCCAGGAGCCCATGTTGCGCGGCTCTTCCTGGCACCAGACCACCTCGGCACCCTTGAAGCGGCCGAGCTCCTGCACCAGCGCCTTCAGCGGCACCGGGTAGAGCTGCTCGATGCGCAGCAGGTAGATGTCGTCGACGCCGCGCTTCTCGCGCTCCTCGTACAGGTCGTAATAGACCTTGCCGGAGCACAGCACGACGCGACGGATCTTGTCGTCCGGCACCAGCTTGATCTTCTCGTCCGGCAGCATCTGCGCGTCATCGTACAGGATGCGGTGGAACGTGGCGTTCTTGCCGAGCTCGTCGAGCCGCGACACCGCGCGCTTGTGACGCAACAGCGACTTCGGCGTCATCAGGATCAGCGGCTTGCGGATTTCACGATGCAACTGACGCCGCAGCACGTGGAAGTAGTTCGCCGGCGTGGTCGGATTGACCACCTGCATGTTGTCCTCGGCGCACATCTGCAGATAACGCTCGAGGCGCGCGGAGGAATGCTCCGGTCCCTGCCCTTCGTAGCCGTGCGGCAGCAGGCAGACCAGGCCCGACATGCGCAGCCACTTGCGTTCGCCCGAGGAGATGAACTGGTCGAACACCACCTGGGCGCCGTTGGCGAAGTCGCCGAACTGCGCTTCCCAGAGCGCCAGCGCATTCGGCTCGGCCAGCGAGTAGCCGTATTCGAAGCCGAGCACCGCCTCTTCCGACAGCAGCGAGTTGATGACCTCGTAATGGCCGGTGTCGTTGCCGCCGAGATGGTTGAACGGCGTGTAGCGGCTCTCATCCTCCTGATCGATCAGGACCGAGTGACGCTGCGAGAAGGTGCCGCGTTCGGAATCCTGGCCGGACAGGCGCACGTGATGGCCTTCCTGCAGCAGCGTGCAGAATGCCAGCGCCTCGCCGGTCGCCCAGTCGATGCCGACGCCGCTGTCGATCGCCTTGGCGCGGTTGTCGAGGAAACGCTGGATGGTGCGATGGACATGGAAGCCGTCCGGCACCTTGGTGATCTTGCGGCCGATTTCCTTGAGCACGGCGACATCGACGCCGGTGACGCCGCGGCGGGCGTCCTCTTCTTGATCGGCCGACTTGAAGCCGGCCCACTTGCCGTCGAGCCAGTCGGCCTTGTTCGGCTTGTAGCCCGAGCCCGCTTCGAGCTCGGCATCGAGCCGTGCGCGCCAATCGGCCTTGGCCTTCTCGACTTCGCCCTCGGTCAATACGCCGTCGGCAACCAGCCGCTTGGCGTAGATATCCAGCGTCGACGGGTGCGAGGCAATCTTCTTGTACATCACGGGCTGGGTGAACGCCGGCTCGTCGCCTTCGTTGTGGCCGTGGCGCCGGTAGCAGAACATGTCGATGACGACCGGCTTGTGGAATTTCTGCCGGAATTCGATCGCGACCTTGGCTGCGAACACCACAGCTTCCGGATCGTCGCCGTTCACATGGAAGATCGGCGCGTCGATCATCTTCGCGACGTCGGAGGGATAAGGTGACGAACGCGAGTAGCGCGGATAGGTGGTGAAGCCGATCTGGTTGTTGACGATGAAATGCAGCGAGCCGCCGGTGCGATAGCCCTTCAGGTCGGACAGGCTGAAGCACTCCGCCACCACGCCCTGCCCCGCGAAGGCCGCGTCGCCATGCATCAGGAGCGGCAGCACCGAAATGCGCATGTCAGGCGGATCGCCGTGCTGATCCTGCTTGGCGCGCACCTTGCCGAGCACGACGGGATCGACGATCTCGAGATGCGACGGGTTTGCGGTCAGCGACAGATGGATGCTGTTGCCGTCGAATTCGCGGTCCGAGGACGCGCCGAGGTGATATTTGACGTCGCCCGAGCCTTCGACCGAGTCAGGATTGGCCGAACCACCCTTGAATTCATGAAACAAAGCGCGGTGCGGCTTGCCCATCACCTGGGTCAGCACGTTGAGGCGGCCGCGATGCGGCATGCCGACGATGATCTCCTTCACGCCGAGATTGCCGCCGCGCTTGATGATCTGTTCCAGCGCCGGAATCAGCGATTCGCCGCCGTCGAGGCCGAAGCGCTTGGTGCCGGTGAACTTGGTGTCGCAGAACTTCTCGAAGCCGTCGGCTTCAATCAGCTTCTTGAGGATCGCGCGGCGGCCCTCGGGCGTGAAGCTGATCTCCTTGTCCGGCCCCTCGATGCGCTCCTGGATCCACGCTTTCTGCGCGGCGTTGGAGATGTGCATGAACTCGACACCGAGCGTCTGGCAGTAGGTGCGCTCGCAGATCTGAACGATCTCGCGCAGCGTGCCGTATTCGAGGCCGAGCACATGGTCGAGGAAGATCTTGCGGTCGAAGTCGGCCTCGGTGAAGCCGTAGGAGCGCGGATCGAGCTCCTCGCGGTCGCGCGGCGCCTCGATGCCGAGCGGGTCGAGTTTGGCGTGGAAATGACCGCGCATCCGGTAGGCGCGGATCAGCATCAGCGCGCGAACCGAATCGCGGGTGGCCTGATGCACGTCGGCGTCGGAGAGCGCGGCGCCCTTGGCCTGCGCCTTGGCCGCGAGCTTGCTGCCGACCGCCTTTTCGACCTGGGCCCAGTTGCCGTCCAGCGCCGAGGTCAGTTCGTCGCGCGGCGTCAGCGGCCAGTTGTCGCGTCCCCAGGAAGCGCCATCCGCGTTCTTCTGGACGTCGGCCGGAGCGTCCTTCAGGCTCTTGAAGAACTCCTGCCACTCGGCATCGACCGAGTTCGGATCCTGTTCGTAGCGGGCATAGAGATCGTCGATATAGGCCGCGTTGGTGCCCTGCAGGAACGAGGAGAGGGCAAAGGCGGCGTTCGCGTCTTGGCGAGACATGAGACAGTCCTGGTGATTTTTTGGTTCGCGCGTAGCAGACGGCGCAAGTGCCGGTCTGGAGAGGGCCGGCTGGATTGATATCCTTTAGCCTATTTAAGGCTGATATTCCTGCCTAAAAGAACCAAGAAATGAATATATTTTCAAAACTTATTGAAGCGGTATCTGCGGGGCTTTGGGCCCAAAGAACGCGCTTCCTGGGTCGAAACCGGGCAGGAAGCGCGTTCAAGTCGAAAGGGGCCGCCGGGCAGCGACGGCCGTTACTTCAGCATCTCGGCCAAGGTATGCCCGAGCCGCGCCGGCGACGGCGACACCTTGATACCGGCAGATTCCATCGCGGCGGTCTTGGAACCAGCATCGCCCTTGCCGCCGGAGATGATCGCGCCGGCAGGACCCATGCGACGGCCGGGAGGTGCGGTGACACCGGCGATGAAGCCGACCATCGGCTTCTTGCGGCCACGCTTGGCCTCGTCCTTGAGGAACTGGGCGGCATCCTCCTCGGCGGAACCGCCGATCTCGCCGATCATGACGATCGACTTGGTCTTCTCGTCGGCCAGGAACATCTCCAGCACGTCGATGAACTCGGTGCCCTTGACCGGGTCGCCGCCGATGCCGACCGCGGTGGTCTGGCCGAGGCCCTCCTGGGTGGTCTGGAACACCGCCTCATAGGTCAGGGTGCCGGAGCGGGACACGATGCCGACCGAGCCGGGCTTGAAGATGTTGGCCGGCATGATGCCGATCTTGCACTCGCCGGCGGTCATCACGCCCGGGCAGTTCGGCCCGATCAGCCGCGACTTCGATCCCGACAGCGAGCGCTTGACGCGCACCATGTCGAGCACCGGGATGCCTTCGGTGATGCAGACGATCAGCGGGATCTCGGCGTCGATCGCCTCGCAGATCGCATCCGCCGCGCCCGGCGGCGGCACGTAGACGACGCTGGCGTCGGCGCCGGTCTTCTGCCGCGCCTCGGCGACGGTGTCGAACACCGGCAGATTGAGATGGGTCTGGCCGCCTTTGCCCGGCGCCACGCCGCCGACCATCTTGGTGCCGTAAGCGATCGCCGCTTCCGAATGGAAGGTGCCGTTCTTGCCGGTGAAGCCCTGGCAGATGACCTTGGTGTTCTTGTCGATCAGAATGGACATGGGATGCTTTCGCGAATGGTTTCAGTGAACACGCCGGTACACGCCGGTGAGCACGTCGGCCCAGCCTTCCGCGTCAGGCGAGAATTGGATCTTCATGTTGTAGGTGTTGTCGTCGACGACCTCGTAGACGTGACGCGCATTGCCGCGCAGCGAGCCGCGCACCAGGACCAGCGACTTGCCCGCCCAGCCGCCGGAGGCCGGCGACGGCGGGTAGTAGCCGAGCGAATCGTGCCAGAACAGTTTGTAGGCCCGATCGTCGCGATCGTAGGTGAAGACGCCGTGGGTGGCGAAGCTTTCCTTGCCGTCGCGGGACTGCACGCTGTCCTGGATCAGGTAGAACCCGTTCAGCGCGATGCGCGCGACGACATGCGAGGTGGCCGGACCGCCGGCGGTCCAGCGCGACGGATAGACCATCTCTTCGCCGTTCCACTCGCCCGCGAAAACCGCGAGCTTGCGGTGTTCTTCCAGCGGTGTCGGAGCGTCGAGATGATCGGCCATCGTTAGCCTCCCTTGACGGCTTTCACGATCTTCTGGGCGGCGTCATCGAGATTGTCGGCGGGCACGACGTTGAGGCCGCTCTCGCGGATGATCTTCTTGCCCTGCTCGACATTGGTGCCTTCGAGACGCACCACCAGCGGCACCTTGAGGCCGACCTGCTTCACCGCGGCGACCACGCCCTCGGCGATCACGTCGCACTTCATGATGCCGCCGAAGATGTTGACCAGGATGCCCTTCACGTTCGGATCGGCGGTGATGATCTTGAACGCCGCCGCGACCTTCTCGACGCTGGCGCCGCCGCCAACATCGAGGAAGTTCGCCGGCTCCATGCCGTAGAGCTTGATGATGTCCATCGTGGCCATGGCAAGGCCGGCGCCATTGACCATGCAGCCGATCGTGCCGTCGAGCGCGACATAGTTGAGATCGTATTTCGAGGCCTCGATCTCCTTGGCGTCCTCCTCGGTCTCGTCGCGCAGCGCAACCACGTCCGGATGACGGTAGAGCGCGTTGCTGTCGAACGACACCTTGGCGTCGAGCACGCGGAGCTGGCCCTGCTTGGTGACGACGAGCGGATTGATCTCTAGCATCGCCATGTCCTTGGCGGCGAATGCCGTGTAGAGCTGGCCGGTCAGCTTCTCGGCCTGCTTGGCGAGATCGCCCTTCAGCTTCAGCGCCTCGGCGACGGTGCGGCCGTGATGCGGCATGATGCCGGTGGCGGGATCGACCGAGAAGGAGATGATCTTCTCCGGGGTCGAATGCGCGACGTCCTCGATGTTGACGCCGCCTTCGGTCGACACCACGAAGGAAATCTCCGAGGTCTCGCGATTGACCAGGATCGAGAGATAGAACTCCTTGTCGATATCGGAGCCTTCCTCGATGTAGAGGCGGTTGACCTGCTTGCCGTGCGGGCCGGTCTGCACCGTGACCAGCGTCGCGCCGAGCATCTGCTTGGCGAACTCGTCGACCTCTGCGACCGACTTGGCGATGCGGACACCGCCCTTGTCGCCGGCGGAGGCTTCCTTGAACTTGCCCTTGCCGCGGCCGCCGGCATGGATCTGGCTCTTCACCACCCAGATCGGGCCCGGCAGCTGCTTGGCAGCCGCGTCGGCGTCTTGCGCCTTCAGCACCGCCACGCCGCGCGAGATCGGCACGCCGAATTCATGCAGCAGCGCCTTGGCCTGGTATTCATGGATATTCATGGAAAGTCGCTCCCAAACCCTCGTGCGGCGAACTTCACGTCAGCCTTGAAGGCTGGCATACCATATACCAAAGCTCGCGCAACTACAAAATCCGTCGGAATTTCATCATCTTGCACCCGACAGGCGATCGAAACCGCCTATCGGGTGATTGCCGAATGAGATTACTTGCCGAGCAGATCGGGCGCGATCTTCTTGCAGGCGTCGACCAGACCCTGCACCGCACCGACCGACTTGTCGAAGGCTTCGCGGTCCTTGCCGGCCAGCTCGATCTCGACGACGCGCTCGACGCCCTTGGAGCCGATCACCGTGGGCACGCCGACATACATGTCCTTCACGCCATACTCGCCGTTGAGATAGGCGGCGCAGGGCAGCACGCGCTTCTTGTCCTTCAGATAGCTCTCGGCCATCGCGATCGCCGAGGCGGCCGGCGCATAGAAGGCCGAGCCGGTCTTCAGCAGGTTGACGATCTCGGCGCCACCATTGCGGGTGCGGTCGACGATCTCGTCGATGCGGGCCTGCGAGGTCCAGCCCATCTTGACCAGGTCGGGCAGCGGGATGCCGGCAACGGTCGAGTAGCGGGTCAGCGGCACCATGGTGTCGCCGTGCCCGCCGAGCACGAAGGCGGTGACGTCCTCGACCGAGACGTTGAATTCGTCGGCCAGGAAGTAACGGAAGCGCGCCGAGTCGAGCACGCCGGCCATGCCGACGACCTTCTTGTGCGGCAGGCCCGAGGCCTTCTGCAGCGCCCAAACCATCGCGTCCAGCGGGTTGGTGATGCAGATGACGAAGGCGTCGGGGGCGTACTTCTTGATGCCGGCGCCGACCTGCTCCATGACCTTGAGGTTGATCGACAAGAGATCGTCGCGGCTCATGCCGGGCTTGCGCGGCACGCCGGCGGTGACGATGCAGACCTTGGCGCCGTCGAGCGCTTCATAGGAATTGGCGCCGACCAGGTTGGAGTCGAAGCCGTCGACCGGCGACGACTGCGCGATGTCGAGCGCCTTGCCCTGCGGCACGCCCTCGGCGATATCGAACAGCACGACGTCTCCGAGCTCCTTGAGGCCAACGAGGTGCGCCAGCGTTCCGCCGATCTGTCCGGAGCCAATCAGTGCAATCTTGTCGCGTGCCATGGGAAATCAGTCCTTTGAACTTGGTGCAGGAGGGAGGGAAGTCGGTTGCAAGGGTGGTTATCCCTTTCGAATGATCCATTCAAGTCGCCGCCCCGGCCGATTGCCGGGCCTGCCTTGAATTCGATCAGGCATGCCAGCAGCGTCCGCCGCCGGGACACGAAAAATTGCTCCGAACCGGGCCGCGCGCAAGACTGAATTCGAGGCTGAGTTCAAAGCTGACGCCGATCCGCGTTCAGGTCTCGACCAGGCCAGTCGTCGCGCCGCTTGCGGAGGAATCCTTGCGGCCGTGCGGCAGCGCCAGATAGGATTCCGAGCTCATTTCGATCAGACGTGAGGACGTCCGCTTGAACTCCATCGCCTCGACGCCGTCCTCCGCGAGGTACAGCGACACCGGATCGGCCGAGGCCGAGGCCATCAGCTTTACGGCGTTGTCATAGAGCGTGTCGATCAGCGAGATGAAACGCTTGGCAGCGTTGCGCTCGGCGTAGTCCATCACCGGAATGTGGTCGACCAGGATCGTGTGATAGTCGTGCGCGAGCCTGAGGTAGTCGGACGCGGCGAGCGGCTTCTCGCAGAGCTCGGCGAAGCTGAAGCGCGCCACACCGTGCGAGGAGCACGGCACGTGCAGCACGCGCCCCTTGATCGTGATGTCGCGCGATTTGCACGGCGCGTTGCCGGTCATCTTGCGCCAAGCCGCATCGAGTTCGGCGTCGGCCGCCTGATCCGCCGGCACCAGCCACATCTTGACGCCGAACAGCTTCTCGAGCCGGAAATCAGTGCGCGCATCGAGCCGCAGCACATCCATGTGGCCGGAGATCTGTGCGATGAACGGCAGGAACAGCGCGCGATTGAGGCCGCCCTTGTAGAGATCCTCCGGCGCGACGTTCGAGGTCGCGACCACGACGGTGCCGAGATCGAACAGTTTTGCGAACAGCCGCCCGAGGATCATCGCATCGGCGATGTCGGTGACGTGGAACTCGTCGAAACAAAGCAGCCAGGCTTCGTCGAAGATCGCCTGCGCGGTGAGCGCGATCACGTCGCCGTCCGCGATCTCGCCGCGGGCGATCTGCTGGCGATAGCCGTAGATGCGCTCATGCGCCTCCGCCATGAATTCATGGAAATGCGCGCGGCGCTTGTGCTCGACCGGGCTCTGCTGGAAGAACAGGTCCATCAGCATGGTCTTGCCGCGGCCGACCTCGCCATGGACATAGAGCCCGCGCGGCGGCTTGTCGTCCTTGTCGCCGCCGAACAGCCGCCCGAACAGGCTCTGCTTGCGCTGCGGCTTGTAGCTGGCGAGCCGCTCGTCCAGCGCGCCGAACGCATCGGCGGCGACGGCCTGCGCGGGATCGGCCTCGATCGCGCCGGAGGCGACCAGGGCCTTGTAGTGTTCGAGGAACGAATTGGGTGAGGTGGACAGCATGAGCCCACCTTACGGCCCTAGTGCGCGGCAAATTGCAAGCCGTGAATTGTGCCAATGGGTATGCAGTTTCCTCCCCTCGCCCCGCGCTTGCGGGGTGAGGGTCGAGGTGAGGGGCTCTCATCACCCGACGCGGTCTATCGACGGCCCTGTTACCCCCTCACCGGATCGCATCTTCGATGCAACATAGCTGAAGCTTCGCTTCAGCGTTCTGATGAGACGGCCGCCGGAGGCGGCCTCTGCCTCTCCCCGCAAGCGGGGCGAGGTGAAGAGAGTTACGCGCAGAGGTCGTAGGAATCCTCGACCACGTAGGGGCCGCCACCGGTCGACGCGCGCGACGAGAACAGCACGAAGCGATCCGCCAGGAAGGTGCGGCTCGGGAAGTAGCCGCGCACGGACAGATAGTCCGCGACGTCCTGGCTCGACGCGTCATGCAAACGCGCGAGCGTGACGTGGGGCGTGAATTTCCTGCCCTCGGGATCGAGCCCCATCCGCTGCATCATCCGCTCGAGCTCGGCTTGCAGTTCGATCAGCGGCCGGCTCGGCTCGACGGCGGCAACCACCGCACGCGGCTTGCGTCCGCCGAAGCTCGACAGGCCCTGCAATTTGACCTCGAACGGTTTGCGGTTCACCCGAAACAACATCGTCGCGATCTCGTTGGCCCAGAGGCCATCGATGTCGCCGATGAAGCGCAGAGTGACGTGATAATTTTCGGGATCGATCCAGCGTGCGCCAGGAAGGCCACCACGCAAATTGGAGAGGGATTGGCCGATATCGGCCGGAATTTCCAGACCAGTGAACAGACGCGGCATCGCTATAATCCTCGATGCTTGGCGCGGGTTTTGGGAGCCCGCACCCTGTAACAAGCCCGGCGACGAATCACCGATGACTATTTGTACCCGAGTTATGTGACTCTGCGAAGCACGAGGCGTTAACAGCTCGTAAACCTACGGACACGACACGGCTCGCTGCCTGCGTTTCAACTGCGTTGCCCTGATAATGCGCCGAGAAATGCCTCCACCGTGGGCAGGATGTTCTTCACGACGATGTCCACACCTTCCGCCGTCGGATGCATGCCGTCGGCCTGGTTGAGCTTGGCATTGGCAGCGACGCCATCGAGGAAGAACGGATAGAGCGGCACGCCGAGCGATTTCGATAAATCCGGATAGATCGCGTTGAACTTCGCTGCATAGTCACTGCCATAGTTCGGTGGCGCGAGCATGCCGCACAAGAGCACGGCGATCTTGCGCGCCTGCAACTTTGTGATGATGTCGGACAGCGCGACGCGCGTCACCGCCGGATCGATGCCGCGCAGCGCATCGTTGGCGCCGAGCTCGACGATCACAGCGTCGGTTCCGTCGGGCACCGACCAGTCGAGCCGCTCGCGACCGCCCGAGGCGGTATCGCCGGACACCCCGGCATTGCTCATGTCGACCTTTATCCCCTTGGCTTCCAAGGCTTTTTGCAGCCGGACCGGGAATGCCGCCGGGCCTGGGAGACCGTACCCGGCGCTCAGGGAATCGCCCAGGACCACCATTTTGATCGGTTTCGCCGGATCTTTCCTCTGGCTTGGCGTCTGCGCGCTTGCCGCCGTCATCAAGCCCATAAGCAACACGAGTATGTGCACGAAGATTCGCAACCGGGCCTCGACCGCGCCAGCGGAAGTGCCATATGACCGAACCATGGACAGTCTCATCGAATCCTCTTCACTGACCGACGTCGAGCCGGACACCATTGCCGTCAGGAACGTCAATCTCTCACTCGGCACCGGCGCGGCACGGGTTCATATCCTCAAAGATATCAGCCTTCGTGTGGCAGCGGGCGAGGCCATCGGCCTGATTGGCCCGTCGGGCTCGGGCAAGTCGACCTTACTGATGGTGATGGCGGGGCTTGAACGTCCCGACAGCGGAGAAGTGGTCGTCGACGGCACCTCGTTCAATGCCCTCGACGAAGATGCGCTGGCGCGCTTCCGCGGCCGCCAGGTCGGCATCGTCTTCCAGTCGTTCCATCTGATCCCGACCATGACGGCGTTGGAGAATGTCGCCGTGCCACTCGAGCTCGCCGGCAATCCCGATGCCGCCGCGCGTGCCGCGCAGGAGCTGCAGTCGGTCGGTCTCGGCGAACGCCTGCATCATTATCCGACGCAGCTGTCCGGCGGCGAGCAGCAGCGCGTCGCGATCGCGCGCGCGCTGGCGCCCGATCCCGCGATCCTGGTCGCCGACGAGCCGACCGGCAATCTCGATGAGTCGACCGGCAAGCAGATCGTCGATCTGCTGTTCACCAAGCACGACGAGCGCGGCATGACCTTGGTTCTGGTGACGCACGATCTGGCGCTCGCGCAACGCTGCGATCGCGTGGTGCGGCTGCGCTCCGGCCGCATCGACGGACAATCCTCCACATGAGCATTGCGTCCGAAGTCGCGGTGCAGAGCCGCGCGTCGTCGCTCGCCTTCCGTTATGCGCTGCGCGAATTGCGCGGCGGCCTGCGCGGCTTCTACGTCTTCATCGCCTGCATCGCGCTCGGCGTGATGGCGATCGCCGGCGTCGGCTCGGTCGCCGCGAGCCTCGGCGACGGCCTGTCGCGCGAGGGCCGCACGCTGCTCGGCGGCGATGTCGCGTTCTCGCTGATCTCGCGCGAGGCCAAGCCCGACGAGGTCGCCTATCTGCGCACCCGCGGCAAGGTCTCGGTCGCGGCCACGCTGCGCGCGATGGCGCGCAGCAGCGACGGCAAGCTGGCGCTGGTCGAACTCAAGGCGGTCGACGGCAGATATCCGATGCTCGGCGAATTGACGCTCGAGCCCAACATGCCGGTCGCCGATCTGCTCGCCGAACGCGACGGCGTTTTTGGCGCGGCCGCCGACTCGACCTTGCTGGCGCGGCTCGACCTCAAGCTCGGCGACCGCGTCACCATCGGCAGCGCGACCTACCAGATCCGCAGCGTGGTGGCGGCCGAGCCCGACAAGCTCGCCGGCGGCGTCGGCCTCGGGCCGCGCTTCCTGATCAGCGAAGCCAGCCTGCGCGCCACCGACCTGCTGCAGCCCGGCAGCCTGGTGCGCTGGATCTACCGGGTGAAATTGCCCGACGGCGGCAACGACGATCGCGCCACCGCCGCGTTGATCGACGGCGCGCGCGCCGCGGCACCGGAAGCCGGCTGGGAGGTGCGCAGCCGCAACAACGCCTCGCCGCAGCTCGAGCGCACCATCAACCGCTTCACCCAGTTCCTGACCCTCGTTGGTCTTGCCGCGCTGCTGGTCGGCGGCGTCGGCGTCGCCAATGCGGTGAAGAGCCATATCGACCGCCGCCGCGACGTCATCGCCTCGTTCAAGGCGCTCGGCGCCACCGGCCGCGACGTGTTCACGATCTACTGCACGCAGGTGGTGGTGCTGGCCGGGATCGGTTCGGTCATCGGGCTGGTGCTCGGCGCCGCGCTGCCGTTCGTCATCGTCGGCCTGTTCGGCAAGCTGCTGCCGCTGCCGGTGGTGCCCGCGCTGCATCCCGACGAGCTCGCGCTCTCCTTCATCTACGGCCAGCTCACCGCGCTGGCGTTCGGGCTGTGGCCGCTCGGCCGGGTCCATGACGTGCCGGTGGCAGCGCTGTTCCGCGAGACCGTCGCCAGCGAATGGCATCGCCCGCGCTGGAGCTACCTGGCGCTGATGGCCGTGGTGGTCGCGCTCTTGATCGGCGTCGCGATCGGGCTTGCCTATGACAAGCGGGTCGCCACCGTGTTCGTCGTCGCCTCGATCGCGGTGTTCCTGCTGCTGCGCGGGATTGCCGAAATCCTGATGGCGGTGGCGCGCCGGCTGCCCCGCAGCCGCATCACCATGCTGCGGCTGGCGATCGCCAACATCCACCGGCCGGGCGCGCTGACGCCATCGGTCGTGCTGTCGCTCGGGCTCGGGCTCGCGGTGCTCGTCACCATCACCCAGATCGACGGCAATCTGCGCCGGCAATTCCTCGCCGCACTGCCGGAACGGGCGCCGTCGTTCTTCTTCATCGACATCCCCTCCATCGAGGCCGACCGCTTCGGCAGCTTCCTGGCGCAGGTCGCGCCCGGCTCTACCGTCGAGGACGTGCCGATGCTGCGCGGGCGGATCGTCGCCGCGCGCGGCGTCAAGGCCGACCAGCTCAAGCCGTCGGTCGATTCCGAATGGGTGCTGCAAAGCGACCGCGGCCTGACCTACACCGGCGAAGTTCCCAAGGGTTCGAAGATCGTCGAGGGCGAATGGTGGGGACCGGACTACAGCGGACCACCGCTGGTCTCGATGGAGAAGAAGATCGCCGACGGGTTGTCCTTGAAGATCGGCGACGAGATCGTGGTCAACGTGCTCGGCCGCGACGTGCCGGCGAAGATCGCCAATCTGCGCACTATCGATTGGCAGGGCCTCGGCATCAACTTCGTGCTGGTGTTCTCGCCGAACGCCTTCAAGGGCGCCCCGCACAGCCACGTCGCCACCTTGACGGAGCCTCACGCGAGCTCGACCCAAGCGAGCTCCAATGACGACGCCCGCATCATCAAGCAGGTCGCCGACGCGTTCCCGATGGTGACCAGCGTCCGGGTCCGCGAGGCGCTGGAGACGGTCGGCAGTGTCGTCAGCAACCTGGTGCTGGCGATCCGCGGCGCCAGCGCCGTGACCCTGATCTCGGCGATCCTGGTACTGGGCGGCGCGCTCGCCGCCGGCCACCGCCACCGCGTCTATGACGCCGTGATCCTCAAGACGCTTGGCGCCACCCGGGCGCGGCTGCTCGGCGCCTACGCGCTGGAGTATCTGATGATCGGTTTTGCAACCGCGCTGTTCGGGGTCATCGCCGGCTCGATCGCCGCCTGGCTGATCGTGACGCGGCTGATGACTCTGAGTTTCATCTGGCAAGCCGGCAGCGCCACCCTGGTCGTGGTCGCGGCGCTGATCGTCACGGTCGGATTGGGGCTTGCCGGCACGCTGCTCGCGCTGAACCAGAAGCCGGCCTCGGTGTTGCGGAATTTGTGACAATTTGTAGCGGCGAAAGCGCCGTTTTGCCTAATAATGCTAGGCCAGAGCGACATTCAGCCGCGCGTGGAAGGTTGCGTGCGATGTGTTAATTTCCCACATACCAGTCAGGTCAGATAGTCGGTTTGAATGACACCGAATTAATGTTCCGCAAACCGAGCCATCTGAGTTAGATTTACCACCGGCGCCGCAAATCCCTTGCGCTCCACCGGGACAACCACGGGAATTCGACCATGTCGGACCTAGACCGCAACTACGCTTCTCCTTTCGGCCGGGCCGCCGGGCGCATTGACGCTGCGGCCGTCGACGCCGGTCTGCGCGCCTACATGCTGCGCATCTACAACTACATGAGCATCGGCCTGGCCATCACCGGCCTTGCCGCGCTCGGCGTCTACATGGCCGCGGTGGCCGATCCGGCCACTGCTGTCGCTCACTTTGGCAAGGTGCCGCTGACCCAGTTCGGCGTCGCGATGTTCGTGAGCCCGTTGAAGTGGCTGTTCATCCTCGCTCCGCTGGCGATGGTGTTCGTCATCTCGGCCGGCATCAACCGCTTGCAGCCCGCGACCGCCCAGATGCTGTTCTGGGTGTTCTCCGCGCTGATGGGCGTATCGCTGTCGTCGATCTTCCTGGTGTACACGCACACCTCGATCGTGCGCGTGTTCTTCATCACCGCGGCGACGTTCGGCGCGCTGAGCCTCTACGGCTACACCACCAAGCGTGACATGAGCGGCATGGGTTCGTTCCTGTTCATGGGCCTGATCGGCATCATCATCGCGAGCCTGGTCAACCTGTTCCTGGCGAGTTCGGCGCTGCAGTTCATCGTCTCGGTGGTCGGCGTGCTGGTGTTCGCGGGCCTGACCGCCTGGGACACCCAGCGGCTGAAGAACGACTACATCTACGGTTACGCCTCGCAGGGTGGCGTGATGGCAGAGCGTGCGGCAATCACGGGTGCGCTGTCGCTCTACCTGAACTTCATCAACCTGTTCACGCTGCTGCTGCAGCTGCTCGGCCAGCGCGACTAAGCGCAGCGAGCGAACCGATCGATCCGAGCCCCGGCCCAACGGCCGGGGCTTTTTCTTTTGCGCGAGCCAGCGTGCGCTCGGCAAAGGTGCCGGGAATTGGCGGCTCTGTAGCCCGGATCAGCGAAGCGACCTCCGGGAAACTGCGCCGGCATGGGAAGACCGTCCCGGATCTCGCTTCGCTGATCCGGGCTGCAAGGCTAGACGCGGCTACGGGGTCGAACGACCGCGCCTACACCAGCGACAGCTTGCGGTCGATCACGAGCAGCACACGTTCGAGTTCGTGGCCGCGGCGCAGGATCAGGCCGGTCGGCGAAATCACGCTGTACATGCCCTGCTTGCGCGCCAGACGGGGATCCTTCTCGATCCGGTAGATCGGCATTTCGGAGGCCCGCCGGAACACCGAGAACACGGCACGGTCCTTCAGGAAGTCGATCGCGTAGTCGCGCCATTCACCGTCGGCGACCATGCGGCCATAGAGATTGAGGATGCGGTTGAGTTCGAGTCGATTGAATGTCACGCGGTTGGGCTGGGGGGCTGCAGCGGCGGGTCGTGCCGCGGCGCGATTCCCGCTCGGATCAGTGTCCTCCGAGATCAAACTCATCGATCGCCTCCTGCTCATCTCGGTAACGATCATGTCCCGATAACCGGTGTCCCCTGTTCGGGATCGTCACGAGAGTGACATGATTGCGCTAAGCGAAGGACCCTGCAAGGGGCCATTCGCAACGCAACCGGGCCTTAACCACGCTCGGCGCGACGGATTGTCCGGAAAATCGCAGAGTCACGGGAACGTTAGCAGAATCATATTGCTGCCCCACTTCCGCCCATCGCCCGCCCCGCTGCCCTGCGAAAAGATAATCCTGCGTTGACCCGGTCCTTTCGGCTCCGGATTCCTCAGCCCCCAGCCCCCCGGGGCCGTCGGGATCGGGTCTGTTCGCAGGGGAATCAAATCCCAAACACTGGGCCAACGAAAGTTGGTCCTTTTTGTTTTTGGGGACCCCTCGTCCCACGCACGATCGTGGCGCGTGCCCAAGGGACACGCAAATTGATTTCAACAAATTTCTGGATCAGGTCCGTGGCCCCGGCTGCGCGGCAGCTCGCGCGCGGCCCAACGACGCTTCAAACGGAAAGAGAATCTAGCGAAGCGAGGTGAACGCGGCGCCGAGCATCGGGCCCGGCCGGTCGCGATTGCCGTCCTGGACATAGACCGCCGCGGCATCGACGCCATCGCGCGTGATGTTCTCCAGCGGCACGGTCCAGCTCCCCGACGAGCCGTTCCAGTCACCGACCTTCAGCAGGTTGCGCACCACATTGTGGTAGGTGACCTCGCGGCCGCGATTCTCGCCGCGCGCGATCGAGATCGGTACCGACTTCGAGATCGAGCAGATCCAGACTTCGCCGCGCGACACTGCGGGCGACTTCGACGCAGCCACCGACACGTTGATCTGCTTGCCGCTCAACGTCATCGTCACCGGCACCGACATCACGCTGCCGCTCTTCTCGGTATCCCTGATCGCGCTCTCGATGCTGGCGCGGTCGCTGCCGATCACATGCGCCGACCCGTTGATCACGGCCTGCGGCGTATAGACGTCGCGATCGCCGCGCATATGCGAATAGGCTTTCTGGCGTGCGCTGAAGCGGGAATCGGCCAGCGTGTCCTTCCAGCCGAGATAGTCCCAATAGTCGATCGGCATGCTCAGCGCGATGACGTTGGGGTCCTTCGCGAGATCACCGATGATCTTGTCCGCGGGCGGACAGGACGAGCATCCCTGCGATGTGAAGAGTTCGACGACGGCACGCGGATCGGCGTGAGCTGGGCGAATGACTGCAACGATCGCGCAGATACCGAGAGCGCTGGACCACCGCGAGAACGAGTTATAGGCCATCATCGCTGTCATACTGCGAACCAGTCGTGATGATTTCCATCCGTATTTGTACGGAGCATGAAGTTGTCCCTGAACTTGCGTGCCCCAAAACGCGAGAAAGCGGCCTTTTCATAGGCCGCCTTCTTTTTAGCCGCTACTCACTAAGCAGTGAGGCACCGATCACAAATCCGCGTTAGGCCGCGAGTTTGCGCAGCACATAATGCAGGATGCCGCCGTTGCGATAGTAGTCGAGCTCGTCCAGCGTATCGATGCGGCAGAGCAGCGGGACATCCTTCTTAGCCCCATCGCCGGAGACGATCTCGGCCGTCAGCGTCTGACGCGGCTTCAGATCGTCCTGCAGCCCGCGGATCGTGACCTTCTCATCGCCCTTCAGGCCGAGCGAGGACCACGACGTGCCTTCCTGGAAGGTGAGCGGAAGCACACCCATGCCGACCAGGTTGGAGCGATGGATGCGCTCGAAGCTCTGGCAGATCACCGCGCGCACGCCGAGCAGACGCGTGCCCTTCGCGGCCCAGTCGCGCGACGAGCCGTTGCCGTATTCGGCGCCGGCGAACACCACCAGCGGCACGCCTTCCGCCTGATACTTCATCGCGGCGTCGTAGATCGACATCTGCTCGCCGTCGGGCCAGTGCTTGGTGAGACCGCCTTCCGGAATGTTGCCGTCGGCGCCCTTCAGCATGAAGTTCTTGATGCGGATGTTGGCGAAGGTGCCGCGCATCATCACTTCATGGTTGCCGCGGCGCGTACCGTACTGGTTGAAGTCGGCGGGACGCACCTGGTGCTCACTGAGGAACTTGCCGGCGGGCGAGGTCAGCTTGATCGAACCGGCCGGCGAGATGTGGTCGGTGGTGATCTTGTCGCCGAACATCGCCAGGATCCGCGCGTCGACCACATCGGTGACCGGCTCCGGCTGCTTCTTCATGCCCTCGAAATAAGGCGGGTTCTGCACATAGGTCGAGCTCATGTTCCAGCGATAGGTCTCGCTTTCCGTGGTCTTGATCTTGCGCCAGTTGGTATCGCCCTTGAACACGTCGGCGTACTTCTTCTTGAAGATCGTCGCAGTGACGTACTTCTTCATGAAGGCGTTGATCTCCTTGGTCGTCGGCCAGATATCCTTGAGGAACACCGGCTTGCCGTCCTTGCCGATGCCGAGCGGCTCGACTGCGAGATCCTTGGTCACGGTGCCGGCAAGTGCATGGGCGACCACCAGCGGCGGCGAGGCGAGGTAATTCGCCTGCACGTCGGGCGAGACGCGGCCTTCGAAGTTGCGGTTACCCGACAGCACGGCGGCAGCGACGATGCCGTTGTCGTTGATCGACTTCGAGATGTCTTCCGGCAGCGGGCCGGAATTGCCGATGCAGGTGGTGCAGCCGAAGCCGACCAGGTTGAAGCCGACCTTGTCGAGATCGGCCTGCAGGCCGGAATTGGCGAGATATTCCGCCACCACCTGGCTGCCCGGTGCGAGCGAGGTCTTCACCCACGGCTTGGCCTTGAGGCCCTTGGCGGCCGCCTTGCGCGCCAGCAGGCCGGCGCCGATCAGCACGCTCGGGTTCGAGGTGTTGGTGCAGGAGGTGATCGCGGCGATCACGACGTCGCCATGGCCGAGGTCGAAGTCGCGGCCTTCGACCGCGTAGCGCTTCTGCTCACCCTCGGGCTTCTTGTATTCGCCAACCAGCGCGGTCGCGAAACCGGTCGACACAGCGGGCAGCGCGATGCGGCCTTCGGGACGCTTCGGGCCGGCCATCGACGGCACGACGTCGCCGAGGTCGAGCGTCAGCGTGGTGGTGAAAACAGGATCGGCCGACTTCGCGGTGCGGAACAGGCCCTGCGCCTTGGCATAGGCCTGCACCAGCTTGACCCGATCGGCCTTGCGGCCCGAGGTCTTCAGGTAATCGATGGTCGCGGCATCGACCGGGAAGAAGCCGCAGGTCGCGCCGTATTCGGGCGCCATGTTGCCGATCGTCGCCTTGTCAGCGACCGACAGGAAGTCGAGGCCGGGGCCGAAGAACTCGACGAACTTGCCGACCACGCCGAGCTTGCGCAGCATCTGGGTGACGGTGAGCACGAGGTCGGTCGCGGTGACGCCTTCCTTGAGCGCGCCCTTGAGCTTGAAGCCGACCACTTCGGGCAGCAGCATCGACAGCGGCTGGCCGAGCATGCAGGCTTCCGCCTCGATGCCGCCGACGCCCCAGCCGAGCACGGCGAGGCCGTTGACCATCGTGGTGTGCGAATCGGTGCCGACCAGCGAGTCCGGATAGGCGACCTCGAAGGTGCCGGTCTTCCGGCCGACCGTCATCTTCTCCTTCTTGGTCCACACCGTCTGGGCGAGGTATTCGAGATTGACCTGGTGGCAGATGCCGGTGCCGGGCGGCACCACCGAGAAGTTCGAGAACGCCTTCTGGCCCCACTTCAGGAACTCGTAGCGCTCCTGGTTCTGCTTGTATTCCTCCGTGACGTTCTTCGCGAATGCCTTGTTGTCACCGAAGAAGTTGACGATCACCGAGTGGTCGATGACGAGATCGACCGGCACCAGCGGGTTGATCTTCTCGGCATCGCCACCGAGGTTCTGCATCGCGTTGCGCATCGCGGCGAGATCGACCACGGCCGGCACGCCGGTGAAATCCTGCATCAGGACGCGCGCCGGGCGGAACGCGATTTCATGCTCGAGCTGGCGCTTCTTCAGCCACTTCGACACCGCGACGATGTCTTCCTTCTTGACCGTGCGGCCATCCTCGTTGCGCAGCAGGTTCTCGAGCAGAACCTTCATCGAGTACGGCAGCTTCGAAATACCCTTCAGTCCGTTCTTCTCTGCCAGGGGCAGGCTGTAATAGACGTAGGACTTGGCGCCGACCTTCAAGGTCTTGCGGCATTTGAAGCTGTCGAGTGAGGTCATGCGAGGAATCCCAATTCTCAGTTATACCCGGCAAGGGTAACTAAACACCGGCGAACGACACTGGCCGAGGGATGGCCCGGAGGGTGGCTTGCGGCCGCCGGTTGTGTGTGGTGCATCAAGTTCCGGGCTTATAGAACCTTTCTAGAAGCGCCGCCACACCGACAAGCGTGGCGCGGCATCACGCGACCCAAAAATTCTCACGCGGTAGCGAAAGATTTCAGAGGGCTGTGACACAACGAACCATGCGGCTCTCCGGACAAAACCTGAAATGCGTGCGCGGCGGGCGCGAGGTGTTCTCCAACCTCGACGTTTCCGCCGCAGCCGGCGAGGCGCTGGCGATCACCGGCCCCAACGGCGCCGGCAAGACCTCGCTGCTGCGCGTCCTCGCCGGACTCCTGGTTCCGGCCGAGGGATCGATCGCGCTCGAAGGCGGCGAGGCCGAGCTCAGCCTGCCCGAACAGGCGCACTATCTCGGCCATCGCGATGCCCTGAAGCCGGCACTGAGCGTCGCGGAAAATCTTTCCTTCTGGCGGGAATTCCTCGGCGGGGAAGCCCAGGACACAGACCACTGCCTTGCCGCGGTGGCGCTCGACCACGCCGCCCACCTGCCGGCGGCCTATCTCTCGGCCGGCCAGCGCCGGCGTCTCTCGATCGCCCGCCTGCTCTCGGTGCGGCGGCCGGTCTGGCTCTTGGACGAGCCGACCTCGGCGCTCGATGCCGCCGGCCAGGCGCTGTTCGTCGGACTGATGCGCGACCATCTTGCGAACGGCGGCCTGATCGTTGCAGCGACCCATCTGCCGCTCGGCATCGCTACGCGCGATTTCCGGATGGGAGGCGCGGCATGAGCGCGCTGACGGCCTTGATCCGCCGCGACATCCGGATCGCGCTGCGCGTCGGTGGCGGTGCGCTGATCGGGGTGCTGTTCTTCCTCACCGTCACGGTGCTGATGCCGTTCGCGGTCGGGCCCGACCTCGCGCTGCTGTCGCGGCTCGGCCCCGCCATCCTCTGGCTCGGCGCGCTGCTGGCGAGCCTGCTCACTCTCGACCGGCTGTTCACGGCCGACCATGAGGACGGCTCGCTCGACCTCATCGTGATGAGCCGGACGCCGCTGGAACTGGCCTGCGCGGCCAAGGCGCTGGCGCACTGGATCGCGGCCGGACTGCCGCTGATCATCGCAACCCCGGTGCTCGGCCTGCTGCTCAATCTCGACGGCACGGCAACGCTTGCGGTCGCGGCGACCTTGCTGGCGGGAACACCGGCGCTGACCTTCACCGGCATGATCGGCGCGGCATTGGCGGTGACGCTGCATCGCGGCGGGCTGTTGCTCGCGGTGCTGGTGCTGCCGCTGTCGATCCCGGTGCTGATCTTTGGCGTTGCGGCCTCGCAGGCGGCCATATCGGGACCGTTGCCGTTCGGAACACCATTCTCGATCCTGTGCGCGCTGTCGCTTGCCAGCCTCGTGATCGGCCCGTTTGCCGCCGCCGCGAGCCTGCGGCACGGGCTGGATTGATATGAGCCAGATCAAATCTTCCCGAGGGGAATTCGGCCAATTGCTTCGCTCACATCGGACGACTATCAGGGTGCCATGAAGCTGACCGAGACGCTGACCGACCTCGCCAATCCGACCAGGTTTCTGGCGCTGACCGCGCGGATCCTGCCGTGGCTCGCCGGCGCGACCGCGATCCTGCTGGCGATCGGGCTCACCCAGGCAGCAATGGCGCCCGACGACTACCAGCAGGGCGCCACGGTCAAGATCATGTTCATCCACGTCCCGAATGCGTGGCTATCGATGTTCGTCTGGGGCGTCATGAGCGTGGCCGCGCTCGGCACGCTGGTGTGGCGACATCCGCTGGCCGACGTCGCCGCGAAAGCCGCAGCGCCGATCGGCGCCGCCTTCACCTTCCTGGCGCTGGTCACCGGCTCGCTGTGGGGCCGGCCGATGTGGGGCACCTATTGGGAGTGGGATGCGCGGCTGACCTCGGTCCTGATCCTGTTCCTGATGTATCTCGGCCTGATCGCGCTGTGGCGCGCGGTGGAGGATCCTTCGCGCGCGGCGCGGGCGGCGGCGGTGCTCACCCTGGTCGGCGCGATCAACATCCCGATCATCAAATTCTCGGTCGACTGGTGGAACACGCTGCATCAGCCGGCCTCGGTGCTGCGCATGGGCGGCTCGACGCTCGACAAGGCCTTCCTGTGGCCGTTGCTGGTGATGGCGATCGCATTTTCGCTGCTGTTCGTCACCTTGCATCTGGCCGCGATGCGCAACGAGATCCTGCGCCGGCGCGTGCGCAGCCTGCAGATGATGCAGGCCAGCCGCGTCTCGTTCACGGCTGGTTCGCGCGAGCAAAGCGCGTCCAGTGAGATTGGAGCGGCGTGACACGATGTCGCTCGGACCCTATGCCTCCTTCATCGTGACGTCCTACGCGCTGGTTGCAGCCGTCGTGCTGCTGCTGATCGTCTGGATCATCGCCGACTATCGCCGGCAGCAGGCGCGCCTGAAGGAGATCGAGGCCAGCGGCATCACGCGCCGTTCCGGCCGCAGCGCGGCGGATATCCGATGAGCGAGCAGGCGACCAACAGCCCGCCGCAAGCCCGCCGCCTGCTGGTGGTGCTGCCGCTGGTAATCTTCCTCGGCCTCGCCGGACTGTTCCTGCTGCGGCTCTATGGCGGCGATCCCTCGCGGATTCCCTCGGCCTTGATCGGCCGGCCGGCGCCGCAGACCACCCTGCCCGCGCTCGACGGCCTGGTGAAGGACGGCACGCCGGTCCCCGGCCTCGATCCCACCGCCTTCAAGGGCAAGGTTTCGATCGTCAACGTCTGGGCATCGTGGTGCGTGCCCTGCCATGACGAGGCGCCGCTGCTCACCGAACTCGGCAAGGACAAACGCTTCCAGATCATCGGCATCAACTACAAGGACTCGCCGGAGAATGCGCGGCGCTTCCTCGGCCGCTACGGCAACCCGTTCGGCATCGTCGGCGTCGACAGCAATGGCCGCGCCTCGATCGAATGGGGCGTCTACGGCGTGCCCGAGACCTTCCTGGTCGGACGCGAGGGCACCATCGTCTACAAGCTCGTCGGCCCGGTCACGCCCGAGAACGTCAACACCGTGCTGAAGGCCGAGATCGAGAAGGCGCTGAAGGCCGGGCAGTAAGCGCATCGTCATTCAGCGGTGCCGTGAACCGCTGCTGAATGGCGCGCGAAATGCCTGCGGCAAAATACTCCGACGCGTTTATCTGTGGTTCATTTCGCGGCCACGGCAACGCCACGAACGCAACCCCAACTCAGCAGCGTTGACATCAACGTTCCTCTGGAGGGGACATATGCGCAAGACCACGCTCGCTTCACTTCTCGCCACTGCGCTCACGATCGGCATGCTGACGGCCACGCCGTCGATGGCCCAGGGCGTTCAGCCGGCTACGCCAGCCGCCAAATCGGAAGTCAACAAGATGGCTCCCGCGCCGAAGGCTGTGACGCCCGACGCGAAGACGACGGGGATGGCGAAGGACGACCTGCTCGACGTCAACAGCGCCAGCGCCGATCAGCTCGACGCGCTGCCCGGCGTCGGCAAGGCCTACTCGGCCGCGATCATCAAGGGCCGTCCCTACAAGGGCAAGGATGAACTGGTGCAGAAGCACATCCTGCCGCAAGCGACCTACGACAAGATCAAGGACAAGATCATCGCCAAGCAGAAGAGCTGAGGCCCCGGAACGCGGCGCGGCGCAATTGCCCGCGCTGCGTTTCGATCTACTTCCGCAGGTCGCCGGCTTCCGCCTCGCTGGTTTCCAGCGAGACCGGCTCGAGGTGATAGCGCTTGGTCAACGGCATCTGCGCGATGGCGAAGATCATGGTCAGCGGCGTCACGCCGAACACTTTGAAGTTGACCCAGAAATCCGTGGTCTGCGTGCGCCAGACGATCTCGTTGAGCACCGCCATGCCGGCGAAGAACAGCGCCCAGCGCATGGTGAGGATGCGCCAGCCCTGCGGCGTCAGATTGAACATCTGGTCGAACATGACGGCGATGAAGGAGCGGCCGAACAGCAGCCCGCCGCCGAGCACCGCGGCGAACAGTCCGTAGATGATGGTCGGCTTGACCTTGATGAAGGTCTCGTCGTGCAGCACCAGCGTCAGGGTCCCGAACACCAGCACCACCGCGCCGGTCACCAGCGCCATGATCGGCACGTGCCTGGTCACCACATAGGACGCGATCATCGCCGCCACGATCGCCACCATGAACGCAGCCGTGGCGACGAACAGATGGTATTTGGCGTTGGCGATGAAGAACACGAGCAGCGGCCCGAGTTCGGTCGCGAGCTTGAACAGCGGATGCGGCTGGGTCTTGTCCATTAAACCTCTATGTTGGCTTGAGGCGCGACCGAGATCATGCCTCGATCCCGGCAATCGCCTTGGCAAAATCCTTCGCCGTGAACGGCGCGAGATCCTCGACGCCTTCGCCGACGCCGATGAAATGCACCGGCAGTTTGTGCTTCTCCGACAGCGCAACGAGGATGCCGCCGCGCGCCGTGCCGTCAAGCTTGGTCATGACGAGGCCGGTGACGCCTGCCGTACGATGAAACGCCTCGACCTGCGACAGCGCATTTTGTCCCACCGTGGCGTCGAGCACGAGCAGCACCGCGTGCGGCGCCGTCGCATCGACCTTCCTGATGACACGCACGACCTTCTCGAGCTCGTTCATCAATTCGGACTTGTTCTGCAACCGGCCCGCAGTGTCGATCAGCAACACGTCGCGCGCCTGCTCCTTCGCGGCGGTCAGGGCGCTGAAAGCGAGGCTCGCCGAATCCGAGCCCTGGGCGCCCGCGATGACCGGCGACTTGGTGCGCTCGCCCCAGACCTTGAGCTGCTCGATCGCGGCGGCGCGAAAGGTGTCGCCGGCGGCCAGCATGACCTTGCGGCCCTCGGCGGAGAGTTTGGCAGCCAGCTTGCCGATCGTCGTGGTCTTGCCGGAGCCGTTGACCCCGACGACCAGGATGACGAAGGGTCGCTTCGACGCATCGATCTCGAGCGGCTTCGCGACCGGCGCCAGCACCTTCTCGACCTCGGTCGCGACGACGTCCTTGACCTCGTCGGCGGAGATCGCCTTGTCGTAGCGGCCCTTGCCGACCGCCTGCGCGATGCGGACCGCGACATCGGTCCCAAGATCGGCGCGCAGCAGTACATCCTCGATGTCGTCGAGCATCGCGGAATCGAGCTTGCGCTTGGTGACGAGGTCGGCGACCGCGGTCCCGATCGAACTCGAGGTCCGCTTCAGGCCGCCCTTCAGCCGCTGCCACCAGCTCTGTTTTGTTCCCGTGGTATCGTTCATGGCGCTGACGTGTTAGCCGTTTCGCTCCACAAACGAAAGTCTCGACGAATTGATCGATGTTCCCCAACTGACCGCGGACGAAATCCTGGGCCGCGTGCTCCACCGCGACGGGCTGATGCTGGTGATCGACAAGCCGGCCGGCCTGCCGGTGCATCGCGGCCCCAAGGGCGGGCCCAACCTGGAGGACTCGTTCGACGCATTGCGGTTCGGCTTGCCGCGGCTGCCGGTGCTGGCGCATCGGCTGGACAAGGACACCTCCGGCTGCCTGATCCTGGGACGCCACCGCAAGGCGACTGCCTCGCTCGGGCTGCTGTTCAAGCACGGCAAGATCGCGAAGACCTATTGGACCGTGGTCGAGGGCGGCCCTACCGAAGATCAAGGCACCATCGACATGGCGCTCGGCCGGCTCAACGCCGAGCGCGGCTGGTGGCAGAAGCCTGACCCGGACGGCCAGAAGGCGATCACCAACTGGAAGGTGCTGGGCCGCGGCGACGGCATCGCCTGGCTGGCGATGGAGCCGGTCACCGGCCGCACCCATCAGCTCAGGGTGCATGCGGCGGCGATGGGCTGGCCGATCGTCGGCGACAATATCTATGGCAACGGCCCGCGTTTCGGCGAGCCGATCTTGCATCTGCACTCCCGCGAAATCGGCATCCCGATCTCCCGCAACAAGGACCCGGTGCATGTGGTGGCGCCGGCGCCCGGCCACATGCAGGAGCGGCTTAAGGCCTGCGGCTGGAACGGCGAGTAGAGCGTTTTCGAGCGAAGTAGATACCGGTTCGCGTCAAGACAACGCATCAAATGTAAGAACGGTCTCCGGGATTCTACGGATCATTATCCTTACGAAACGTTCAGGTCCGCCCGATAGAGCTGCAAGCTGGCTTAGAACAAGCAAGCGAGACGGGCTCAGGACGAGCAATGCTGACTGCCGGGCAGGCGATTGTCGACGAGGTCGAGGCGGCGATACGCGCCGGCTCCGCCGAAAAATGCATCGCCTCGGCCAAGCGCGTCACCCATCTGTTTCTCAGCTCCGCCGGCAAATTCAACAGTGAGCAGGTCGAGCTGTTCGACAATGTGCTCGATCGGCTGATCAAGACCATCGAGCTCCGGGCGCTTGCCGACATCAGCGCCCGGATGGCGCTTGCCGAGATCAGCGAACAGCTCGCGCCGGTCGCGCAGGCACCGCCCGCGATCGTCAGCCGCCTCGCCAGGAATGACGAGATCAGGATCGCGCAGCCGATCCTGCAGGAATCGTCGCGGCTCAGCGACGACGATCTGGTCGAGATCGCGCAGACCAAGAGCGAGCAGCATCTGCTCGCCGTCGCCGGCCGCTGGTGGTTGAAGGAAGTCGTCACCGACGCATTGCTGGGGCGCCGCTTCGCGAGCGTCAGTCGGCGCGTGGTCAACAATCCCGGCGCCAAGGTATCGCCGGGCGGATTTGTCGTCATCCTCGCGCAGGCCGAGCACAATCCGGACCTCGCGGTCGAGACCGGCA